>NZ_JBQCMZ010000017.1:0-106549 GCF_051964675.1 Cytobacillus sp. SAFR-174 | reverse complement strand
TTCTCCATACATTCAAAACAGATAGTTTCATTTTTTTCATTATGGACTCCATTGAAGAATCCATCTAGACAGTATAGGTCTTTCCCGCAAACAGCGCAGCTGCCTACTAATTCTTTCATTTTCAGTCACTCCCGCTTTTTAATATTTGGGGACTTCTCTTTTTAAAGTATATGGACATGCCGCATACAGTTAACAATAAAATGGCTGCGGCGATTAAAAAACCTATGTTGAATGTTACTCTCAAGAAACCTAATATGGTGGAACCGGCTACCACACCTAAAGAAAAAAAGGCATAGAAGAGGCCGAATGCCTTTCCTCTTGTTTTTTCAGTTGTATGATTGGCTATAAGGGCATTAATGGATGGGAATAGAAGAGCAAACCCGGTGCCGTAAAGAACCATGCATAAAAACATGAATCCAAGAGAAGATGCTGAACTTAGCAGGATTAATGCAATTCCTATGATCACCATGCCAGAAAGCATGCTATTGTGATGCTTATATTTATCAAAAATTTTATTAATGGGCAGCAGAAAAATAAGAATTGCAGTTATTCCGAAAGTGCTTAATAATATTCCGCTGTACATCGCATCAA
Source organism: Cytobacillus sp. SAFR-174 (assembly GCF_051964675.1). Taxonomy (NCBI): domain Bacteria; kingdom Bacillati; phylum Bacillota; class Bacilli; order Caryophanales; family Bacillaceae; genus Cytobacillus; species Cytobacillus sp. SAFR-174. The sequence goes on along the minus strand of NZ_JBQCMZ010000017.1, from coordinate 105,958 downwards.
TTTGCATCGCTTCTACCTGAAGAGGAAGAAGATAGGCAAGTGTCCCTTGAGCAAACATAAGAGAAAAGGCTCCTAAATAACTTGCAGTGAGCATAGGATTTTTAAGTAATGGAAGCATTTTCTCATGGGAGCTCTCTTTTTTTACATTTTTCATAGTCTCTGCAGGCAGAAACACAAAGGCAATGACTGCGCTGCTGATCATTGTTGCCGCTATAATTAAAAAGACCCAGTTTATGCTGTAATTAGAAGCAATGACTGCCCCAAAAGCGGGTCCTATAATGGCTGAACAGCCGACAGCTGCGCCTGATACAGCCATTTTTTTACCTTGTTTGTCTGAAGTTCCGAGGTTTGAAATGATTGTAAAAGCCGCAGGGACCAGGAATCCGCCAAATAACCCGTGAAGAAATCTTACTGAGATTAATTGGAGGGGTGAATCAGTAAAGGTATACAGGACTAAAATGATTCCGGTTAATGATAGACCGGACACAAGAACCCTTTTTGCTCCGCTTCTATCTATCCAATAGCCGGCTAAAATATTGCCTATCATATTCGAGAAGGAATACATCCCAACAATCATTCCCGCAAAGGCGGGTGATGGATAATATGACATCGCAAAGGGGCTCATTATAGGAAGCTGAGAAAATGTATCAATAAATGCTGCTATAACGATAAAATAAATCAAATATTTCATGCTATCTCACTTTCCGGTTAGTTCACTTTCCACCATTATAACTCTTTGACAGCCAGGTGAAAAAGAAAAACAGCCAAAGAGCAAAGGTAAGAAAAAGCTTATAGAGACTGCCTTTTCAGAAAAATATGATAAAATGAAACTGTAATAGATACAAAGGGGGAAAAATTGTGACAGAATCACTTAAACAGACAGAACAGCAATTCCTGGATTATGTCAAAAAAATGACGGCCTATAATGAAGCGATCGGGCTGATGTATTGGGATATGAGGACAGGCGCACCCAAGCAGGGAATGGAACAGCGCTCCGAAGTGATTGGAATGATTTCTTCAGAAGTTTTCAGAATGTCCACTTCTGAGGAAATGGCAGCATACATAGCGAAACTCTCCGGCCGGGAAAATCTTTCTGAAGTAACTGTGAAAACACTGGAAGAATGTAAAAAGGATTATGACCGGAATAAAAAAATTCCTGCGGAGGAATATACCGAATATGTCATCCTGCAATCCAGGGCTGAAAGTATTTGGGAAGATGCAAAGGCAAGCTCAGATTTTGAAATGTTCCAGCCTTATTTGGAAAAGCTTGTTGAAATGAATAAAAGATTCATTTCTTATTGGGGATATGAAGGAAATAAATATAATACTCTTCTGGATATGTATGAACCTGGTGTCACCGTTGAAACGCTTGATCAGGTGTTCGGGCAGCTGAGGGAAAAAATTGTTCCGCTTGTTCAGCAGATTTCTGACTCACAGAATAAACCGGAAACCAGCTTTTTATTTGAACATTTTTCCAAGGACAAACAGCGGGATTTCAGCCTTAAAGTTCTTGATCAAATGGGCTATAACTTTAAAGCGGGACGTCTCGATGAAACCGTTCATCCCTTTGCAACAGGTTTAAATCCCGGTGATGTCCGAGTAACCACCAAATATGATGAAACTGATTTCCGGACAGCTGTATTTGGCACGATTCATGAAGGCGGGCATGCTCTTTATGAACAAAATATTTCTTCTGACCTGGTAGGAACTCCGCTATGCTCTGGCACATCCATGGGAATTCATGAATCACAGTCACTATTTTATGAAAACTTTGTTGGAAGACATCTTTCATTCTGGAAAAAGAATTATGAACTTCTTAAAGAATATGCAAGCGGTCAATTTGATGCTGTCTCAATAGATTCTTTTTATCGTGCAATTAATGAATCAAAGCCATCTTTAATCCGTATTGAGGCAGATGAATTAACATATCCGCTTCATATCATCATCCGTTATGAAATTGAAAAAGGCTTGTTTAACGATGAAATTGAAGTTAAAGACCTTCCAGCGATCTGGAATGAAAAATATGAACAATACCTGGGAGTAAAGCCAGAGAATGACGGAGAAGGCGTTCTTCAGGATGTTCACTGGGCAGGGGGAAGCTTCGGTTATTTCCCTTCATACGCTTTGGGATACATGTATGCAGCACAGCTGAAAAACAGTATGTTAAAGGACTTGCCAAATTATGATGAATTGCTTGAAGAGGGTAATTTACTTCCGATCAAAGAATGGTTCACTAAGAATGTGCACCAGTTCGGCAAGATGAAAAAACCGCTTGAAATTTTAAATGATGTAACGGGAGAAGGCCTGAATGCCCAGCATTTAATTGATTATCTGTATGATAAGTACGGCAAGGTGTATCAGCTGAAATAAATGTTTGAACATAATTTTAGTAAGGGGGTGGCCTCAGCCATCCTCTTACTTCATGGAGAGACCAAATGAAGAAATTACTTCCATTTCTAATGATTGCGTTAGGAGCAAGTTTATGGGGTGTTATTGCAGTATTTGTTAAAGGGCTCGGGAAATATGGATTCTCAGCTATGGAAATTGTGGCTGTAAGAGTGTTTTTTGCAGCTATATTTCTCGTTCTAATCGGAATGATGCGTTTCCGGAACTGTTTTAAACTGGAATCTGCCGCTGACATCCGTTTTTTTGCTGGAACCGGAATACTGAGCATTGTCTTTTTTAATTATTGTTATTTCACAGCGATGAACCAGATCAGCATTTCATTGGCAGTCGTTCTGCTTTACACCGCTCCGGCATTTGTGACTTTATTATCTTACCTGTTCCTAAAGGAAGGGATAAATCTAAGAAAGATTTCAGCAGTGGCAGGCACTCTTGTGGGCTGCATTTTAGTTGCCGGAATATCAGCGGGCAGCAGTGATATTACACTGGTTGGCATTTTAACGGGATTAGGTGCCGGGTTTGGCTATGCACTTTATACAATCTTCGGGAAATTTGCGTTAAGAAAGTATCATCCCTTTACAGTTACGCTTTATACATTCCTAGTTGCTTCGGTATTTCTGATCCCGGTAACAAAGCTATGGACCAAAGCTTCAGTTTTTTTGAACGCTGAAGTTTTGTTTCTTAGTATTGGTTTAGGGTTTGTGCCTACGGTTCTGGCCTATTTTGTTTACACTTGGGGACTGGAAAAAACAGATGGAAGCAAAGCAGCTGTGATCGCTACAGTGGAACCAGTCGTGGCCATGCTTTTAGGACTGACTCTTTACGGGGAAAATCTCAGTGCAGTCCAGATTTGCGGTGCTTTGCTGATACTCAGTTCGGTTATTATTGTGAATTTGCCTGCAAGAAGGAAAAACGCGGGAATGACAGCTGAGAGCAAGTTAGATCATTAAAATACTCCGGTCAAATTTAGACCGGAGTGTTTTTTTTACCATAACTTATATCCTTTAGCCCCTGGAGGTGCATTTTGAATCAAATCGATAAATGGAATAGTGTAGGCAAATAGAATAAGAACAACAGTAATTCCGAGCCACAGCTTCCAGTTTTCGAATACCATCGGCGCTTTTTCCGCCTCATCAGCCGCTTCTCCGACAGGGAATTCCTGCTCGCCCTTTGGTGCGAAGAATGCAAGGTTGATAAAGATATAAATCATTAAAATTATGCCAATGAAGAGGATAGATCCGCCGATTGCCTGTGCAACCTGGTATGGAATCCATTCTGCTGCTTGTGCTGCTCCGCCATATTCTGAATAGGATGAACGGCGCGGTGCTCCAAGCAGACCCACAGCATGCATGGCACCGGACATGAATGTCATTCCGATTGACCAGATAACTGCCTGGATGATCCCTAATTTATTCATTGCTTTGGTTAATGTTCTTCCAGTCAGATGAGGAATAAGCCAGTAGGAAACCCCAAAGAATGTAAGCATTACAGATGTTGCCACTGTTAAGTGAAAGTGACCGGTTACCCAAATTGTATTATGAACTACCTGGTTCATCTGGTGGGAGGCGTTGACGATCCCGCCTGCACCCGCAGGGATAAAGGCTACCATCCCAATGAATGGAACGACAAATCGCGCATCTCCCCAAGGAAGTTTCTTAACCCATCCAAATAACCCTGTGGCCCCTTTTGAACGGCCAAAGCTTTCGAAAGTAGCAAATAAAGAAAATGCAGTCATTAAAGATGGAATGACAACCAGGAATGTTAAGATAACCTGCAGGAACTTCCATGCCGGATCAATTCCCGGCTCCATTAATTGATGGTGAAATCCGACAGGGATTGAGAACAGCAGGAATAATATAAAAGACATACGTGCCAATGAATCAGAGAAAATCTTTCCGCCGATGACTTTTGGAATGACAACATACCAGGCCATATAAGCCGGCAATAGCCAGAAGTATACAAGCGGATGCCCGAAATACCAGAATAGAGTTCGGCTGACACCGATATTTACGGTCTCTACAAATCCTAACGACCATGGAAGAAGCTGGAAAAGAACGGTGGATGCTACACCGATTGTTGCCACAATCCACATCATCGTGTTGACCAATGACATGAAGGTTAATAACGGACTCGGCTGGCCAGGATTTTTCCTGCGCCATTCTGCATACTTCATAATGATTGCTGCCCCGTCAATCCAGCTTCCCACTATGACAAGTGTTAAACCGATATAGTACAATGCATGTGCCTGAAGAGGAGCATAGAAAGTATAAAGAACTGTAGCCTCATTCAGCAGAATCATAACAGCTGCAAGAACAGTTCCCGCTGTCATCAGCCAAAAACCGATCCAGCCGGTAATGCGCTGTTTATTTGTAAGGGTCCCTGATGTTTTGCTTGTTGCAGCTAACTGGAAGCCCATTATAAAAAAAGTAGTAAGTACAAGTCCCAATACAACACCGTGAACCGTGAGGATCTGGTAATACCCGATGCCTGCCGGGAGCTCGAATTTACCGGAGCGGACCAAAGTCTGCAATAATCCGGCTAGGCCGCCTATTGCTAAAGCTGTAAAAGCAACGAAAAAGTGAGCCATTGCCAATTTTGCGTCACGAGGGTCAACTTTTAATTTTGCTGAAGGATTAAACATTATTCCACCACCTTAATTTTAGACGACATCATGTGGTGACCAACACCGCAATATTCATTACATACAATTAAGTATTCGCCTGTTTTATCAAATGTTGTCACATGTTCACTGATATATCCGGGTTCAAGCATCATGTTGATATTCGATCCAGCAACTTCAAAACCGTGGACAACGTCTTTGGTTGTAGCGATAATTTTCACTTTAGCTCCATATGGGACCTCTACTTCAGCTGGGCTGTAGGAAAACGCAGATGCTACGTATATCAATTCGTAATCCCAATCTTTTCCTTCTACCTTTTTCAATCCAGGCTCATTAAATGGAACGGTAGTATCGACCTTTTCAGGATCAATGGTTGCCAAACAGCTTGGAGGCTGATTGCCCAGGTAAAATGCGCTGACTCCCAGTACTGTTAAAAAAACAAGCAGCGATCCGATTCCAAAAGTGAGCCAGGCTTTTTCAAACTTATGCATATGCATGGCTTTTTCCCCTTTCTAACTTTAAAAGCGGCTGATAAATAATAGATAAACGCCTACCCATGTAATGATCAGGAAGAATCCCAATAAGAAAACGGAAGCTAACGTTCCCTTTAAGGAAGAGCTATCCTCTATTTCAGTTTTTGTTTTGCGGCTGAGTTCCGTTTTCGCCATTTTCCTTCACTCCTTTCGAAAATTGGAAAAAGTAAATGATTACACTTTCATAATACAAAACATTTAGGAAGATTCTAGATGCTTTTGGTGAGTTCACAAATTGTTCATTCGTAACTTAAACACTATGATAATGGTGAAAAATTGATATTTAAGTGATTTAAATCACAAAACATAGTTGTAAATTGTGAAATAAATGTGAAGGTTTACATTTGTCTTCAAAAGAGGTACTAATTATAGAAAAAAATCATACTTAAAATAATAAACTGTCCAATTTACGAACGATTATAGAAAAAATATTATTTTGGTTCGTCTTTGTATGAAGGTTTTTGTTGAAGTATCAGGAAATGATGTTATAATGTTAATAAATTAATAACATTCACTCATATAATCGCGAGGATATGGCTCGCAAGTTTCTACCGGATTACCGTAAATAATTCGACTATGAGTGAGCAATGACCAGGGCGTTTGTTTGTCATCCCTGTTTGCCTGCAGCTAAACTTCCAGCCTGAAGGCCATTGCTTCACTCATTTTTATGTTGTGAATGCAATGGGCCTCAGGCTTTTTTTATGGACCTGAAGGCTTTCTATCACAGAGGAGGACGCAAAATGGATATGCTCATTGAAAAAATAAAAAGCGAAGGGGTTGTTTTATCACCTTCAGTCTTAAAGGTGGATTCATTTCTGAATCACCAAATAGATCCTCAGCTTATGCATGAAGTCGGGAGAGAATTTGCAGATAGATTCTCAAACAGCGGGATTACAAAAATATTGACAATCGAATCTTCAGGGATTGCACCAGCTGTAATGGCGGGACTTCATCTGAATGTCCCGGTTGTATTTGCGAGAAAAAGAAAATCACTCACTCTGGTAAATGACCTGATTACAGCTTCTGTCTATTCTTTTACAAAGGAAGAAACAAGTGAAATCTCTGTTTCAAGGAAATATCTTTCAGAAGAGGATAATCTTCTGATCATTGATGATTTTCTAGCGAATGGACAGGCTGCATTAGGTCTTGCCGAAATAGCCCAAAAAGCGGGATCAGCAGTCGCAGGGATAGGAATTGTTATTGAAAAAGGCTTTCAAAATGGCGGACAGCAGCTGAGAGAGAATGGATTCCGGGTCGAATCTTTAGCAATTATTGACTCTCTTGAAAATGGCATGATCAGCTTTGAAAAAACATCAGAGAAAATGGAGGAATTGTTGCGATGAATCAGAATCCTATTAAAATTGCTTCGCTCGGAATTCAGCATGTCCTTGCCATGTACGCAGGCGCGGTCATTGTACCGTTGATTGTAGGTGGGGCACTGGGATTAACCGGGGAACAGCTTACCTATTTGGTTTCAATTGATATTTTTATGTGCGGAATTGCAACACTGCTTCAAGTATGGCGCAGCAGATTCTTTGGAATTGGGCTGCCGGTCGTACTTGGCTGCACATTTACGGCTGTTGGACCAATGATTGCGATTGGCGGACAGTATGGAATACCGGCAATCTATGGGTCTATACTGGTTTCCGGTATTTTTGTGGTAGCTGTTTCAAAGTATTTTGGAAAACTGGTGAAATTTTTCCCGCCTGTTGTGACAGGGTCAGTAGTTACAATTATCGGGATTACGTTAATTCCTGTTGCCATGAATAATATGGCCGGCGGACAGGGAAGCCCGGATTTTGGTTCGATGACAAACATCGCATTGGCTTTTGGAACTTTGCTGTTCATTATTATTCTCTTCCGTTTCTTTAATGGCTTTATCCGGGCGATTGCCATTTTGCTGGGATTGGCTGCAGGAACCATAGCATCCTATTTTATGGGCATGGTCGATTTCACGGCTGTTGGAGACGCTTCCTGGTTCCATATGCCATCACCTTTCTATTTTGGTATGCCGACCTTTGAGGTGACAGCCATCCTGACTATGATTCTAGTAGCAATGGTCAGTTTAGTTGAATCTACAGGCGTATACTTTGCACTGGGAGATATCTGTGAAGAGAAATTGGAAGAAAAGGACCTCTCGAATGGATATCGTGCAGAAGGGCTTGCCATTATTCTTGGTGCTGTCTTTAATGCATTTCCTTATACAACCTATTCTCAAAACGTCGGACTTCTTCAGCTGTCAGGCGTAAAAACAAAGAATGTTATATATACAGCAGGTGCGTTCCTTGTACTGCTTGGACTGGTTCCGAAAATCGGTGCATTGACAACCATTATTCCAACTCCAGTATTAGGAGGCGCAATGGTTGCCATGTTCGGTATGGTAGTCGCCTATGGAATAAAAATGCTCAGCAAAGTAGAGTTCTCCTCCCAGGAAAATTTATTGATCATTGCCTGCTCTGTCGGGATGGGGCTGGGTGTAACAGCCGTTCCTGAACTATTCGCGCAAATGCCTTCGAGTGTGCGGATCCTGACGGATAACGGGATAGTGGCAGGCAGTGTGACGGCCATCCTTTTAAATATCGTTTTCAATGTTGTTAAAGGAAAAAAAGCAGTTCAGCGTGCTTCTCTTGCGGAGCAGAAGGCTTTATAATTCTTCTTTGCGGCAATCACAATAATATTGGAAATCAATATAATATTCTATCGGTATTTTTACATTTCCGAAGCGATGTTTCTCGGAAGAAAGAGAGTGTAATGGGATGGAGAAATATTATTGTGATAACTGCCGGCTTTTATATAATGAAGAAGAAGTTTGTGCTGCTTGCGGTATCCTGGTGACGAAAAAAATATATATAGAAGTTCAAAAGCATCATAAAAACCATAATGGATTGGATGCATCAGAATAACTGCCCAAGGGCCTGCACTTCATGGATTGGCGCGGCACCCAAAATGTTAATTGGAAAAGATTTAGTAATGCTATTCATTTAATGATTCATTTATAATAAAGATGCACAACAACTCCTTCAAAACACATTGCTTCCTCCTAATGGGGGAAGCTTTTTTTTTGCTCTTTATCCAATTTTGAAACATAAATTGCTTTTATTTGGAAAAATTAACAGAAAGAAATAGAAGGAGAGTCATCTATGCCAGCAATTGTATCAGTAGCGGAGGCAATACCTGAACATGTTCTGACACAAGATCAGGTAATGGATTTTGCCAGAGATTTATTTTCCGGTTCCTTTAAGGATATTGAACGGCTATTAAAAGCTTTCCACAACGGCCAAATTGAGAAGCGGCACTTTGCAAAGGGACTGGAATGGTTCAAAACAGATAAATCATTTGAAGAACGAAACAATACATATATTGAGCAGTCTATTGAACTGGGAACAAGGGCAATAAAGCGCTGCCTGGAAAATGATCTTTTCCTGACCAGAAACCTTCCGTGCGATGAGATCGACGCCATCTTTACTATCTCAAGTTCAGGGATTGCCACTCCAAGTATTGAAGCAAGAATCATGAATAAGCTTCCATTTTCTGAGCATACGAAACGAATTCCGATATGGGGGCTGGGATGTGCAGGCGGGGCATCAGGGCTTTCAAGAGCCTATGAGTATTGTCTGGCTTTCCCTGAAGCGAAGGTACTGGTTTTAAGTATAGAATTATGCAGTTTGACTTTTCAGCGCAATGACCGGTCAAAAAGCAATCTTATCGGGACCTCTCTATTTGCTGATGGTGCAGCATGTGCGCTTATAACAGGTGATAAAGTACAAAGGGATTTTCAAAAGCTGTCGTCCATTCCCGGAATTCGGGGAACCCAATCAACAACCAAGCGAAATTCTTTGGATGTAATGGGCTGGGAAGTGAAGAATGAGGGTTTATATGTGGTCTTCTCAAAGGACATCCCATCCATAATAGAGGGATGGCTAAAGCCCAATGTAACGGAGTTTCTAAGGGGAAAAGGCATAGAAATGGAAGAGATAAACCACTTTGTTGCCCATCCCGGCGGAAAAAAAGTCATTGATGCTTATCAGAAATCGCTGCAATTTGACCCTTGTATGACAGAGATTTCACTTGATGTATTAAGGGAGTTCGGTAATATGTCATCTGCAACTATTCTTTACGTACTCAAAAGGTTTATGAAGATCGGCAGACAGGGAGATATCGGGCTGGCAACTGCACTCGGACCGGGATTCAGCTCGGAATTACTGCTGCTGGAATGGGAGTGAATACATGCTGTTCTTAATTTTTATTACCTTCATCATTTTGCAAAGGGCAGCAGAGCTTGCTGTAGCCCGGAGTAATGAAAAGTGGATGAAAGACAGGGGAGCACTGGAATTTGGCCAGCGGCACTATCCTTGGATCGTTGCGGTTCACGCTTTATTTTTTGTCTGCTATCCTCTTGAAGTATTTATCTTTGAAAAAGATCTGTCGCCTTTTTGGCCCATATTGCTGATTCTGTTCTTCCTTACCCAGGCGGGGAGGATATGGGCGCTGTTTTCTTTGGGGAAATACTGGAATACAAAAATTATCGTCCTGCCGGGAGCTAAGGTAGTCAGAAGAGGGCCATACCGGTTTATAAAGCATCCCAACTATGCCATTGTAGCTGCTGAATTTCTCTTGATTCCTTTAATATATCAGGCTTATATAACGGCAGCTGTTTTTACTCTGCTAAACATAATGGTGCTTTCTGTCAGAATACCAGAAGAGGAAAAAGCACTGAAGGAATTGACAGAATACGAAGAAGCCTTTTTACGGTTACGGCCTGACCTTAAAGAAGATATTAAAAAAGTTTGACAATTTTAAATTCCCTATTGAAAATGATTATCGTTCGTGATAAACTTCTAATTGAATTTGAAAATTATTCTCAATATCATTCCAACAGGAAGGTGCTGCTACATATGACAATTCTATTCGTTGCCGGCACAATTGCTGCCTACTCACTTGTTATGAAACATGTTTTAAATAACGTAGCTAGACCACATACAAGATAATAACTACTTATTGAAACCAGGCTATCTATGCCTGGTTTTTGTTTTCATATCGTCTGTTTAAATAGGTTTTTAGAAGTTAAATACATGAATGCACTGAGTTGATTGGAGCGGAAGGCGCGAGATCCTCGAAAATGCTATCGCATTTTCTTCGTGCGGTGTTTTTTCAGGGAAGCTTATTCAACGTCCAGTGGGAGCAGCGGGATAGGTGAGACCCCGGAGACGCTTAGCGTTGAGGAGGCTCAGCGCCCGCCCCGCGGAAAGCGAGTGCCTGCAGCGGAAATCAACGGGCTAAATTGTAAGACAAACAATTTATAAGCAGTAATTTGAAAATAGAACATAGAATAACAGCAGAAACTGATTTGCTGATAAAAATTAGAAAAATCAAAGATTAATCCATCCTGTATAGGAAAATAAACAAAAATCATTTAAAATAGGATGTAAATTATAGTTACAAGGGGATTAATGGAAATGGCCGACACGATTTTGCAACCAGGATTGCAGCAAACTGAATTAATAAACAGAATAACTGCTATATATACATTTGCCCAGAGAAATGGAGATGCCGAGACAGCCCAAAGAGCTAAGGATCTCGTGATTAAGCTAACGAACCAGGAATTTGCCATCGCTTTTTGCGGGCACTTTTCTGCCGGAAAATCAAGCATGATCAACAGGCTGGCAGGTGAAGATCTTCTTCCTTCCTCGCCAATTCCAACCAGTGCCAATCTGGTCAAAGTCAAATCAGGTGAGGAAGATTATGCAAAAGTAATTTTTAAGGAAGGAAAGCCAAGGCTTTATCCTGCTCCATATGATTACGGACAGGTAAAATCCTATTGCAAAGATGGCGATTCTATCCATTCCATTGAAATAAGCCATTCTGCCGCCAGCTTGCCAAAGAAGGCAGTGATTATGGATACACCCGGAATCGATTCCACTGATGATGCGCATAGAATTGCTACTGAATCTGCTCTTCATTTAGCTGACCTCATTTTTTATGTAATGGATTACAACCATGTTCAGTCAGAATTAAATTTTCTTTTTACGAAAGAACTGACGGCAGCAGGAAAAGATGTTTATCTTGTTATCAATCAAATTGATAAACATCGCGATGAAGAACTCAGCTTTGAGCAATTCAAAAAAAGTGTAAAGGATTCATTTGCATCCTGGGGAGTAAAGCCTGCCCGGATTTTTTACACCACGTTAAAAGACGAGAACCATCAGGCAAACGATTTTAAGGAACTTCAGAGCTTTATTAACAGCAGCATCGCTGATCGTGAAGAACTTTTGCCTCAGTCTGTTTTTAATTCTTTGAAGAAATTAACAGAGGATCATCTTGAGTTTTTAAGAGACTCTCATGCAGCTGAAAAAGCTGACTGGGAAGAAAAACTGGCAGAACTTGATCAGGATGACAGGGAGCAGCTTCCCGGCAGACTGGAAGACCTGGAGAACCAGTTAAATAAGCTGAATTCTTCCTTACATGAAGCTGATATAGAGGTAACCGGTAAATTAGATGAGATTTTGAAAAATGCTTATTTAATGCCTTTCCAAACGAGGGAACTGGCTGAATCATATCTTGAATCGTGCCAGCCCTCCTTTAAGGTTGGCCTGTTTTTCAGCAAACAGAAAACGGAGCAGGAAAGGTCATTGAGGCTTGACCGCTTCTATGAGGATTTATCAGAAAATGTTAAATCTCAGCTGGAGTGGCATATAAAGGAGCTGTTTTTACAGCAGTTCAAGAAGCATAGTATCCATGATTCTGAAAAACTTGCACAAGTTCAGAGTTTCAAGCTTAACTTTGAACCAGCTATTTTAGCTGAAACGGTAAAATCCGGGGCAATGGTTTCAGGTGATTATGTTCTGCAATATACAAACGACACAGCTGAGGCTGTAAAGAGAATTGCCAAAAAGAACGCAGCTTCTTTAAAGAATGCACTTCTAGAAGCACTCGAAGAAAATAACAGCCAGGAACAAACTGCGCTGGTCAATGAAATTCACACCCTTAATGCTTACGCTGAAGCATTAAATGCGTTAAAGGCCATCCATGAAAAAATTAATAAGGCATCAGCGGGAATGAACGTCTATTTGACTGGTGAATTTAATACTCATGAGTTTCAGGAAAAAGCCCATATGCTTGCAGCAGAAGAAGTTGATGAAGCTGAAGTTGTTTTCCTGAATGAAGATAAAGCTGAGAAAGAACAGGCAACCCGGAAATCTGAACAGTCACCTGATGAAGAGCCTGAAAAGGAAGCGGTTTCTGCAGTTGCAGTACAGCCTGTTATTGAAAAGCTTCGATATACTGCTAATGAAGTAAAGGAGCTCCCGGGCTTCAGAAAGCTTGCAGCTGATTTGGCAGATAAAGCATCAAGGCTTGATAGCAAAGAATTTACAGTTGCCCTTTTTGGTGCATTTAGTGCAGGGAAGTCTTCCTTTGCCAACGCTTTGATCGGGAATAAGCTTCTTCCTGTTTCACCGAATCCGACGACAGCTGCTATCAACAAGATTAAGCCTGTTACAGATGAAAATAAACATGGAACCGTTCTTGTTAAGGTTAAAGATTCACATACACTTTTAAATGATATCAATCATTCCTTGAAGGTGTTTGATTATTCAGCAGGAAACTTCGATGATGCTGCCGCCGCAATTAAGAAGATCACTGGGGAAAACCAGGATTTTGATGCGAGTGAAAAGACACACTTTGCATTTCTTAATGCATTTATGAAAGGGTACCATTTCTTCACAGATAAGCTGGGAAAAATCATTAAAGCTTACTTGGATGAGTTTGGGGATTATGTTGCCAATGAAGAAAAATCATGCTTTGTTGAAACGATTGAAGTTTACTTTGACTGTGAACTGACAAGGCAGGGAATTACCCTGGTTGACACACCCGGCGCTGATTCGATTAATGCGAGGCATACCGGGGTTGCATTTGAATATATTAAAAACTCGGATGCTATTCTTTTTGTCACTTATTATAATCATGCCTTCTCAAAAGCGGATAGAGAGTTCCTTATCCAGCTGGGAAGGGTTAAGGATACCTTCTCCCTTGATAAGATGTTCTTTATTGTCAATGCCATTGACCTTGCCAATAATGAGGAGGAAAAAGATTCGGTTCTCCAGTACGTTGAAGAACAGCTGGTGCAATACGGAATCCGCCGTCCTAATTTGTCTGGCATTTCAAGCCTTCAAGCTCTTGCAGAGAAGCTGGATAGCAGTAAAGAGGAAGTATCCAATATCAGTTCATTTGAAAAAAGCTTTTACTCCTTTATTAATCAGGATCTGCTGAATATTTCCATTTCATCAGCAGAAACAGAGTGGAAGCGCCTGCTAGCCCAGCTGAGGTCTTATATTTCTTCCTCACAGGAAAATAAAGAAGTCCGGATCGGAAAACTCAAACAGCTTGAGAAAGAACATAAGGATATTACTGCGATTATCAGCGGACAAAAACCTGAACTTCTTTCCCAAAGGCTTGAACAGGAAACAGATGAGCTCGTCTTTTACATCAAGCAGAGGGTATTTCTTCGTTTCTATGACTTTGTTAAGGAGGCATTTAATCCTTCAGTTCTAAAAGATGACGGAAGGAATTTAAAGAAAATGCTTAAATTGGCACTGGACGAATTCCTTGCAAGCTTTGGATTTGATTTTGCCCAGGAGCTTCGTGCAACAACATTAAGGCTTGAATCCTATATATCCAAATTGATCGCTCAGCAGCAGGAGACTATTTCCAAAAAAGCCTCCAATGTAAACAGTGATATGACTTTTAGCACATATGAGCCGTTAAAAATGGAAAGTATTGAATTTGAATCAGCATTTTCCAATGAAGACCCGAACCAATTTAAAAAAGCTTTGTCCTACTTTAAAAATCCAAAAGCATTTTTTGAAAAAAATGAGCGCAAGCAATTAGCTGATGAACTGGAGAAGAACCTGCAGGAACCTGCAGACCGTTATCTGCAGGCTGAAAGCAGCAGGCTGAAATTCCATTACAGCAGCCAGCTGATGACTGAATTCGAGCGGCTGCTCAATTCGCTGATTGAACAGAACAACGAATATTATGAAGGAATTACGGCTGCTTTAAAAGATGATTTCCCAATTGAAGAGCTGAAAGAAATTGAGAGGAATATTGCACAGTACGAAAACTAACTTGGAAAGGTTGCTGCTTTTCACATGGACAAATGGCTGTGCACAGCAGAAGAGAAATATAATATCGATATCCTTTTTGCTTGTGAAGCGGGGAGCAGGGCGTGGGGGACAGATGATGCGGATTCGGATTATGATATCCGCTTCATCTTCAAACATAAGAATCTGAAAACATATCTTTCCCTTGAACGCGCAAAAGATGTTATCAATACAGATACCCCTTATGATGCACACGGCTGGGATATCTTTAAAGCATTTGACCTTATGCAGAAATCCAATCCCAGTATATTTGAATGGGCATACTCACCTATTATTTACAAGGATATGAACGGCTTTTCAGAAAGGCTGAGGAGTATTGCGGAAGAAGAGTTTTCAAGATTTAAGTTATTCCATCATTACACTCAGGCTTTTTCCCGGAATCTCGGTGAAGCGGTAACAAATGAGAATCTTACGTTTAAGAAACAAAAGCTGCTGATTCAGGCAGTAAGGGCGTGCCTCATATCAAGGCAGCTGCTTAAGCAAAGTAATGTAAAAGGGGATTTTTTGTATACAGGTCTCTTTTGCATAAAGCCCGAGGATGAGATCACCCGCTTTTATCAGACCATGGTTCATGCTAAACAAAGCGGGAGGATAATCGAAAAGCATTTAGCAATGCAAATGGCGGAGAAACTGGAGTCAGAAAGGGAACTGCTCTATGCAGCAGCTGACTCAATGCCTAAAGAAAAAGGCAAGGTATCCGGATTGAATGAATGGCTCTGGGAATTGCTGAAGGTTTAAAATCATTTCTGAGAAGAAAAGGGAGACAAATGGAGAAGAATTCTTTTCATGCATGTGCAACCTGCATAAACTTCCAGCCTGAAAAACGTAAAGCCGGAATGTTTTATTTTTGCAGCAGGCTGGGCTATGAGACAAAGCCTGACTATCAATTTAATTGCTGGACACCAAAGGAACATATAATACACCTGATTGAAAAGAGAAAAGGGGAGAACCTTAAATGAAGTATCTAGCAGAAAAGGAATGGGTATTTTCCAAACTGGATGATCCCAATATCCGAATTGCCGACTGCCGTTTTAAACTTGGATCGCCAGGTGAAGGGCGCAGCTTATATGATCATAGCCATATTCCCCATGCAGTGTATTTTGATCTGGAGAAAGATCTGTCAGGTCCGGTAGCAGAACACGGAGGCCGTCATCCCCTTCCGGATCCAGCTCTACTTAAAAAAGTCCTTGAGAAAGCCGGGATCAGCAGAGATACCACAGTTATTGCCTATGACGGCGGAGAAGGGGCTTTTGCCGCAAGGTTCTGGTGGCTGCTCAGGTATTTAGGGCATGAGAAAGTTTTGGTATTGAACGGCGGATATAAGGATTGGGCTGAAAGCGATTATCCTTTGACTAAAGAAGTTCCCAGCATGGAGCGGGCGGATTTTAATATTGATCTGCAGCCTGACATATTTGCCTCATACGAAGAAGTTAAAAGCGTTGCAGGTAATCAGGAAAGTGCTGTATTAATTGACTCGAGAGAGGAAAAGAGATACCTGGGGCTGGAAGAGCCAATTGATAAAAAAGCGGGCCATATTCCTGGAGCAATCAATAAAGTTTGGCTTGAAGCATATAAAAATGGAAGATTTAAAGATGCGGAAGTACAGGAGAATCGATTTGCAGGTATTGATAAAGACCAACCCATTATTGTTTATTGCGGCTCTGGTGTAACGGCGGCTCCTAATTTTCTTGCTTTAAAGGAAGCCGGCTATAAACATGTTAAATTATATGCCGGAAGCTTCAGCGATTGGATCTCTTATGACAGCAATAAAATAGGAACTGTCGAAAAATAGTGAAATCCCTTTAAAAAAAGGGATTTTTTTACTGTTTAAATTGTTATATAATTTAAAATGTTTGATAGATTAGAAATTTTGGAGGGAAAATATGAATACTTCTGGTTACACCATAACCAAAAAACAAAAAACCGATATAACGCAAATATTGGTCACAACGGGAATCATTCTTATACTATCTGCAATATTTATTCCAATATTTTTACTTTCGCCATTTCAGGCTCAATTTTACAGGCCTGAAGGAACCTGGGTATTCGAAGCGCCAAAATCAGCTTATTTGACATTTAGCATTGGTCTGGCAGCTGTGGGTGTTTTTATCATATTGGGAGTTTGGATGAAGAGCGCAGAAAAATTCGGCTGGTTTGGAAAAGTTTTTGTGGGAGCAGGGTTTTTAATTTCGCTATTGATGGCAATTTTAAGTTTTGATTATTATCACTATATCGATAAAAATGGTGTGCATTTCAACACCTTACTCAGTTTGCAGGAGAAGCATTATGAATGGTCCGAAATTCAGCAGGCAAGGCAAACGGTTATAAATAAAATGGGTGTTATGTCAGATGATGAATTAATTTTTACTTTTTCCGATGGAACTGCTTATTCATTTCAGCTAAATGATAATATCCGCAAAGCGAGAATCGCGACTTACTATGAACTCGAAGAACAAGGAGTGGAATTGATCAGGGAAACAGACTGATTCTGTAAAACTTTTCAAGAGAAATGGAGAGTTTCCCATGTTATAATAGTTGTTATGATTATAATGGGGAGGCTGAGACATGAACGAGAATAAACCTTCACTGCTGCTTGTTGATGGAATGGCGCTGCTGTTCAGAGCTTATTTTGCAACAGCAATGTCCGGTCAATTTATGATAAATTCTAAAGGAATTCCTACAAACGGAGTTTATGGTTTTGTTAAACATTTTTTAACAGCTGTTTCTTCCTTTAATCCGACACATGTAGCAGTATGCTGGGATATGGGCAGCAAAACCTTCCGAACGGAAATGTTTGGTGCCTATAAAGCAAACCGTCCAGAAGCTCCGAATGAACTTGTGCCTCAATTCGATCTGGTAAAAGAAGTGGTGGAAGCCTTTGATGTACCTAATATTGGCCTTGAAGGATTTGAAGCTGACGATTGCATTGGAACCATTGCAAAAAAAGCAAGCCAGGAAGCGGAAGTTCTGATCCTTACAGGTGATCAGGATATGCTGCAGCTTCTGGATGACAATATTTCTGTCATTTTACTGCAAAAAGGTTACGGCAATTACCTTGTGCATACGACGGAGACGTTTTATGAAGAAAAAGGAATTACACCTAAGCAGATGATTGACCTGAAAGCCTTCATGGGAGATACGAGTGATAATTACCCGGGGGTAAAAGGAATTGGCGAAAAAACAGCGCTGAAGCTGCTTCAGCAATTTGAGCATATTGAAGGCGTATTAGAAAATCTTGAACAGCTAACTAAGGGACAGCGTGCCAAGATCGAACAGGATCTTGAAATGCTCCATTTGAGCAGGCAGCTGGCCGAAATAAAATGCGACGTTCCTGTTGAATGCCCTCTTGACCTCGCCCAATTCACAATGAACCGTGAAAAGGTCCTCGAGAAATTCACTGAAATTGAATTCCGCGGCCTTCACAGATTCCTTGATATTAAAAAGGAGTATGCATAAATAAAGCTCCAGGCTAAGCCTGGAGTTTTTTTAGTCATACATCGAAAAAAGCCGCACGTGGCGGCCATCCTGATATTATTTAGTATTTTTCTTCTTCGCTGCATTCTCCAGCTTGCTTTTAGGCTCTTCTGCAAATTCAGCATCCTGTCCGTATCCTTGCGGGTTTACGCCAGGTGCTTTTTTTCCTCTGTTTGTATGTCCGTTTTTACTCATCTGATTCACCTCCTAAGGCCAGCAATTCTTCATTTGATAAGCTTATTATTGTTAAAGTCTTCGGGTTTTAATCATGTACAGGCAGGGTACAATTTAGCAACTGATGCGGTGAATTATTTCTTCAGATCCGGTTTAAATTACTCCATAAAATCCAATCTATTTAGCGTTTGAAGGAGGAATAATAAAAGTCTGCATACTTAACACTAAAGATGAGGTGAGTTTTTATGAATAAGGGAGTTTATATTGCTCTTTTAAGTATAGGGCTGGCACAGGGCCTGAAAATTCCGATCCACTATGTGAAAAAGGGAGAACTGCGTCCGGATTTATTTTTCCAGACAGGAGGCATGCCGAGTTCTCATTCGGCAGGCGTATCATCTTTAACCACGTTCATTGCTTTAAAGCGCGGGGTACCGACGGTGGATTTTGCTCTATCACTGGTTTATGGCCTGATCGTTATGTATGATGCACAGGGTATAAGGCGCCAGACAGGTGAGCTTACCTTGAAGGTAAACAGTCTGGGTGAGCTGGTTGATAAAATTCACAAAGATGAAACTGTAAAATTTGAGGAAGAAGGTCCAAAAAAGCTGAAGGAAATGCTTGGCCACCAGCCTGCTGAAGTATTAGGCGGAGCACTCCTGGGTGTATTAACCGGAACACTTGGCTACCTTCTTACTAAAAAGAAAATATAGGTGCTCACTTGAGCTTACAGTGTCCCTGCTTCATGCCGAAAAAAGGTAGATAATTGTCGAAAAATCAGTTAAGATTTAAGAATACAGGAGGAGCAGGGGAAGAGGGTAAGTACAATGAAGACAGTTGAAGAATATTTGCATTTTTTGCAAAGTAAAGGTTTTCAATTCAGGGAGGACGCAGTTGGCTTCATTTACTTTGGCAAACATTATACCAATGCTTCTGACGAGCTGGCCAATGCAGCAATAGAACTGACATTAAAGGCACAGAAATCATTTGACGGAAGTTTCTACGTTTCTTTGCTGGAAACTTTGGTTTCAAAGAATATTACCAGCAGGCGGGAAGCAATAAAATTTGTAAAAGAAAAAGCAATCATCTAAAAAGGCGTGTCTGTTTAGAGAACACGCCTTTTTCAAATTACGAAGCTGTCTTTTTTCTGAAGGATAAAAACGTTTTCTTAGCAGGCAGTTCTGCAAAAATCATTCCCGCAAAAATAAGCAGACAGCCGGCCAGGGCACTATACGAAAGTCTTTCATTCGCCCACATAAATCCTGCAGCTGCTGCAAACACAGGCTCCATGGCGAAAATCAGGGCAACTCTTGTTGGTGTTGTGTACTTTTGAAATGCCGTCTGTGCAAAGAATGCGATAGCGGTAGCAAAAAGTGAAGTCACAATAAGGGCAGTTACCACATTGGCTTTAAATAAAACTTCTGTCTCCAATGCCTGCTGCCAGTCTTCAGTGATCAATGCGAAAATGACTGATAATACGGCCACCGTACTTACTTGGATAACCGTTAATAGCAGGGCAGGGTATTTGCTGCTGTATTTACCTGTAAAGATAATATGGAGGGCAAAGCCGACAGCGCAGATTAATACATAGGCATCACCAATATTCAGCGGGGCATTATCGGTCATGGTTAGAAAATATAGTCCGGCCGTCGCGATTGAAACGCCGATAATGGCATTGAATCCCGGTTTGATCTTTAGCAGCATTAAAGAAAAGACTGGAACCATTACTACACTTAACCCCGTAATAAAGCCGGCTTTTGAAGAAGTTGTGTGCAGCAGGCCGATCGTTTGGAAGGCATAGCCTATAAATAAAAACAAGCCCATAATAACTCCGGATATTAAAAGCTTTCTATCCATTTTCTTTACCTGTTTTCTTTCAAAAATAGCAAGCCATCCGCCCAGAATTAAAGCGGCCAGGAAAAAACGGACACCATTAAAAGAGAATGGCTCAAGAAAAGCAATGGCGTTTTGTACAAGCACAAAGGTGGTTCCCCACACAAAGGCAACCAGTAAAAGGCTTACATCTGCAAATATTACTGACCTATTCATGATCTTTCTGACCTTTCACTTTGTTTTTGTGAATGGCAGCTCTTGCTAATTCATCCGCTGCCTTGTTTTCAGAGCTGGGAACCCACTTCATAAAAAATAAATCAAATTTTCCTGTAAGCTCCAAAGCTTCTTCAAGCAGTGGGGCAAACTTTTTATTTTTTACAAATTCTTT
Organism: Cytobacillus sp. SAFR-174; assembly: GCF_051964675.1. Classification (NCBI taxonomy): domain Bacteria; kingdom Bacillati; phylum Bacillota; class Bacilli; order Caryophanales; family Bacillaceae; genus Cytobacillus; species Cytobacillus sp. SAFR-174. Next base: position 85,378 of record NZ_JBQCMZ010000017.1, on the reverse strand, counting down.
TTCAACAGCACGGTTAACAAGCTGTGAATCCGTTCGAAACGAAACAGTTTTATATCCCTTATCAATGCATAGTTTCAGTGCATGAATAAATGCACGGTATTCTGCTTCATGATTTTCCATGCAGCCCAATGCGATGGAAAAGCGTTCAACCTGGCCATTATTTTTTATGAATATGCCTGCACCGCTGGGACCAGGGTTTCCCGCACTTGCTCCATCGATATATACTTCAATCAATTGAATTGCCTCCTGATTTTAACACTATAATAGGGTAAACTAAATGTAGTTTATCACAAAAATAGTTGATACTGCAGAAAAAGGATACCTAAGCGGCATCCTAATCTTTTACTGGGAAACATTTAGCAATATAGCCAAACGGGGTATCAAGTACAGCTACTATAAATTTCAGCAAGTAAGTTGTGATGAAAATTTGAATCCATTCTTCCAGGGGAAATACACCGAGGAAGGCAATGCTTGTAAATACAAGGGTATCCAATAGCTGGCTGATCATGGTGCTGCCATTATTCCTGATCCAAAACTGGCCGTCTTTTGGAAATTTCTTTTTTAAGTAGGTAAAGATATAAACATCTGTAAATTGGCTGACTATATAGGCAGCGAGGCTTCCGGCAGCAATTCGCGGCAGAACCGAGAAAAGAGTGCTGAGAGATTCCTGTGCAAAATCCGTTTCATGCGGTTTAAACAATAATACCATCTGCATGATTAGGGTCATGGACAGAAGAGTAAAGAAACCGAGCCATACAGCTTTTTTCGCTTCTTCTTTTCCATACTTCTCATTTAAGATATCTGTAACAAGAAAAGCTGTACCATACATAGCGTTGCCTAAAGTGGCGGTCAGTCCGAACATTTCAATTGTTTTTACGACTTGAAGATTGGCCATGACAGTGGAGAAGCCGATCCACACGAAAAGACCAGTCTTTCCGAACAGGCGGTACATCGCCAATACTAAAATGAAATTAATTATTGCAAAAAGTAATCCAAACCATTCATTAAACATCAAATTCCTCCTAGTTTTGTTAATGCGGGAGTTTTCGAACCGCAGAATATAAAAATGTCATTGACCATTATACCTTGAAATATACTCATTTAGTAATAAACAAAGGAAAGTATAATAAGTTCAACTATTGCAAACAGTTCTAATAATGATAACCAGCTAATAAAGTACAGAAAGGCTGACCTCAATGAAATATAAATTAGAATGGAAATATAAACTTAAAGGAACTGAGGATATTTTATTTACTTCTGACCTGATCGATGGTGAAACTGCTTTGCAGGCTGGTGAAGATATTGAAAAGTCGGGCAAGGGCAAAGAGGTAATTTATTATGATGAAGCCGGCACTTCCTGGAGCACAAAGGAAATGAAAAAGCTTCTTATGGAAGTTGAAGAGGACCCTCATGATATTACTGTATTTTTTGATGGCGGCTTTAATAAAGATACCGGCCAGGCCGGTCTCGGTGCGGTCATTTATTTTAAACAGGGCAAAAAAAAGTACCGTGTGCGGGCAAATGAGCTTTTTGATGAGATGGATAATAATAATGAGGCAGAATATGCAGCAATTTATTACACCCTGAATCTGCTTGAGGAAATGGGCGTTCATCATATGACCTGTGAATTTAAGGGGGATTCCCAGGTAGTATTAAAACAGCTTGAAGGTGAATGGCCTTGTTATGAAGAAAATCTAAATCGCTGGCTTGACCGGATAGAAGAAAAGATTAAAAAGCTGGGCATACTGCCAAGATATAAATCCATTCCGCGCAATGAAAATAAAGAAGCGGATAAGCTGGCAAGCCAGGCACTGCAAGGGAAATTTATTAACAGCAAAATGCAGATCATATAATCGCAAATAAGGAAGGCGTGAACCGTTTTGAGCAGAAAGGAAATTATCAATGAAGTGGAGGAGCTGATAACCAGTTACTGCAAAGACTGCTTCCTTCATAAACATCATAAAGATGAAAAAGGGCGCAGATATGCCCATCGATTTTGCATTACAGAGTGCACTGTCGGTGAGAAAATAAAATCGATAGGAAGCAAGCTTTCTTAAAGTGAAACTTCAATCAGTGGGAGGCTTTATCCCCACTGATTGTTAGTTGAACCAATCGGGCCTTTACGGGCAGTTTGACCCCTGCTATCCAATTGATTCTTCTGAGTTATAAAGTGGGGGTCTTACTGCCCGTTAGACTGCGATAAATTCAGGACAAAAATAAAAGGCTGGCAGATGCCAGCCTTTTTATCGTTATATTTGAATTATAGTTTTACAACGTTTGCAGCTTGAGGTCCGCGGTTTCCTTCAACGATTTCAAAAGAAACTTCCTGGCCTTCTTCTAAAGATTTGAAACCATCACCTTGGATAGCTGTGAAGTGTACGAATACATCGTCTCCGCCTTCAACTTCGATGAAACCGAAACCTTTTTCATTATTGAACCATTTTACTTTACCGTTTTGCATGTTTATTTTTCCTCCTAAGCCTTTCAAGACACCACAGGTGCCTTAGATGAATATTACCACCTAACAAAACATAAAGCAGATATTTTTAGCTAATAACGGAAATATATTCTGTTAAATGATGATTATAATATACACGAATGGGCACTTTCAGTCAAGGAATTGAACACCTTTTTTACAAAAAACAATAAAATATTTTAAATATTTTTACTTTTGTGCGCTGGGGAGGAAAATACAAAGTTTCTGCTGCGATCTGATAACATAAATTATCGTTTTTCTCATATGAATTATTAATTATCTTGTTGTTAAAGGGTGAGGAAAATGTACAGGTTTTCGATTGAGGATCAGGATTGGATTTTGAGGTTTTCACCCAACATCCAAATTGAAGCGGAAGAGAAGCAGGCCATTATAAGCTCCATTCTGCAGGTTGGCAAGGATCTCCCGCAATATTCGCATGGAGAGTCTTTTATCATTATGAATGACCAATTAGGCATTATCGTTTTTAGTGTCGAGAAAATACCATCTATGATATTGACCGTCTCAAACATTGTTACAGAAGATAAATGGTACATTCAAAAGAACCTTACGATAAAGCGCTATCATAAAGAATGATCGGCAAATGCCGATTTTTTGTATACTAAGTTAATAGGTTTAAGAAGGAGAAGAATCCTAATTGGGGGTTCTTCTTTTTATTTGTTTAGCGGAACACGAATGTTTTAAAAATTTCATAACTATAAAGGTATTTTAACTCCCTTTGCTAAATTTTTAGGTTAATATTAAAATAGATGTCTATATTTTGTTCTACACCACAAAGGGAGCTAAAGTATGAAACTGATAATCGCGGAAAAGCCCGATCAGGGTATGACGCTGGCTTCTATTTTTAAAATGAAGAAACACCAGGGATATATCGAGATCTTTCCAAATGATATATTCCCCCAGGGGGCTCATGTTACCTGGGCTATAGGCCACCTATGCCAGCTGTCTGCCCCTGAAAAATACAAAAAGGACTGGAAAAAATGGTCATTGGACACATTGCCGATTATTCCGGAGCAATTTCAATATGAAGTGACAAAGGATAAAGCAAAGCAATTTAATATAATTAAACAGCTTGCTTCTAATCCTGATTTAACAGAAATTATCCATGCGGGCGATGCAGGGAGAGAAGGAGAGCTTATCATCCGGAACATTCTTAGGCTTACCGGATCAAGAGTGCCCATGAAGAGGCTCTGGATCTCTTCTTTGACTCCTAAGGCCATAAAGGAAGGCTTCCTTGCCCTTCTGGATGAAAGTGACACAAGGAACTTATATTATGAAGCCTATACGAGAGCATGTGCCGACTGGGTCGTTGGGATGAATGCTTCGCGTTTATACAGTCTTCTCCTGCAGCAGAAAGGTTTCTCGGATGTTTTTTCTGTAGGAAGGGTTCAGACCCCAACTCTTGCATTAATCGTAAAAAGAGAGCAGGAAATTCAAAATTTTGTTTCTGAACCTTTCTGGGAGGTAAATGCACAATTTAAAGTGAACGGGAAAAAATATACCGGCAAGTGGGAAAAAGATGGTGAGACCAGAATTAAGACCAAAGAGCTTGCCGAAAAGATTGCTTCATTTTGCAGAGATAAAGAGGTACAGGTAGAAGATGTGCAGGCTGAAAAAAAAGAATTCCTGCCGCCGATGCTTTATAATCTTTCGGCATTGCAGGCTGAAGCCAACCGCAGGTTCAAGTTCCCGCCTAAAAAAACACTGGATGTACTGCAGAAGCTTTATCAAAAAGGAATCGTATCATATCCCCGTTCAGACTCCAGGCATGTAACAGAAGGAGAAGCGGAAATGTTTCCGGAAATCCTCAGAAAAATGGAATCAAAAGAGGAATATAAGGAATTATTCCCTCTGCCTATAAGCTCCATATTGCAGAATAAACGGTATGTGAATGATAAAAAGGTAACGGATCACTATGCCATCATTCCGACGGAGCAGGTGCCGGATCTGGGAAGATTATCACAGGATGAAAAAATTCTCTATGATCTGATCGTGAGGAGCTTAATAGCTGCACATTATGGAAAAGCTGTATCAGAATATACAACTATAAAAACCCTTGTTGATGGAAGAGCTTTGTTCCTATCCAAGGGAAAAGTACAGCTTGAAGAGGGCTGGAGAAAAGTGATTCCGCAGCAGGAGAAGGAAAAGGAACCGATTCTGCCTTTATTGCAGGCAGGCGACCAGGGAACAGTGTTAAAGGCCGATGTAAAAGAAAGCAAAACCCAGCCACCCAAGAGGTATACCGAGGGCCAGCTGATTACACTCATGAAATCGGCCGGGAAGCAGATCGAGGATAAGGAACTCGAGAAGGTTCTGATGAAAACAGAAGGCCTGGGAACGGAAGCCACAAGAGCGGGAATCATTACCATGCTGAAGGAGCGCAAATACATTGATATAAAGAAGAATCTTGTATATGCAAACTCAAAAGCAAAAATCCTTATAGAAGCGATAGGAACTGAAATACTTGCTTCCCCTGAAATGACTGCCAAATGGGAACAGCGGCTGAAGGACATTTCCGATGGGCAGGCATCCCCGAAACAATTCATGGAGCAGACCAATAAAATGGTTGGCCATTTGATCTCTGCCTCCATTGAAAATGCAGGAAAGTGGGCATTCTCAGAAGAAGACAAAGAGGGATTCATCCCTGGGAAATTCAAACAAAAAAGGTCAGCCAATCTGGGCAAATGCATGCTGTGTGAAGGTAAGGTTGTGGATAAAGGAAGCTTTTATGGCTGCTCCAATTATAATAAAACCAAATGCACTTTCACTATTTCCAAAAGCATTATGGGCAAGACAATAACTCAAAAACTGCTCAAACAGCTATTAAAGGATGGAGAAACAGAACTAGTCGAAGGATTTACAAGCAAAGGAAAAGATAAAACATTTTCTGCTAAATTATCCTGGGACCGACAGGAAAACAGAGTTAAATTTCTCTTCCCGCAAAAGGCCTGAATATGCCTGATGCAGTATATTTCCTTGTCTCCATTTTCCAACTGTAGTAAAATCGTTAAAGTCTAATATTTATTTAAGAAAGATATAAAGTGAACATGCGCTCTGCGCTTTTCTAAAATAGTTGTCTAGCTCCGAGCGCCATCGGCTCGAGGTCCTAGCATGTCGCCGAAAGGCAGGCGCTCTGAGCTTTTCTAATTGGCAGGAGGTTGCGTAATGCCAACACCGAGTATGGAAGATTACATTGAACAAATATATATGTTAATTGAAGATAAAGGATATGCGAGGGTTTCTGATATTGCTGAGGCTCTTTCTGTGCATCCATCTTCAGTAACAAAAATGGTTCAAAAGTTAGATAAAGATGAGTATCTTGTTTATGAAAAATACCGCGGGCTCATATTAACGCCAAAAGGGAAAAAAATCGGCAAGAGGCTTGTATATCGGCATGAACTTTTAGAACAGCTCCTGCGTATTATTGGAGTCAAAGAAGAAAACATTTATGAAGATGTGGAAGGCATCGAACATCACCTGAGCTGGGATGCCATCGACCGGGTTGGCGACCTGGTTCAATTTTTTGAAGAGGATGACAGCCGCATCGGAGTGCTGAGGGAAATTCAGCGTAAAAATGAAGAAGAACAGTAAAAACCTGACTGCTTAAAGTCAGGTTTTTTCATGTTTCGCAATATTAATAGAGGCTTGGGAAATCATCAAAAGATGACGCATCGGAAGGATTCAGCTGCATAGAGCCGTCTTCGTTTTCATCAATATGGATACCCTCAATTACACCGTTCTCAGCCTCCGCTAGTGCTTTGCGATAAGAAATAATTCGTCCTCCGGAAGTCTGGAAGGAAATTATTTCACCATTATTGTTGCGGTAGACTGCTGTCAGCTGCTCGCCGTTCATACAAAACTCTCCTTATTCATTTTCTATTAATATTGTTGACGTTTTTAACATTTTATAATCAGAGGTATTTTTGAGGATCTTAGCGAATTTAAAATATTGGGAACTTTTTTATTGAACAATCGTATTCATAAACGGAGGGATAAAATGAGTACTTTTAATTGGTCTGCAGAAGCAGAGAAGCTGTGGGATAATAATTCGGAATCATGGAATGCAAAGAGCAGGGCAATGTGGGAGGAAGGAAGCCGAAAGGATATCATCTCCTTCTTCGAAAAGCATGTCAAAAATGGATCTGCTGTTTGTGATCTTGGCTGTGGAGATGGTTACGGTTCCTGCAAGCTTGCTTTGGCGGGCTATAGAGTTACTGGGATTGATGTCTCAGAAGAGATGATACATAAAGCTGAAAAATTAAACGCAGAAACTGATGCGGTGTTTAAGAAAGAAGACATTTCAAATCTTTCCCTTGAGGAAAATGGGGTTGATGCGATTCTTGCCATTAATTCATTGGAATGGACTGAAAGCCCGCTGGATGTTTTACAGGAAATTCGGCGAATTGTTAAGCCGGGCGGAAGGGCATGTATAGGGATTCTTGGCCCCACAGCCGCACCCCGGGCTAACAGCTACCGCAGGCTTTATAAGGAAAAAGTTATCTGCAATACCATGATGCCGTGGGAATTTGAACAGCTTGCAAATGAAAATGGATGGTTGAAGATTGATGAACTGGGTGTTTACAAAAAAGCATCAGAGCAGCTTTCAAAAGGCTCGCTGACTGATGAGCTTAAGCAATCATTATCTTTTATGTGGGTCTTTATGCTTGAAAACAGGGAAATGAAAGGATGATAAGAGAATGAGCAGATATTCAATTGAAGAGTTTGTAAACCAGACGAAACAGCAGGATAAAGGGGAAGGGCTGTTTGAACTGGAAACACCAAGGATGCTCGAAATTAATTTAACCAGCCAGATTTGGGCTAAAGCAGGCGGGATGGTTTCCTACCGCGGCCAGATAAAGTTTGAGCGCGAAGGCATTCTCGAGCACGGCTTAGGAAAGATGTTCAAAAAGGCACTTACTGGAGAAGGCACAGCTTTAATGAAAGCAACAGGCAATGGAAAGCTGTACCTTGCAGATCAGGGGAAAAAGATTTCAATCCTGAATCTTGAGGGGGATTCCATCTTTGTAAATGGGAATGATCTCCTTGCATTCGAGCCTTCCATCAGCTGGGATATTAAATTAATGAAAAGGATGGCAGGCATGCTTGCAGGCGGCTTGTTCAATGTCCGTTTAGAAGGGACGGGAATGGTGGCTATTACTTCTCACTATGAGCCTCTGACACTATTGGTTACTCCTGATAATCCCGTATATACCGACCCAAATGCGACAGTTGCATGGTCAGGGTCACTGCAGCCGGAATTCGTAACAGATATCTCTTTTAAAACGTTTCTTGGAAGAGGGAGCGGAGAATCGATCCAAATGAAGTTCTCAGGCAGCGGCTTTGTAGTGGTTCAGCCATTCGAAGAAGTGTATTATGCCCAGCAATCATAATGAATAGCGGAAGCGCTTTGCTTACAAGGCGCTTGACACTATACGAAATTTTATATAAAGAAAAAGCCGGTTTTTGAGAGGGGAAACCCTGCAAAAAACCGGCTTTTCATGTTTTGGGCTGGATATTAAGTTATTCCGCTCACTGCATGATTAATCCCACTCGTAAGGAGTCTCCTGGTATACATAGTAGTTCAGCCAGTTGGAAAACATTAAATGGGCATGTGACCGCCATATATTATGGGGATTTCTGCCGGGATCATCATTCGGAAAGTAATGCTTTGGCACGGGAACCTGCAGACCTCTGCTTCTGTCTCTAGTGTATTCTTCTGCGAGTGTGCCGGCTTCATATTCGAGATGTCCAGTTACCATGATTTGTCTGCCGCCGTTCGCGCTCATGATGAAAGGACCCGCCTCCTCAGAAGAGGACAGAAGCTTCACTTCCGGGTGATTCAGCAGCTGCTCTTTATAAACATCGGTATTTCGTGAATGAGGAGCATAATAGATATCGTCAAAGCCTCTCAGCAATTTTTCGCTTCTGTCATGAACTTCATGAAGATAAACACCGGAGCATTTCTCAGACAGCTCATATTTTCCGATCCCAAAGTGATAGAATAATGCTGCCTGTGCTCCCCAGCATATATGAAGGGTGGAGGTAACATTTGTTTTTGTCCACTCCATTATTACGGTTAGCTCCTCCCAATAGTCAACCTCTTTAAAGTCAAGAAGCTCTACAGGAGCGCCAGTAATAATCATCCCGTCAAATTTTCTTTTTTGCACCTGCTCAAACGTAGTATAGAATTGCTCGAGATGCAGGGGACTGGTATTTTTTGATTGATGAGTGGCAGTTTTTAAAAATGAGATGTTTACCTGTAAAGGCGTATTTCCAAGAAGTCTTAAAAGATGGGCTTCCGTTTTTTCTTTCTCGGGCATCAAATTCAGGATGAGGATATTTAATGGGCGAATATCCTGCTGTTTGGCACGGTCCTCATCCATGATAAATATATTTTCTTCCTCTAAGATCTCCCTGGCAGGAAGCAGCTTAGGAATTTTTATCGGCAAGTGATCATCTCCCTGTACAAAAATTCAATTAAACTTATTATAAAGACGATTCGAAATTGTATCAATGCTTTACTGTGTGAAAATGCGAAAATATCAAAAGTAATTGGCAATATTTTGTTTCAGTGATGGTACAATATAGCTGTAAGGAACCTATACATATTGGATTCTGGGGGGATAAAAATGAATGTGAAACCGATCGTGAAATCAGACATTGAAATTGCTCAGGCATCAGAAATGAAACCCATTACGGAAATAGCTGAAAAACTAGGCCTCGTTGAGGATGATCTGGAGCTGTTCGGCAAGTATAAAGCAAAAATATCCGCAGCAGCCTTAAAGAAATTAAGTACGAATGACAGCGGTAAAATAATTCTTGTCACCTCCATTAATCCAACACCTGCAGGAGAAGGGAAATCCACAGTAACAGTCGGACTTGCCGATGCTTTTAACAGACTGGGCAAAAAGGCTATGGTCGCAATGCGGGAACCTTCCCTGGGGCCGACAATGGGAATTAAAGGCGGTGCAACAGGCGGGGGATACTCACAGGTCCTGCCTATGGAAGATATCAATCTGCATTTTACCGGCGATCTTCACGCAATTACAACAGCAAATAATGCCTTGGCTGCACTTATTGATAATCACCTCCAGCAGGGAAATCTGCTAAATATCGACCAGAGAAGAATCGTCTGGAAGCGTGCACTGGATTTGAACGACCGGGCATTAAGAAAAATCGTAATTGGTCTGGGAGGGCCTTTACAAGGTGTTCCAAGGGAGGATGGCTTTGATATTACTGTGGCTTCAGAAATTATGGCCGTTTTATGCCTTGCATCCGATCTGCAGAACCTGAAGGAAAGACTGGGCAAAATGGTTATAGCTTACAATTATGATAAACAGCCCGTAACAGTTGCGGATCTTGGAGTGGAAGGCGCTCTTACCCTGCTTCTTAAAGAAGCTGTCAAACCTAATCTGGTCCAGACTATAGAACATACACCGGCATTGGTCCATGGCGGCCCGTTTGCCAATATTGCTCATGGATGCAACAGTGTGATTGCAACTTCTGCAGCATCCAAGCTTGCTGATTATGTAGTGACAGAAGCCGGTTTTGGCGCAGATCTTGGCGCTGAAAAGTTTCTGAATATTAAAGCCAGAAACGAAGGCATTGACCCTGAAGCAGTGGTTATTGTCGCTACAATCCGTGCTTTAAAAATGCATGGAGGCTTGTCAAAGGCTGAATTGGGCATGGAAGATACTGAAGCACTCACTGGAGGGTTTGCAAATTTAAAAAAGCATGTTGAAACACTTGAAAGCTTCGGGCTTCCGTATGTAGTGGCCATTAACCGGTTTATTTCCGATAGCGAGAATGAAATTGCGACCCTTACAGATCTTTGCAGTGAGGCAGGCATGCCAGTAGCCCTGACAGAGGTTTGGGAAAAAGGCGGTCAGGGCGGAATTGAGCTGGCAGAGAAGCTGCTGGAAATTTTGGACCAAAACACAGTGAAGTTCAATCATCTGTATGATTTATCACTGCCTCTTGAAGAAAAAATTCTAACAGTGGCTCAGAAGGTTTATGGAGCAGATAATGTTGAATACTCAACCAAAGCCAAAAAGCAGATTAAAGACTTTGAAAGCTTTGGCTGGGGTGTCCTGCCGGTTTGTATGGCTAAAACACAATATTCTTTATCTGATGATCCTTCAAAACTGGGAAGGCCATCAGATTTTACGATTACAATACGTGAACTGAAGCCATCTATTGGTGCAGGATTCATTGTAGCACTCACCGGTGATGTGATGACTATGCCGGGCTTGCCTAAAGCCCCTTCAGCCATGAACATGGATGTAGATGAAGATGGAAATGCAGTCGGCCTATTTTAAGGGGGATAACCATGTTTGATCCAACGGCCTTTGAAAATATGAAGGTTGTAATGGAAGGCGGATTCTATGACCGGGATCTGAGTGGAGAAATAAGAATAGTTGACCGGAATGATAATATAAACTCAGCGAAAATGAGCCGCAGGTATGATCTTACTTTCACAGATCTTGCTGAAGGACTGGCCGAGATTTACTGTACCTTTATAATGGAGGCGGGAATTGATAATCTTGCAGCTGAGCTATTGCCTCAACGGAAAACTGAAATGCTGGCGGGATGCCGGATTTCTGTGATTTTTAAAATTAAGCATCAAATGGAACACAACAAATTTCAGGAAATTAGAGAAGTCCTGGAGCAAATTTGGGGCAGCGGAAGGAATATCGAACAGACAGTGAAATACAGCCCTGAAAAAAGGCAGGGTCTTGCCGAAACCGAAACCATCATTTCCTTTAACCGCCTTGTCCAGGAAGAGCAGATAGATGATCTGAATGAAATGATCAATTATATGACTGCTTCTATGGATTCTTTGAGAAAAATTCAATATTAACACATACGCGCCTTGCCAGTGGAAGCAAGGCGTTTTTTGTATAGAATTTTTACGGAAAATTCAAAATTATATTTACAATCCATTGCTCTGATAATACGATTAAGAAGGAATGGAAAAACATTCCGAATATGATCAAAAGGAGGAGAGGCAAATGATTAAGGAAATCATTGCGAAAAAAGAATTGGAGAAGGGTAGACAAGACGTAACCTAGTCAGGAGGACAAAGGAATGATTCAAGGTACAGACAGATTAATCATTACAGAGTATCATGAAGACTTTGCTGCAGGAATCGCAAAAATGTGGAACTTAAGCAGAGACAGCTGGGGCGGAGATACCAGTGTAATGACGGAAGAGCAAGTGAAAACGAAGGAAGCGAATAACGGAAATATTACTTTATACTTAGCCCTTGATGGTGAAGAGGTCGTAGGCTATTGCGGACTATCGGAATATAAAGAGGATAGGGGATCCCTGTATATCCCTTTATTAAATGTAAGGCCGGATTACCACGGCCGGAAAATCGGAAAGATGCTGGTGCAAAAAGCGCTGCAAAAGACTATGGATTTGGGCTGGCCGCGCCTTGATTTATATACATGGCCAGGAAACGTGAAAGCTGTCCCGCTTTACAAAAAATGCGGATTCTTCTGGGAAGACCGGGATGATACAACCCATTTAATGAACTTTATTCCCGCTGTTCATCAGACACAGCTTTTAAAGCCTGTCCTGGAGAAGCTTGATTGGTATGGAAGCAGCCAGAGAGATATCGATGTGAAGCCGGATGGAATCAAAGAAAATGGATTTACATTTTATGAGTATAAATGGCAAAGCGGGGAAGTGTCTGCAAGAGTCAGATTTGAAAGAACCGGCAGAGGAATTAGTTTAATAGAAACAAATGAATATCTAATAGAACTATGTATGGCCAATCATGAAGTTATTGAAAATCAAGTGCAGACTTTTCAGCTCAACCTTGTAAATAAAACAGGAAATCCCGTTTCGTTTAAAGCCGAAGGGAATAATCAGGGAAGGGTCGAATCAATGTTCGAGCATGATTTGACAGCTGAGAGCGACGCTGTAATGACCGGAACTTTTATTGTGCATGAAGGTGAAGAGCCCAGTGTCTGGAAAACTCATCCTTCATTGAATGTAAAGGTTTGGGTAAATGGAGATGAATGTGAACTGCGCCTTGGGCTTCTTCCAAAGCAGCCAGCCAAAATAACAGGCGCTTCTAAAGGAAATCTCAGTTTTTTAAATCCGGAAGCAGAATTGGAAATGGAAGTAGAAAACAACCTGGGGGATGAGGCAGTATTTCACCTTTCTTTCTCCCAAAGTGATCTGGTTGAATTAGAAAAGCGGGAGTATCGAATACAGCTCCACAAAAAAGAACGTAAGCTGCTAAAGGTGCCTTTTATCGTGAAAAAACATGGATTTTATCAGCCGGAAATGTCGATATCGGCATTAAAGAAGAACGGGGAAGAACTCTCTTTTACTTGCAGCACGGTGGGCATTCCCCTTAAAAGCTTTGGTCAGAAGTTCGGAGGAGAGTCTAAGGATTACTGGCATATCTGCAATGGGATCTGCCAGGTGAATATCCGGAAAATGGATTATAAAATAACAGCCGGCAGGAACGAAAGTGTTAACCAGCCTTTTTCATTTTTTGTGCCTAAACTAGGCAAGCCTTATTCTGCTGAATTTTCAAAGGCAAAGCCTCTGGCAGCAGAGTGGTTCACAGATGATACGGCCATCACCTTCAAATTGGTTTTCAAGTCTGAAGCTTTTCCGGGAATTCTTGTAGCCTTGTATACCTCCCTTTATGGTGAAGGCCTTGTGAAAATTTGGTCTGAACTGACAAATGAAGGGGATAAAAAATATGAAAACCTGTTTTTAAGCCAGCCGTTATATCATGAAATGCAGCATCCATATTTTCCGCTGGAGAATGAAGTGATAGAGTTTTCTGATGTAAAAGAATTGGGGTTCATGGAAATACCAGGTGAAAGCATAACTGAAAATTGGTTTTTCGCGAATCATAACGGAGAGCCGATCGGATTTTGCTGGCCTAAAAGTGCGAAATCTAATCCGGATGGGTGGCAATTTTATTATCAGCAGGAGACGGGCAGTCTTGCACCGGGAGATCAGAAGGTATTGGCCCCTGGCTATTTATCCATAGGAGCCTTCCGGACCTGGGAAGAAATGCAGCAATTTGCAGGTGGTACGGCTGAACCTGATAAAATAGTAAGCAATGAAAAAGCGCTAGTTATCAATGGGGGAAACCCAGTCTCAAAGGAACAGGAAACAGCAGAGTTTATTCTTAAAACCCACCGTTCGAGTTATCTTAATGGCACTATAGATATTTATTTAAATGAAGATAAAAAACTATCCGCAAATTTCAGCCAGGAACAGGAACTAAAATTATTTAAAGCGAATTTCCCTATTGAAGGCATGAAACCCTTATCTCTAGTGAAAGCCGAGATGACACTTGACAGTGGTAAGACGCATGCAAATGATTTTCTGCTGATGCCCAGGGGGAAAATCCGTATATTAACAGAAAAGCAGAGTGGCAAGACTGTTTATACAATGGATAATGGCATTATTAGCTTAAAAGCCGCACCGGAATTTTATCCTGGATTATTCTCCTTATCATTTAAAGGAAATGAATGGCTGGATTCCTCTTTTCCTGAACCGGTTGCCAAGGGATGGTGGAATCCTTGGGCTGGAGGCATGAAAACGGTACCTTCGCAAATGAGTGTGTTTTCGCTATTGAAGCAGAAATCTTCTGCTGAATTTCTAAATGTTAAAGATTCGTATGAAAACGAATGGTCTGTATTGGCCATTCATACGAAGGCAGTCGAACACTCCAACTGGAAAGGTCTTGAATATACACAGTATTTCGCATTATTGCCGGGAGTGCCGATTCTTGCCCATTGGGTAAAAGTGATCAATGCAGGAGGGAAGCATCTGTTAAACGAAAAGTGGATCACAGATATCTTCTTATCCGGAGACTCATTAAAGGACCTTACGATTACATTAAGTGACAAAGGTGCTGAATCAGCCTATCAGGCCGGAGTTGAGGAGCAATCCTTTGTGGATATTAATGGATCCCGTATCAGCAGCTCCCTCTCTCCTGAAAAAATGTATGTAATGAAAAGTAAAGATACTGATTTCCTGGGGGCATATATGAATAAAGAAGCCTTCGAAGTTATTTCTGAAAGGAAGGCGGGCCCATTGGCCAAACCGGGATTTATCGCATTTGATGAAAGAAGCTTCGATGGCCGATTATTTAATAAACTGCGGTATCTGGAATTCCGTTAAAGGAGAAATTATGAAAGTCATAGATGCACATATTCATTTTTCTGATATAAAATCATTTCATCATACTGCAGAGGAACTCTCATTTGTGGATTATTCATATAATGGGCACCAGAAGGAGTTCCAAAATGCCAATGTAGTTCTGAGCATCGCAATGGGACTTACAGAAACAGATAATATGGGCTTTCCGGATTATGAAGCAAGAACACCGATGGGGATTGACCTGGAAGAAAAGATGCCGGCTAATATTGTTTACTGTGCCGGCATCAATCCATATGATATCAATGAAGAGGCTTTAGAAAGGCTCGAAGAAGATCTGCAAAAGCCTGCTGTTGTGGGTATTAAAATTTACTTGGGGTATTATCCTTTCTACGCCTATGATGAAGTATACGAACCTGTGTATGCACTCGCTGAAAAATATGGAGTGCCTGTAGTATTTCATACAGGGGATACTTATTCTGAAAGGGGATTGCTTAAGTATTCTCATCCCTTGGCTATTGACGAGGTTGCAGTTAAACACCGGAATATCAAATTTATGATGGCTCATTTTGGAGATCCGTGGACGCTGACCGGAGCAGAAATCATATATAAAAATCCGAATGTCTATGCCGATCTTTCAGGCCTTATTGTGGGAACAGATAAAGAATTGAAGAAACACAGTGAAGGAAGATTTTTGGATCATCTTAGGCATGCTTTAGTATTCGCAGATTCTTACGATAAATTGCTTTTTGGAACCGATTGGCCTCTTGCGCCTGTGGGCCCTTATATCGAATTTATAAAAGAGCTCATCCCTGGAGAGCATCATGAGGATGTTTTCTATAATACCGCTATAAAGGTTTTTCCTAAAATCAAGCCTTTTCTGCCATAGAACGAGGGGCTGGGAGAGAATTCTTTCAATACCAGCCCTTCAAATAGTCTTATTTACATACATATACGTATAAATATCTTATAAGGGGGCGTCTTTAGTGGTGAAAATTGCATGGGTAACAGACAGTACGGCTTTTTTAAATAATGAGTTAAGAAACCACCCTGACCTGTACCAGATTCCGATGACTATCATTATGGATGGCAGAGAATATACAGATGGTATTGATTTATCACCTGAAGAACTTTATGCGAGATTAAAAACCCTGGATACCCCGGCTAAAACTTCCCAGCCATCCATCGGCGCTTTCAGGGATTTATACGAAAATCTGCAGAAGGATTATGACTGTGTCATCGCTGTGCTTGTATCGGCTAAGCTTAGCGGCACTGTTTCTTCCAGTGAACAGGCTGCCCAGCTGGTTGATATTCCGGTATACAGCCTGGACTCCAAGATACTATCATATCCTTTAACAAGATTAATCCTTAAAGGGATGGAATTGGCAGAGGCAGGACTGGACAGTAAAGACATTATCAGCGAGCTTGAGATGCTCCGTGATACGGGCGAAACATATGTCCTCATTGGCAGTCTTGAACAGCTTCATAGAAGCGGCAGGATGTCCGGGGTTCAATTCTTTTTAGGAAGCATGCTTAATGTAAAGCCGATTATTTCAGTTCAAGATGGAGAATTAAGCGTCAGGGAGAAGGCCAGGAGCGAGAGAAAAGCAAAAGATAAAATTGTGAAGCTTTTGAGGAGCGCTCATGAGAGAAACCCGCTGAAGGAAGTATTCATCCTGTACGGTTTGCATCCGGGTGAAGCGGAAATATGGAAGAAGGAACTCCAGGAAGAATTTGCGGGTATTGAATTCGGATGCTACTCCTTAGGAGCCACCATTGGCGTCCACGCAGGAGAGCATACACTCGGCATCAGCTGGCTGAATGGCCTGGAATAAATTAATATAAGCTCTGGTGCAGGAAATCAAATACTGATTTTCTGCACTTTTTTGTTTTTTATAATGACACTTTTTCACAAGTTTTAATGCTTTTTGTATATTATTTACAGAGTTGATTGGAGCGGAAGGTGCGAGACTCCTGCGGAAGTAGCGGGACAGGTGAGACCCCGCAAACGCGGAGCGTCGAGGAGGCTCACCGCTCGCCCCGCGGAAAGCGAGCAGCCTGGAGCGGAAATCAACGGACAACATTAAAGGGTAAGACCTTGCCATCGTTTCTTTTTAGTACTAATGTTAAAATGGACAGTGGAGTTTGAAAGCGGGTGAAATAATGAATGAAAATATTATACATATAACAGAAAAATTTGTCCGGGATACACTCGGAGATGATTCAACCGGGCATGACTGGCAACATATTGATCGGGTTCGAAAAAACGCCCTTTACATAGCGGAAAAGGAACAAAAAGGAGATCCTTTCTTAATTGAAATGGCAGCCTTGCTTCATGATATACCTGATGCAAAGCTGAACACTTCTATGGAAGCAGGGGACAGGAAACTGTCTGACTTTCTTAAGGAACTCAAAATAACAGAGGAAGCATCCAGCTCCATTAAGGCAATTATTGAATCAGTTTCCTTTAAAGGCGGCCATAACACCAGGATCTTAAGCGCAGAAGCCCAAATAGTCCAGGATGCGGACAGATTGGATGCGATCGGTGCCGTGGGAATTGCGAGAGCATTTGCCTACGGAGGCAAAAAAGGACAGCTGATTTATGATCCTGCCCTTGATATCAGAATAGAAATGACTGAAGATGAATACCGGAATGGCAGGTCGTCATCCATCAATCATTTTTACGAAAAGCTTTTGAAGCTGAGAGATCTGCTGAACACTGACACTGCTATGGAATTGGCAGAAAAGCGGCATGAGCTAATGGAACAGTTTCTGCATCAATTTTTTAAAGAATGGAATGGTCAAGCATGAAGATGATTTCTGTGGAAAATGTGACAAAAACCTATGGTGAGAAAGAACTTTTTAACAATATATCATTTACAATAGCCGAAAAAGAAAGGGCAGGACTGATCGGTGTAAACGGTACAGGAAAATCCTCACTGCTGAAAGTGATTGCGGGAGTTGACCTGCCAGACTCCGGCGATATAGTCAAACCGAGAGATTACACCATTTCATATTCAGCACAGCAGCCTGACCTGAATTATGATTTAACCGTTCTCGAGCAGGTATTTGCAGGAGATGCGCCAATACTTGTCCTGCAGAGAGAATATGAACAAGCACTGCTGGAGCTTAGCCGGCACCCGGAAGATCCAGCTGTCCAGGAAAGCCTTTTTGAACTTCAAAAAAGAATGGATACACTTAATGCCTGGGAAGTAAATACCGACGCCAAAACGATTCTCACTAAACTGGGCATTGAGGATTTTGGCAGAAAAATCGGTGAGCTTTCAGGCGGACAGAAAAAGCGGGTTGCGCTGGCGCAAGCTTTGATCCAGTCACCAGACTTGCTGATCCTTGATGAGCCGACAAATCACCTTGATTTTGAATCGGTTAAATGGCTGGAAGAATATCTGGGCAGATATAGGGGTGCACTGCTGCTAGTGACACATGACCGTTATTTTCTGGACCGGGTTACCAATAAAATGTTTGAGCTTGAGGGCGGAAATCTTTACAGCTATAAGGGGAATTATGCTGCATTCCTTGAAGCCAAGGCGATAAGAGAGGAAAATGAAGCAGCCACTATAGAAAAGCAGAAAAATCTGTTTAGAAGGGAACTCGAGTGGATCAGGAGAGGTGCAAAAGCCCGTACCACCAAGCAAAAAGCAAGGATCCAGCGGTTTGAGACCCTTGACAGCCAGCTTTCTTTAGTTAAATCCTCTGAAAAATTGGATATGTCCCTAAGCGGCAGCCGTCTCGGAAAACAAGTGTTTGAACTCGAAGCTGCTACAAAAAAGTATGGCTCCCAGACAATTCTGGATCATTTTGATCTTCTCGTAAAACCAGGGGATAGAATAGGGATAATTGGAAGAAATGGGACAGGAAAATCCACGCTCCTTAACATACTGGCAGGCAGGATTCCGCTGGATTCAGGTAAGCGCATTATTGGGCAGACAGTAAAAGTTGCTTACTATACCCAGGAAAGCGAAGATATGGATGAGAGTAAACGCATGATCGAATACCTCAAAGAAACAGCTGAAGTAGTTGAAACGTCAGATGGAAAAACCATTTCTGCGGCTCAAATGCTGGAGCGTTTCCTTTTTCCGCCATATACCCATGGCACTCCAATCCGCAAGCTTTCCGGCGGGGAAAAACGGAGGCTTTATTTACTGAAAATCTTAATGTCAGAGCCTAATGTTCTTCTTCTTGACGAGCCGACCAATAACCTTGATACCCAAACCCTGACGGTTCTCGAGGATTACCTAGATGATTTTCCCGGCGTAGTCATTACTGTTTCGCATGACCGCTACTTCCTGGATAAAGTGGCTGAGCAGCTGCTCGTGTTAAAAGGAGAGGGCAAAATCGAATCCTACTATGGAAATTACAGTGAATTTCTTGAAAGTGAAAATGCCAAACCGGTTCAGGAAATGGACCATGCCCCTAAAAAAACGAGGGAAACAAAACCGAAAAAGAAGAGAATGAGCTACAAAGAGAAGAAAGAATGGGAAGAAATAGAGGGAAAGATTGAGGCTGCTGAAGCCCGTCTCGAAGCAATTTCCTCAGAAATGGCCACCATTGGCAGTGACTTTGAAAAGGGCCAGGCCTTAGTAGATGAAGAATCGAAACTGAATGAAGAACTTGAATATCTGATAGAGAGATGGAGCTATCTTTCAGAAGCAGCAGAAAATGAATAATGAGATGCCCGGTGGAATCACCGGGTTATTTTTATAGTTAAAACAGCTAAAATGCCTCGAAATTATCCTTATGTTAAAATAAAATCAGTTACCAGCGTGAATATAAAAAAAAGGGTGATACTTTTGAAAATAAAAGCAATCGAACCAACACCAAGTCCGAATACAATGAAGGTTATTCTTGATGAAGAGCTTCCAATGGGGAAAGCCAATAATTATAAAAAAGATAAAAAAGAAGGAGCTCCCAGGATCATCCTTGATATTCTTGAGATTGAAGGCATAAAAGGGGTTTACCATGTTGCCGATTTCCTGGCGGTAGAAAGAAATGCCAAATATGACTGGAAAGAGCTGCTTCCTCAAGTTCGGTCTGCTTTTGGCGAAGACGTGGAAAATGACGGTTCTGAGGAAAACGGCATTGATGAACATTTTGGTGAAGTGCAGGTACTAGTCCAAATGTACAAAGGAATTCCGATGCAGGTGAAGCTGACTGACGGCACGGAAGAAAAGCGCTTCGGACTTCCTGAAAACTTTATTAATGCTGTTTCAAAAGCTCAGGATCCTGCTGATAATGTTGTCATGGTCCGCAAGTGGAAAGAATTTGGGGTCCGCTACGGAGACTTTGACCAAGTTGGCCATGATATTGTAGAGGAACTAATGGCTGCCTATCCGGAGGGAAGACTCCAGACCCTTGTGAAAATGGCTGAAAGCCCAGATAAAACGGAGGATAAGCATGTGCGTTCTCTTCTGAAACTTTCAGTCGAAGATTTGGATTCCGCGGATTGGCGGGAGCGTTATCAAAAACTCGAACAGATGGATAATCCCGAACTGGAGGACCTGCCTGTTCTTGAAAAAGCTCTCAATGACGAGAAGGCTTCAATCAGGAGACTTGCGACAGTTTATCTTGGAATGATTGAAGATAAAAGCGTCCTTCCGCTTCTGTACAGAGCATTGAAGGATAAAACGGTCACTGTAAGGCGTACAGCCGGAGACTGTTTATCAGACTTAGGGTTTGCAGAAGCAATGGACGCCATGAAGGAAGCTCTGCAGGATGACAGTAAGCTTGTACGCTGGCGTGCGGCCATGTTTCTTTACGAAGTGGGTGATGAAAGTGCGCTGCCTGCTCTAAAGGCTGCTGAAGACGACCCGGAATTCGAAGTCAGTCTGCAGATCAAACTGGCTATTGAGAGAATTGAGCAGGGAGAAGAAGCAAAGGGTTCAGTTTGGAAACAAATGACTGAATCCCGGAATAAAGGTGATAAATAATTTTAAGAAAGCCGCTCAGATTTTAGGATCTGCAGCGGTTTTTTTATTGGAATTGATTAATTTAGAACTTACACGCATTACAGTTTCATTCATTTAAAGCGAAAAATTAAATTAAATTTGTAATAATTATTGAAATTATCCGAAAAAGGGTCTATATTGGAAAGAAAATATTTGGGGGGCAGGAGGTTAGTTAATCTTTTCCATAGAATAAGAGATTATGAATCTAGGGTAAAACGGGAGGTACATACTATGACTGGCTCACAGATGAGAAGTGATATGATCAAAAAAGGCACAGACCGGGCTCCGCACCGCAGCCTGCTGCGTGCTGCCGGAGTAAAGGAAGAAGATTTCGGAAAACCATTTATTGCTGTGTGCAATTCCTATATTGATATCGTTCCTGGCCATGTGCATTTGCAGGAATTCGGTAAAATTGTTAAAGAAGCAATCCGTGAAGCAGGCGGCGTTCCGTTTGAATTTAATACCATTGGTGTGGATGATGGAATTGCGATGGGCCATATCGGCATGCGCTATTCTCTGCCAAGCCGTGAAATCATTGCAGACTCACTTGAAACAGTTGTTTCTGCCCACTGGTTTGATGGAATGGTCTGTATCCCGAACTGCGATAAAATCACACCCGGAATGATGATGGGGGCATTAAGGGTTAATATTCCAACCCTTTTTGTCAGCGGCGGTCCGATGAAAGCCGGCGTAGATTCAAGCGGAAAGCCATTATCCTTAAGCTCGGTCTTTGAGGGTGTAGGTGCCTTCGAATCCGGCCAAATAGACGAACAAAAGCTCCTGGAAATCGAGCAGGTAGCATGTCCGACCTGCGGTTCCTGTTCAGGGATGTTCACTGCGAATTCCATGAACTGCCTTGCAGAAGGACTGGGCCTTGCACTTCCTGGCAATGGCACGATTCTGGCTGTATCAGAAGAAAGAAAAGAATTTGTTAAACGTTCAGCCAAGCAGCTGATGGAATTAATCAAGCAAGACATTAAACCGCGCGATATTGTTACCATTGATGCGATTGACAATGCATTTGCCCTGGATATGGCAATGGGCGGGTCAACCAATACAGTTCTTCACACATTGGCGCTTGCTCACGAAGCTGAAATTGAATATCCGATTGAACGAATCAATGAGATTGCTAATAGGGTTCCTCATTTAGCCAAAATCGCTCCTGCGTCAGATTATCATATTGAAGATGTTCATAATGCCGGTGGGGTGAGTGCAATCATCAATGAATTGCTTAAAAAGCCGGACGCCTTGAATGGTGACTGTCTGACAGTTACCGGAAAGCCGCTAAGGGAGAATGTAGCAGGCAGTGAGATTCAGGATAAAAATGTAATCCGGACACTGGAGAATCCGCACTCTGAACGCGGAGGGCTGGCAGTTTTATTTGGGAATCTAGCTCCTGAGGGATCAATTATAAAAGTGGGTGCAGTAGATGAGTCAGTAGGCGGATACCATAGAGGGCCAGCCATCTGCTTTGATTCGCAGGAAGATGCACTATCCGGAATCATTACTGGCAAGGTGCAGGAAGGCCATGTTGTTGTCATTCGTTATGAGGGCCCTAAAGGCGGCCCTGGAATGCCGGAGATGCTTGCACCGACTTCACAGATTGTCGGCCGTGGTTTAGGTGCAAAAGTCGGCCTGATTACAGATGGCCGTTTCTCGGGTGCTTCCCGCGGCATCAGCATTGGGCACATCTCACCGGAGGCTGCTGAAGGCGGACCTATTGCATTTGTGGAGAATGGAGACATCATTGAATTGGATCTGAATAACCGTACAATCAATCTGGAAATTTCGGATGAAGAATTCGAAAAGCGGAAAGCCAATTGGAAGGGCTTCGAGCCAAAGGTTAAAAAAGGGTATCTTGCCCGTTATTCGAAGCTAGTCACCAATGCCAGCACAGGTGGCGTTATGAAAATTTAAATATAGTAAGGATGCCGGTCTTTTAGGACCGGCTTTCTTTGAATTAGCTGAGTTATGACGAGAACCGGCATAGAAAAATTGCATTAAGATCATACGATATAGTATGCTTACTTTACAAACTGTACGTTAAGGAGGATGCAAATCTTATGTCAATGGCATATGAAGAATATATGAAGCAAATGGTGAAGCCGATGCGTCAGGAGCTTGTACAGGCAGGCTTTAAAGAGCTTACGGCTTCAGAAGATGTAGAGCAATTCATGGAAAACCTTGAAGGCACAGCACTTGTAGTCGTAAATTCAGTTTGCGGCTGTGCAGCAGGACTTGCCCGCCCTGCAGCAACACAGGCTGTTATAAGAAGTGAAAAGAAACCTGATCATCTGGTGACGGTTTTTGCGGGACAGGACAAAGAAGCAACAGCCAAAATGCGCGAGTACTTTGATGGATATGAACCTTCATCACCTTCTATGGCTCTTTTAAAAGGGAAGAAAGTTGTGCACTTCATTCACCGCCATGATATCGAAGACCACTCTATGGAAGCGATCATGGAGAACCTTCTTGCAGCTTTTGAGGCGAACTGCTGAGAATATTAAATTATACAAAAACGGGGTGTCTGCTGGCACCCTTTTTTCATAGCAATTTTAGGAATCAGGTGAACATATATGCTAATTACGACATCCGGACGCACCAATGAAGCAATGATAGAAAAAGCAAAAAACATTGCAGAACAATTGGGAGCAGAATACATCGACAGGAATAAAAGGTCTGTAAGAGCGATTCAAAAACAAGTTCCTGAAGACTGCATAGTAGTTGGAAAAGAGCGGCTGGAACTTTATCCGATTGGTGAAAACCAGCCGTTCTTCTTTCATCCGAGTTCAGCCATGTTCAGAGTGAAGCGCCTCCTAAAAGGTGAGAGTGATCCTTTTCTTGAGGCTGCCGGTCTTAAAGAAGGCAGCAGTATTCTCGATTGTACTCTTGGTCTGGCATCTGACAGCATAACAGCCAGTTTTGCTGCGGGGAGTAAAGGTAAAGTTACAGGGCTTGAAGGAAATAAATACCTTTCCTTTCTCGTTGCGAACGGGCTCAGGCAGTGGGACTCCGGGCTTGAGATTATGAATCAGGCCATGGGAAGAATTAATGTTGAGACATCAATGGCCCTTCCATATTTAAAAAAACTGCCCTCGGACAGTTACGATATTGTCTATTTTGATCCTATGTTTGAAGAAGAAATCATTGAGTCAGAAGGGATTAAAGCTTTAAGGAACTTTGCTGTCTATGAGGATTTGTCAGAAGAAGTTATATTTCATGCAAAACGAGCAGCGAGGCAAAGAGTGATCCTGAAAGATCACTTTAGAAGTTCCAGGTTTGCTCAATATGGCTTCAAAGTAATTGAAAGAAAGTCATCGAAATTTCATTTTGGCATTATTGAAAAATAAGAGCAGGTGCCAGTTAATATCAGGCACCTGCTTATTTTAATCTGCAATGGCAAGATAAACAAAGTAAGCCATCAGTAAAAGACTTGCAATGACAAAGAATACAGACCAATCCATGATATTTCCCCCTTATTCATTCTTCTGGACTTGAAGAACATGATTTGTTTTATTATTCCCCGCTTTGCTCCTAATTAATCCGCCAATTAACTCATTACTATATTTCTATTGTTCTTTTTGCCGATGCATGAAATCAATTTTAATTTGGTTCGAAAAGAAGTATAATAGAAAAATAGAAACGAGATACATAGCGAGGAAGGATACGATGGAATTTCCTATTTCAAAAAAAATGGCTTCTTTTACAGAGAGCGTGTTTACGGAATTGGCCCAAATTAAGAATTCGAAACTTTCAGACGGGTTTTCGGTGATTGATTTGAGCATTGGCAGTCCTGATATGCCCCCTCCCGCTTTTGTTATGGAGGAATTGGCAAGAGGAGCCCGTGATCCAGAACAATACGGGTACTCGTTAACAGGTACACATGAATTTCATACCGCAGTCAGCGGCTATTATAAACGAAATTTTGAAGTGGATCTCGATCCTGCTTCAGAGGTGCTGCTTTTAATGGGATCCCAGGATGGGCTGGTACATTTGCCGATGATTCTATGTGATCCGGGAGATTATATCCTTGTTCCAGACCCCGGATACACTGCCTATGCTGCAGGTGCAGCAATGGCTGGTGCACAAATGTACGGAATGCCTTTAAAAAAGGAGAACAGCTTCCTCCCTGATTTTAATGAGATCCCTGAAGAAATCCTTGCAAACACGAAATTAATGATCTTAAACTTCCCAGGCAACCCCGTTCCGGCAATGGCGACAGAGGATATTTTTTTTCGAGCGATCCGGCTTGCAAAGAAATACGGTTTTGCTGTATTGCATGATTTTGCTTATTCGGAACTTTATTATGAAAAGAAACCTTTAAGTTTTTTGTCTGTTGAAGGGGCAGCTGATGTGGGGATTGAAATGAATTCACTATCAAAAAGCTTTAATATGGCTGGCTGCAGGGTCGCATATGCCGCAGGCAATCAGCAGCTTATAGCGCTGCTTGCCAATTTCAAATCCAATTTGGATTATGGTGTATTCCTGCCGGTACAGGCAGCTGCGGTGAAAGCATTGAATGATCAGTCTGATTTTTTGCAGGACTTGAGAGAGACATATAGAAAAAGAAGAGATGTATTTATAAAAAATCTTGAAACTATAGGCTGGGATATCAGCCGGCCTGAGGGGTCTATGTTCTTATGGGCCGAGATCCCTTCAGGGTACAGCTCCTCCAAAGATTTTGCGATTGACTTAATTAACCGGGCGAGTGTAGTCGTAACTCCTGGAAGCGCATTTGGAAGGTGGGGTGAGGGATACGTTCGGATTGCTCTTGTACAGCCCGAAGATGTTTTAAGGCAAGCTGTCCTTGATATTGAAGGAAGCGGCATATTTAAAAAAATCCTTGCTTAGGAGAAAGGAAGGCGAAAAAAATGCCGAATTGGCTGAGGAAATCCTTTGTTGTACTTGTTACCATTTTAACGTTTGGCCTCGTCACACCTTCTCAGGCATTTCTATATGAAAATACGAACCAGCTAAAAGCCTCCAGAGCTTCAGATGTGGAAAACTCAGAGAATGGCGCAGAACTTGCTGAAGAGGAAAATAGTTATTTCGATAAAGAGGACTTTATCAGGCAAATGCTTATAGAGGCTGAGACACAATCGTATGAGAAATTTGGTGCAAAGATAGGCCCAGTTATTGAAGATGAGTTTAACGAGGTCATCCTTCCAGAAATTGAGAAAGCCATCCAGGAGGTTGCAGTGCACTTTCCGGAAGAAAGCCTTGCTGAATTAAAGGTTACAGAAACTCCTGGGGGCGGGTTATCGGAAAAAATTTTCCACATAACCAACAGCAGGACAAACGAAGATGTCATTCGCTTCCATGTAAGAAGGGACCATCCACCTCAGCAGGGGTACTGGTTTAATTTTCACTATCATACACACCATGATCATTTTCAGGCCCACCATGAACTCGGGTCAATTTACTGGAACAAAAATACTCCGCCAAAATGGATGAGTTAAAATATTGAAATAAACTCTGGAATATGAAAAAATATTTTTATGGATTATGAAACTTTTCATGATTTATACCGTAAATACAATTATTCTACATAATGGAGGTTTGATTTGAAATGGCAGTAAGCTTATCAAAAGGACAAAAAGTGGACTTAACAAAAACAAATCCAGGAATGAGTAAGGTAGTAGTAGGGCTTGGATGGGACACGAACAAATATGATGGCGGAAATGACTTTGATTTGGATTCTTCCGTATTTCTGCTTGGAGATACTGGAAAAGTAACTTCTGAAAGCGACTTTGTTTTCTACAACAATACATCAGGCGCAAATGGATCAGTTGTACATACTGGAGATAACCGTACAGGTGAAGGGGATGGCGATGATGAGCAGGTGAAAATTGACCTGGCTAATGTCCCAGCTAACATTCAGCGCATTACATTCACAATCACCATTCATGACGGGGAAGCCCGTAATCAGAACTTTGGACAGGTATCAAATGCCTATGCAAGAATTCTGAATGAAGTTACAGGTGAAGAATTGATCCGTTATGATCTGGGTGAAGACTTCTCAATTGAAACTGCACTTGTAGTTGGAGAATTATACAGACATAACGGAGAATGGAAATTCAGTGCAATCGGAAGCGGATATCAGGGCGGACTGGCTGCACTGGCAAAAGATTTTGGTTTACAGGTAGGATAAATAAGAGGTATATTTGCTTAATAAGGCTCGGCAATGCCGGGTCTTTTATATGAAAAAGCAGTCATCACCGGGAGGAATAATTTAGAATGGAAATATTAGAATCTATTTTGCATACATATTCCCAGTTCTTTAACTGGGAAATGTGGGTTGAAGCTTTATCAAAGCCGGAAAGCTGGGCACTGATAGGTACACTTGTAATTCTGGAAGGCCTATTATCTGCTGATAATGCACTTGTTCTTGCAGTAATGGTAAAACATCTGCCGGAAAAACAGCGGAAGAAAGCTCTTTTTTACGGTCTTTTAGGTGCTTACTTCTTCAGATTTATTGCAATCGGCATCGGTGTATTTTTAATTGAATTCTGGTATATCAAGGTCTTAGGTGCTGCCTACCTGGCCTGGCTTGCCATTAAGTACTTTATTGATAAGAGGCAAGCAGAAGAGGAAGGCGATGAACATGCAATAGAAGGCATCAATCAAAGAGGATTATTAATCCGTCTTTTCGGTACTTTCTGGGGAACTGTCATTGCAGTTGAATTGATGGATATTGCATTTTCAATCGATAGTATATTGGCTGCGCTTGGAGTCAGCCAGGAAATTTGGGTGCTTTTGATAGGCGGTATGCTTGGTATTATCATGATGCGTGGCGTAGCTGGCGTATTTTTGAAGCTGATTGACAGGGTACCGGAGCTGGAAACCAGCTCATATATCCTGATCCTTCTTATTGCTGCTAAAATGCTTGCGAGTGCGGCTGGTATTCACATCGACCATATTTACTTCTTTATCGTATTGGTTATCGTGTTTGCTATTACTTTTATTGTGCATGCGAGGAATGCAAAAAAAGAAGCTGCAGATCAGGGATCGAACTAAATATGTAATTTCATAGATTTAGAAAGGGAACAGACACTTGTCCGCTCCCTTTTATTTTTATCTTTTTTGGATGAAAAAGGAAGAAAGTAGTATTTTAGTGAAGGAATGGAGCTGCAAAAATGAGACTATTTTCCGATCTGCCGGGTGAAAAAATAAATAATATGTTTTATAAAAAGCCTGGCTATTTTAACAAGAGATCTGACAGGGAGCTATTATCATATGCTCTTGGGGCAACTTTATATATGCCGGCGACAAGGCCAAATATTCACCAGGATCTGCTGTCAAAAAAACATGCTGGCCTTTCATCCATGGTCATATGCCTTGAAGATGCAATTGGTGATGAAGAAGTGGAAATGGCAGAGGGTCTGCTTTGTTCGGAATTGGAAAATTTAAGCTCAGACCTTGTGAAGGGTCTTTGTGAAGAAGAAGATCTCCCTTTGATCTTCGTGCGAATCAGGAGCTATGAGCAGCTTGTTAGACTCAAGAGCAGAATTCCGAATGGCATGCATCTTCTGACCGGCTTTGTCCTGCCTAAGTTTTCACCCGCTGAAGGAAGTAGAATTTTAACAGAAATTAAAGAGCTTAATTCTCAGGGTTATTGTTTATATGCCATGCCGATTTTGGAGACGAAAGAAATTATTCAAAAAGAAACAAGGCTTGAAGAGCTGATCGGCATAAAGAAAGTGCTGGACCAATATTTTGAGCTGATTTTAAATGTGAGAATTGGAGCTACGGATTTTAGCGGACTCTATGGAATACGAAGAAATTCTGATACGACAGTTTACGATATTGCTGTAATTAGAGATTGCATATCAGATATTATTAATATTTTCCTGCGTGCGGACCAGCCGTATGTCATTTCAGGTCCGGTCTGGGAATACTTTTCCTCAAAAGAGCGTCTTCTAAAGCCTCAAATAAGGCAAACACCATTCATGGAACGTCTCGGACAGGATGGACTGAAAATGAGAACGGACTTAATTGATCGGCATATGGATGGTTTAATTAGAGAAATTGCAATGGATATTTCAAATGGCTTAACTGGGAAAACCATTATACATCCAACCCATATTAGGCCTGTACAGGCATTGAATACGGTAACACTTGAAGAGTATCTGGATGCACAGAGCATCGCCGGTCAGGCCGGCGGAAAAATAGGAGTTATGAAAAGTGATTATCAAAACAAAATGAATGAAATAAAACCTCATTTGTATTGGGCAAAAAAAATATTATTAAAATCAGAAGTATACGGGGTGCTGCAGGATGAGATCACATACATTGACCTACTCAAAAACGAAACATTCAATTCAGATACTCAACTCATTAACCGTTGATATTCATATAACCGAGAACCCATATGAGCTGCTCCCTGAAGATTTATTTGTCATGGCAGCAAGGATAAACAAGAAAAGATCTTTCTTATTTGTCAGCAAAGTGCTCGGGAAACATATACCGATAGACCCGAAGATTGGACTCCTGACAGGAGAATTGCTCGCCAGCCTTTATATGGAGAAGGCGAAAAAGGTGGAGACCGGAAAGGCCGCAGAGCTTTTATCCGCTTTTATAAACGGTACAGATTTCATGAACAGCAGTCCATTTATTGATAAAGATTATAACCCGGTTATCATTGGATTTGCTGAAACAGCAACTGCACTCGGACATGCTTTCTTTCAATCATTTAAACGTGCCGATTACTTTCATACAACTAGAGAGCAGCTGGCAGATCAGAATTCAGTCATAACATTTGAAGAAGAACATTCTCATGCTACTTCACACAGATGCTATGCAGATGCAGATCTTTTGGATAATAAGAGGGAGATTATACTTGTCGATGATGAAATGACTACTGGTAAAACAGCTATTAATATCATCCGCTCCATTCATGAACGCTTTCCAAGAAAGATGTATACAGTCGTCTCCATCCTGGATTGGCGTTCCCAAAAAGATCAGATACTGTTTGATGATTTGGAAAAAGAGCTGGGCATTATTATTAACAATGTGTCTCTTCTAAAAGGGGAGATCGATGTATATGGGACTCCTAAAGTGAATAATGGTCAGTCAGCAGACGAGCTGTCAGGACAAACTGCTCATATTTCCTATATTGATATAAGTAAAGAATTCCCTGAATTATTAAGCCGGACGAATGAACCATCAGTTACTTTAAACGGTGAGATCAGAAATATTCCCTATTTAAAAGATTCGGGCCGATTCGGGCTGGATGCAAAACGCCAGGCCGGATTAAGTGTGTCATTAGCTGAGATCGGCCAATCCTTATCCCGAAAACGGGATGGAAGAAATACATTATGTCTTGGAACCGGGGAGTTCATGTATATCCCTATGAAGGTTGCCTCCTTAATGGGGGAAGGCGTAAAGTTCCACTCAACAACACGCAGTCCCATCTTTGTAAGAAATGATAAAGACTATGGAGCGCAATACGGCATTTCCTTTCAAAATCCTGAAGACCCTGAAATGGCACAATTTGTTTATAACATTCCAGACGGCTGTTATGAAGAAGTGTTCCTGTTTTTTGAAAGAGAACCGGAAAAAGATTCCCTTATGCCTTTTATCAATCAATTAAAAAAATATATTAAAAATGTAAAAGTAGTCTACTTTAACGGAGGTGGAAAAAATGAATAAAACAGCAGATAAATTTGGTTCATATAGTAAAGATGATGTTGTCTTTTTATTGAAGGATTTAAGCGGATATTCACTTGAAGGATCCATTGAGCAAAGAGAAAAAAACATTCAGTCCGGTCAGCATTATAGTGAAACACTTCCTATTGAATATCAGCCGCCTGAAAAATACCTTTCTCTGTTTTGGGAGACACTTGATGTTTATAAACGGAAAACAGCATTGTCAACAGGAGCGGTTTCTGAGCAGATCTGGAAGAAAAAAGGAAAAAATACTGTTTTAGTTTCTCTCGCGAGAGCCGGAACACCTGTTGGAATTCTGATAAAGAGGTATCTTTCTGAAGTTTATGGTGTGAGTTTGCCGCATTACAGCATATCCATTATCAGGGACCGGGGGATTGACGAAAATGCCATAAAGCATATTCTGAACTCACATCCCGGATGTGAAATTCAATTTGTGGACGGATGGACAGGAAAAGGGGCTATTTCCATTGAATTAACCAAGGCCTGCAGACAATTCCAGGAAACTTATGGTGTTATTCTCGATGATACCTTGGCCGTTCTTGCTGATCCTGGTTATTGCACAACCCTATATGGAACGAGGGAAGATTTTCTGATTCCAAGTGCCTGTCTCAACTCAACTGTTTCAGGATTAGTCAGCAGAACAGTATTCAATAAATCCTTAATTGGGCCGGAAGATTTCCATGGCGCCAAATATTATAGCGAGCTGGAAGAAGCAGATGTTTCAAACCATTATCTCTCAGCTGTAGCAGAGGAGTTCCCGGCTATTAAGCAGGAAGCTTTCGAACTTGCGAAAAGGATTATGGAAAACCCGGGGGAAGCAAGTTTTAAGGGCATGGAAGAGATTCAGAGAATACAAGAAGAATTTAATATTGAATCTATTAACTTTGTAAAGCCGGGAGTAGGCGAAACAACCAGAGTTCTTCTAAGAAGGCTTCCATGGAAAATTTTGATGAAAGATCCGGAAAGTCCATATGTTGGCCATATTGTCATGCTGGCCCGGGAGCGGAATGTTGAGGTTATTCATTATCCTGATATGAGTTATACCTGCTGCGGATTAATTAAAAAGACTGGAGAAAATTCATGAGGATGTTTGCATCAGATTTGGACAGGACACTGATCTACTCAAATAAAGCACTCGCTGATTTTGGGCAGTCAGGAGAAGATTTAATAGGTGTTGAGCGTAAAGATGGCAGGGAAATTGCCTTTATGACACAAGAAGCTCGAAGATTACTGGAAGAGATAGCTGCTCAAATGCTCTTTGTGCCTGTTACAACGAGAACTTATGAGCAATATAAACGTATTTTCATTTTTAAAGATGCCCTTAACATTCCTTACGCTGTCACATCCAATGGTGCCAATATCCATTATTATGGAAAACCTCTTGAGGAGTGGTCTGTCATAGTCCGAAAGCGTCTGAAGACGGAGTGTGCTTTGCTTGAGGAAATGATGGACAGATTAAAAAGCCTGGAACTGAACGGGAAAATAAAAATGGCTGAAAATCTTTTCTTTTATTATATTCTTGAAGAAAAATTAACAGCTGAAGCCAAAAAAGCAATTGCTGATCTGGCAGAATCCTTTGGGTGGAGGATATCCCATCAGGGAAGGAAGCTGTATTTTATGCCAAATCCCATCTGTAAGGGCGAGGCAGTGAAATTCATTCAGGAACGGGAAGATATAAATATAGTTTTTGGGGCAGGCGATTCCATGCTTGATCATGACTTTTTAAAGTACTGCGACTATGCATTTGTCCCCAGCCACGGAGAACTCGTAGCCGAAAAGTCCATCACATCTCCATACTTGATTACTGCTAATGTAGGGACAGCGGCAGGGGAAGAAATTCTAAAAAATATATCAAATAGTATTAAAGAAAAAGTTTAGTCCGGCTGGTCCCTCAGCCATTTTTTTAAAACGATAAATAAGCAAAAGCAAAAAGTATAGCTTCCTGTAAAGATTAAACTGCTGATGGAAATAGACTGGTAACTGGCAAAAGAGAAGATGGCAAGGATCATTGACAAGAAAAAGATGTCTATAAAAACAAAGGAACTTGAACATAAAGTATTCCTGATTATATCCAGATCATGATCAATCCCCCGATATCTCACTCTTCGAAAAAGCAGCCTCATGCTGATTCACCTTCCTCTTCCAGGGTACTCCACTTTATGCGGGGACAGGAATAAAGGTGAAAAAGTCCATCTGAGTTCATTCAGCAATGAAAAATAATACTGAAATGAAACTTTCTGCCTGTTAATTCGTAAAGAAAGTAAACCATTTTAGAAAAAGGCTGTATTCCTATGATATGATGGTAATAAGTTTACATATTTATTGTCCCGTGCCATTATCCGGGAACTGAAACGCAATTTTTGAATGAAATGATAAGAATGCATCTTTCGCTCATAGAGGGAAGGGATAAAAATTGAACTTGTCGTACAGTCAAATTAAAACTCACATCTTAAAGGTTACATATGAGAACTGGAGCTCTCAGTTAACAAAGCCTAATCATGAACGTGAAAGTTACAGAGAGGAACAGCAAACGCTGCATGTTGGCCAAATTGTTGCCAGATTTCTTGGAGTTCCCCTTGATGAAGATGAATATTATAATCGTCTTTTTGATCTAATTCACACACAGAATTCAGGGCTTCTCCTCCTCAGTGAAGAACATCTGGATAAAACCATTAATAACCAGCAGTTTCAGGCGATACAAAAAGTCCTTAATATTAACCGGGAACAGAATTTATCCATAAACCGATTTGCTGCTTTTCTAGATGGAGAACAGCTGCTGCTCAAATCTTCCTCACCTTCTCTGCACAGGAAAATAAGAGAAGCGATGATTAGTATGCTGAACCTTTTTTCTGAAAAGGAAACGGGCGGCTTAAAAAACCAGGATATAAGAAGAGTGCTTGTTGATGTGATTAAGTGGTCCGCTAATCATTTTGGCACAGAACTTAAAGATATTGATCCGAAATTGGGCATGCCAAAAGTCCTTTGGTACGGGAATGGGAAAAAGAGTCATTATTACTTTTTGTACTACCTAATACAAATCGGGTGCGATATTCTTTATTTTTCTCCTTCAGGAGAAGACCTTTTTGCAGAGATGGGTCAGGAAGTTCAGGATTCTTTTGTACATCATTATCCAGAAAAGAAAAAGCCTGAACCTTTCCCGCAGGAAAAGAGAAGAAGGAGTGCTACAGTCGCTTATAGGGCATCCAGGGAAATAGAAACCATCCTTAACCATGAGGGTTCAGGCCTTTATAAACCCTGGCAGCTTAGGGAGTATACTCCTTCTTCTGTGACCCTGAAAACTACTTATGATGAACTTTTTATTTTAATTAAAGAGAAAGCCATGATCCGTCCAAACTTTGAGGTGAAGGATGGAAGGGTCATGATACCGTCCATTTTTTCAAAGATCCAGGGAGTAAGCAGGAACCGCAAGGAATACTGGGATCGAATACAAACGATCAGCCAATATGAAGAAAGTCTGCTGATAAGGAGATTTCCTTTTACAAACAGCGTCAACAATGATTTTCGGTTCCATTATCGCAATGCACTGAACAGGGAAGGAAAACTAGACCCTGAAAAAATCATTTCAGGGCACTATTGGAGGTATCAGCAGCTTCCTGGCGGTCTTCAAAATGGGATTGCAAAGGCCATTAGAAATATGTGTGAACGTCCGCGATTAAAGCCGCTGCCTGGTGAATCGGAAGA
Organism: Cytobacillus sp. SAFR-174; assembly: GCF_051964675.1. Classification (NCBI taxonomy): domain Bacteria; kingdom Bacillati; phylum Bacillota; class Bacilli; order Caryophanales; family Bacillaceae; genus Cytobacillus; species Cytobacillus sp. SAFR-174. The sequence goes on along the minus strand of NZ_JBQCMZ010000017.1, from coordinate 51,409 downwards.
AGAATTGAAGATTTATCTGTTCAGCCAAAGCCTGCAAATTCCGCCGAGCATTCTAAAATTAATGCAGCAATTTGATTACTCGCAGGAAGTTCCTAAGATTATCCTCTATAATAACGAACTGAACGGGACGATGGTAAGATCGGATGCAGCACTCCTTTTGCTGCTTAATCAGTTTGGGATAGATATTGTACTGTATAATCCGCCGGGCCATAACGACATTGAAAACTTCATTGAGGAAGATTTATATGATGTTCACTGGCTTGAGGATGTTGTTTTTGAACAGGAATTTAAGGAGCCATCCTTTCTTAAAAAGGTTCTCTTTCAAGGATTATTAAAAAATTTAAAGGGTGATTGAAAATGAATCCGACCAAATCAGCAGAACAAAATTTAACAGCCCAGCTGCAGGATGATAAATTAACCGAAAATAACGTTTCAGAAATTAAGCTTGCTCTAAGACAGGAGCCTGAGGTGCAAAATCTGGCCAGGTCCATTGATGAGAAGGATCAAATTCAAATACTTGAATTCGGCAAAGAGCCTGCTGTTCAGATTTCCCGCTTCTCTGACCAGATATTGAGCAACATGAGAACAACGAAGGTTGAAGATTCAGGTGAACTTTTAAAGCAGCTCGGCAGAATCATGGACAAATTTGACAAGAAGGATTTCGAGCAGGGACCTAAAGGCATATTTGGCAAGCTTTTCAAGCGCGGAGAAAAAATGATTGAGAAGCTTTTCGGAAAATACCAGACAATGGGTGCGGAAATTGATAAAGTGTATGTTGAAATTTCCAAATACCAAAGTGAAATGGTCGATTCTACAACCATGCTTGAACAAATGTATGAGCAGAATTATCAGTACTATCTGACGCTCGAAAAATATGCTGTTGCAGGACAAATGAAAGCCGATGATTTAAAGGCCAATCAGCTTCCACAGCTGGAAGCGCGGGCGGCTCAGGGGGATCAGATGGCTTCGATGCAGCTTGATACGTTAAGAAATGCCGTCGATTTACTCGAGCAAAGAGTTTATGATCTTGAAATGGCTAAAATGGTTGCCCTTCAGACAGCACCGCAAATCCGGCTGCTTCAGAGAGGAAATACCAAGCTTATAGGTAAGATTAATTCTGCCTTTGTAACCACTATTCCAATCTTTAAAAACGGTCTGATTCAGGCAGTCGCAGCGAAAAGACAAAAGCTTGTTGCTGATTCTATGAGCGAGCTGGACAGACGGACAAATGAAATGCTGGTGCGCAATGCGCAGAATATTTCAAACCAAAGTGCTGATATTGCAAGATTGGCAGGCGGTCCAAGCATTAAGATTGAAACGATTGAGGAATCCTGGAATATCATCATGAAAGGTATGCAGGAGACAAAATCAATAGAAGAAGAAAACAAACGTCTGCGGGAAGAAGGAACCAGGAGACTGGAACAGCTCCAGGACAATTTTAAAAAAATGAAGCAGCAGGGTTAGTCAGCTGCACATTTTTAAATAAAATATAAATTATTGACGAGGTGGAATTGATATGGCAATAAATCTTCAAAAAGGCCAGCGTGTTGACTTAACTAAAGGAAATCCGGGATTATCTAAAATTATGGTAGGATTAGGCTGGGATCCAGTTCAAAAAAGCGGAGGCGGCGGTCTCCTGGGATCTTTATTCGGAGGCGGCGGCGGAGCAAATATCGACTGTGACGCTTCTGTAATCATGCTTGGTGAAAATGGAAAGCTTAAAAGCAATAAAGATGTCATTTACTTCGGCAATTTAAAAAGCAGCGACGGAAGTGTCCAGCATACGGGGGACAATCTGACAGGAGCAGGAGATGGAGACGACGAGCAGGTGCTGATTGATTTAAGCAGAGTGCCTGCACACATTCACAAAATGGTATTCGTTGTAAACATTTATGACAGTGTAAAGAGAAAGCAGCATTTCGGAATGATCCAAAATGCCTTCATCAGAGTAGTAAACTCCGGCAACAATCAGGAACTGATTCATTACAACCTGACTGACAACTACAGCGGAAGTACCAGCTTAATAGTTGGAGAGATTTATCGCCATGGAAGCGATTGGAAGTTTGCAGCAGTGGGTACTGGGACGGCTTCTCCAGGCCTTTCAGATGTAGTGCGCTCTTATTCTTAATAAAAATCAACTTCGAAGGGGTCCGAAATTACTCGGGCCCTTTTTGAATTTTCATAAAAGTTTCCCATCATTTGTTTCCTTTTAATCATCCTTTCATATGTTATAATTTTAATAGATTATCAGATCGGTTAAAGATTTTTTCTCCATTCAGGCAGTTCCGCAGCTTATATACTTCAAAGAGCTCTGTTGCCCGCAAATTATACATCTTAGACTAGCAGAAGGGGCTTTTAACATGCGCAAAATGGCACTTACATTTACAATTATGATTGTTTCCCTTGCACTGCTTGGGAATTCTCAGGCTGCCATGGGCGGCATAAAACTAAAGGATTACCCGCATTCCTCCCAGCTTAAAGAGTTTCTCAGTCTGAAATCTCCACGCCAGCTTGGTGAAATCTTTATTGTGCCTCTCGAACCTTTTGATGAGAGGGAGGCTGCAGAGATGATTTCCCGGGTGGATCATCTGCCGGCTTCCCTGCTCTCCAAAATAGAGGATGAAGATATCAGGGTGAAATTATTCACGGGGAAACTTACTGATAACCCTACAGCGCAGCATCTCGCAGGGATAATACCACGAGGCTATACAGGGGATACCACTTGGGATGATGTCCCGGGGATTGGCGGAGCAAAAACAGTCCTTGTAAAAATAGGCTTCAGTGAGAAGGGGAAAGGTCATGGATCCATTAATCTGGAACTTCATGAACTTGCCCATTCTGTTGATCGTCATGTGTACGATGGCATTCGATTTAATCAGAAGTTTCTCTCTGTGTGGAAAGCGGAAAAAGCTAAATTGTTCCCTGGCCAAAATTATCTTCTTTCCTTCCCGGAAGAATATTTCGCTGAGGCTTTTGCGATGTATTTTGCAGAAGGGGAATCGAGGGAATTATTAAGAGAGAATGCTCCGAAAACCTATGATTTTATAAAAAAGTTAAACTGATATACCCTTTTTTTTATAATTTTTAACTAATGTTAAACAATCGGAAATTGTGTACAATAGCAATGAGTATTTTAAAAAGGTTGGGTTGATATGAAACAATATTTGGATCTTTGCAGGCATGTTCTGGAAAATGGCACAAAAAAAGAAGACCGTACAGGCACAGGTACAATAAGCACGTTTGGATATCAGATGCGCTTTAACCTGCAGGAGGGCTTCCCGCTTGTTACTACTAAGAAATTGCATCTAAAATCCATTATCCATGAGCTATTATGGTTTTTAAATGGAGATACAAATGTGAGATACCTTCAGGACAATGGTGTGCGGATATGGAATGAGTGGGCTGATGAGGAAGGGAATCTAGGGCCCGTTTATGGACATCAGTGGAGATCCTGGACAGGTGCTGATGGAAATACAGTTGATCAGATCACCAGCCTGATTGAGCAAATCAAAACAAATCCTGATTCCCGCCGCCTGATTGTAAATGCATGGAATGTTGGAGAAATTGAAAAGATGGCTTTGCCGCCTTGCCACTGCCTATTCCAGTTTTACGCTGCAGATGGAAAGCTATCCTGCCAGCTTTATCAGAGATCTGCAGATGTCTTTCTCGGCGTGCCGTTTAATATCGCTTCCTATGCTTTACTGACTATGATGGTTGCGCAGGTTTGCGATCTGGAGCCTGGTGAATTTGTTCATACTTTCGGTGATGTGCATATCTACCAGAATCATCTTGAACAGGTAAACCTCCAGCTGGGCCGTGATCCCCGAAAGCTTCCAAAAATGAAGATTAATCCAGATGTGAAAGATATTTTCAGCTTTAAGTTTGACGATTTCCAGCTTGAAGACTATGATCCGCATCCTCATATTAAAGGAGTTGTCAGTGTATGATTTCTTTAATGTGGGCAATGGATGAGAATCGTGTGATCGGCAGGGATAATAAACTTCCCTGGCATTTGCCTGAGGATTTAAAGTTTTTTAAAAGAACGACGATGGGGCATCCGATTGCCATGGGACGCAAAACCTGGGATTCAATCGGGAGACCTCTGCCGGGAAGAGAAAATATTGTGATAACCCGTAATAAATCCTTTTCCTGTGAAGGATGTACAGTAGTACATACAGTTGAGGAGCTGCTGAAGTACAGCGGTGAGAGGGAAGATGAAATCTTTGTCATTGGCGGTGCCGAGATTTTCAAAGCCATTCTTCCTGCAGCTGATCGGCTATATCTGACTATGATTTATGACCAATTTGAAGGGGACACATATTTTCCGGAATTGGACATGTCAGAATGGGACCTTCTTTCAAGGGAGAAGGGCACCAGGGATGAAAAAAATCCGTATGATTTTGAATTCCTCATTTATAAAAGAAAATAACCTTAACAGCAGCTCGCGCCGGCGGGCTGCTTTTTAAAATTATTAAACTGTAACATATAGTGAAAGGATCCTGATTAATATATAATGTAAAACATCCCAACCCTTGGAGGTATGTATGCTTCGACTAATAATCTTTTTTCTTTATATGGGCGGATATTTAGTTTATAGCCTTCCTGCACTATCCCGGATGAGAAACTTGAATTCGGCACTTCCTGTTGAAGAGCGCGACCGCATCATCCATAAAGTGCCCCAAAAGTGGTCCAGGACGATTATGAAAATATCAGGCTCTCAAGTAAAAATTACGGGGCAGGAATTAATTCCGGAAGGGCCTGTCGTCATTGTCTGCAACCATGAAGGGGATTTTGATATTCCAGTCCTTCTTGCATTCATTAATAAACCTTTTGGTTTTATATCGAAAGTAGAAATGAAGAAAGCACCCATTATCTCATCATGGATGGAAGTCATGAATTGTGTCTTTATTGATCGCAGCAATCGCAGAAGTGCTATCAATTCTTTAAAGAATGCTGCAGAGCTTTTAAAACAGGGACACTCTCTCCTGATTTTCCCGGAAGGGACGAGAAGCAGGGGAGGGCAGGTAGCGCCTTTTAAAGTAGGCGGATTCAAGCTTGCACAGGATGCAGGTGTTCCGATTGTGCCAATATCCATAAAAGGGACAGCAGATGCCTTTGAAAAGAATGGGAGACTCATAAAGCCGGCTAAAATAGAGATCAGGGTGTGCAAGCCTGTGAATTCCAGGATTGTTAAAGATATGGATGCAAAGTTTCTTGCACAGGAAGTAAGAGGGATAATCTGCAGCAGTCTCTCGGATAGAAAAATCGCTTCATAAAAAGAAGGCCCCAGTCTGTCAGGGGCCTTTTAAGCGATAAATTATAAATTGGGATTCACTAAATAATCTGTGAGCTTCTGAATCATTCCGTGGTATTCCCTGGGATCGCAAAACTCTTCTGCGGTAAAGTTCTCTTTCACCCACTCTATTAATTCATCTGCACTGTTGAAGTACTCTCCACTCGTGTCGCTTTTCCGAATCATATACCTGCCGTTATCTTCATCCACTGTTACCTCCACAGGCAAAGCGCTATCCAGACTGCATAAAGAAAACTCCATTCCTGCACCCCTTTGAGATATAAATTAACTTTTGCTTATTATATGTCAGTCTTATCTGTTTCTATCCATAAAATAATTCGAAAAATGTAAATTTTAAAAATACCGGATTGAAATCGTGATTTGTCATGGTATAATGTACAAATTAATAACTTGTAAAGAAGAGGGTGGCAAAATGGAACAGAAACTAATGACAAAAAAATGGGTGCAGTTGGAAGATATTTTGATTGCATACCAGCAGCTAAAGGATATTGTTGCCCATACACCTTTACAGAAAAATGAACGCCTATCAGAAAAGTATGAGTGCAATGTCTATTTGAAAAGAGAAGATCTTCAGCATGTACGCTCATTTAAATTAAGAGGTGCCTACTATAAAGTTAAATCTTTAACTGCAGAGGAGCTTGAAAACGGCGTTGTCTGTGCAAGTGCAGGGAATCATGCGCAGGGAGTTGCCTATGCATGCAGACACCTTGGGGTTCAGGGGAAGATCTTCATGCCGGCGACCACGCCGAGACAGAAGGTGAGCCAGGTAGAGCTGTTTGGGAGAGATTCAGTGGAGATCATACTCGTTGGAGACACTTTTGATGATTCCTATCATGAAGCTCTTAAATGTGCCACTGAGGGGGACATGGCATTTATCCATCCGTTTGATGATGAAATGGTGATAGCGGGACAGGGAACAGTAGCGGTTGAAATGCTTAACGATTGTGAAGAGCAAGTCGATTTTGTTATTGCCAGCATTGGCGGAGGCGGATTGATGGCAGGACTCAGCACATACATAAAAAGCATCTCGCCGGAAACGCAGATGATTGGGGTTGAACCTGAAGGAGCACCCTCTATGAGCGAAGCAATCAAGGCTCAAACAGTAGCACCCCTCGGGGAGATTGATAAGTTTGTAGATGGTGCTGCGGTAAAGTGTGTCGGTGAAAAAACCTATGACATCTGTAATGAGCTGGTTGATGATATTTTCATGGTTCCGGAAGGGAAAGTGTGCACGACAATCCTTGAATTATATAACGAGCATGCGATTGTGGCAGAGCCTGCCGGGGCTTTGCCGATTGCTGCATTGGATATGTGCAGAGATCAAATTAAGGGTAAGAATGTTGTATGTGTGATCAGCGGGGGCAATAATGATATTGGCCGCATGCAGGAAATTAAAGAGCGTTCCCTCCTTTATGAAGGCCTGCTTTACCACTTCATAGTGAATTTCCCCCAAAGGGCAGGGGCATTAAGAGAATTCCTTGATGAAGTGCTTGGCCCGACGGATGATATTACACGTTTTGAATATACGAAAAAAAATAATAAAGAAAATGGTCCGGCCCTTGTAGGAATTGAGCTGAAGCATAAAGAGGACTATAGCGACCTCATTGTGAGAATGAATAAAAAGGGATTCTCTTACAAGGAGATAAACAAAGACAGCAATCTTTTTCATCTTCTTGTATAAGTATCCGGATGACATGCAGATCCCTATTATTTAATAAGATATGTGACTGAAATATGAATTTTTATGATATCTGTGACATTTCCTTTGAAAAGTACTATAATCGTATTAGATTCAAAAGGGAAGTACTTTAAAGGAGATGTGAATATGCTTTCAAATATCGGTGTACCAGGATTAATTTTAATCCTTGTTTTGGCGTTAATCATATTCGGTCCAAAAAAGCTGCCGGAAATTGGCCGTGCTTTTGGTGAAACACTAAGAGAATTTAAAAAATCTACCCGAGACCTGACCAGTGACGTGATGGATGAGCTCGAACAGGATACTAAGAAAAAAACGGTTAAATAAGGTGTAAGGATATACTTCTTGCACCTTTTTGTTTTGGGTTAAGATACAACAGGCTGGGCCAGATATAAAATTAGCAGGAGAATCGTATGGAAGAAAAAGAGTTAAATTTAGTCGAACATCTAGATGAATTAAGAAAAAGACTCATTATAACAGCATCAGCATTTATCCTGTTCTTTATTGCAGGCTTTGTGTTTGTGGAGGATATTTATAAATGGCTGGTAAGAGACCTGGACGTCAAATTGATTGTCCTGGGCCCAAGTGATATTATCTGGGTTTACTTTATGCTTGCTACGGTCATTGCCGTTGCAGGGACAATTCCCGTTCTGGCTTTGCAGATTTGGCTGTTTGTCAAGCCTGCCCTTACAGCAGCTGAGCGGAAGATTTCTCTTTCTTATGTGCCGGCGCTTTTTATTTTGTTCATTATTGGCCTTTGCTTTGGCTATTTTGTCATTTTCCCCACCGTATTAAGTTTTCTTGTTGATTTGGGTGGAGAATTGTTTGAGGCCAATTTCACTGTGGATAAATATTTCCGCTTTGTCCTAAATATGACTTTGCCTTTTGGAGTTTTGTTTGAACTCCCGGTAGTCATCATGTTCCTGACTTCGCTGGGAATCATAAATCCTTATGTGCTTACTAAAATCAGGAAATATGCTTATTTTGTCCTTGTCGTGATTTCGGTTGTTATATCACCTCCTGACTTCATGTCCGATATTCTTGTCACTATTCCATTGCTTCTGCTCTATGAAATAAGCATCAACTTATCAAAAATTGTCTACAAAAAAAAGCTGAAAAAGGCAGAGAATACAGGAGAAGCATCTTCATAAAAAAATTAATGTGATAGCATAATCAGACACATTTCGAGCGTTATTTGGGGTATAATATTAACAAACGGGTGAAAAAGAGGATTGATATTTTGCTATTTAAAAGCCTAGAGTTCAAAAATGCTGTTGGACAGAAGGTAAAAATTATTGAAATTCCTGTATTGGCAAAAGATAGCCCTTATTATTTTATGATCCAAGTCCGTTTAAAAACTTTTATTGCGGCCACTAATGCCAATCCACTTAAGAACCATTCTTTTAGAGAATATCTAAAGCGAGTTTTAAAGTGGCCAGTCTATGAAGAGATTTTTAAAACTCCAGAATTAAAAAATAACGCTTAACAACATTGATGCCGGCAGCCAGCCGGTATTTTTTTGGCCACTTGGAAGAGAAAAACAAGCTATATATTTATTGCTTTATTTGTATTTTACTTGAATGTATAATATGAACTAATTGTAAATGCAGGGGAAGTGAAAGCATAATGGCTAAAATTAAAATTGTTACAGATTCTACAGCTGACCTATCCAGCGAATTGCTTGAAAAATTCGATATTGAAGTAGTCCCGCTATCTATTCACATCGACGGTAATACATATTTGGACAGGGTTGATATTACTCCATCTGAATTCATGAGGAAAATGAAAGAAGCGGACGAGCTGCCTAAAAGCTCACAGCCTCCTGCGGGAGTATTCGCCGAGGTGTATGAAAGGTTTGGTGACCAGGGCTATGAAATTCTTTCTATTCATATGACTGGCGGAATGAGCGGTACTGTTCAATCAGCAGAAAGTGCAGCAGCTATGTCACATGCAAATGTTACAGTGGTAGATTCCAGATATATATCCAAAGCACTGGCTTTTCAAGTCTTGGAGGCTGCGAAAATGGCCAGAGAAGGGAAAAACATTCAGGAAATTGTCAGCCGGCTGGAAACCATTCGCACCAATACTAAGTTATTTGTAGTAGTGGACACGCTGGAAAACCTTGTAAAAGGCGGAAGAATTGGCAAAGGCAAGGCCATGATCGGGTCCCTGCTGAATATAAAACCAATTGCCTCGCTTGAAGGCGGTGTCTATACACCTGTCGCCAAAGTAAGAAGCCATACCCAGGTTGCAAAATATTTGGCCAAGCAATTTGCAGAAGATATTAAAGGGAAAACAATTAAAGGTGTAGGTCTTGTTCATGCAGAAGGCATTGAGTTAGCTTCTAAGCTGAAAACAATGATAGAAGAGCTGGATGCTGGTGCAGAGGTTGAAATCGAAGAAACAACTCCAATTATCAGTACACATACAGGACCAGGTGCAATTGGGTTCATGTATCATCTGGAAGATAAATAAAAAGTACGCATAGCTCACCACGCTATGCGTTTTTTTGCGGGGTCTGTTTTGCTCTAATCATGGTAAGGAATAGTCAGATTCAAAGACTTTTATCCTATTTGAAAATATTTGCCATTCTTGATTATCCCCGGAATAAAATGAATTATGGGGGTGTAGGGTTGAAGAGGAAAAATGTCTTGTTTTTTAGTGACTTTGGAATTGACGATTTTGTTGCAGTTATATTTGCTTTTTTCTCAGTGGAAATCAATATCGTTGGAATTGTTGCTGATTATGGAAATGTTTCCAGAGAGGATGCCGTCCGAAACGCTGCTTACCTTCGTGAATTAACCGGACAAAATACTCCTGTAGTCAGCGGAGCCGTATTGCCTTTAACCGGAGAGGTTCCGGTGTTTTACCCGGATGTTCACGGCATAGAAGGGCTGGGTCCGATTATTCCAAACCTGGAGAATTCCAATAATTTGTTTGAAAACTTCGATGATTTTAAGGAACTGATCGAGAAGTATGAAAATGATATAACAATCGTTAATGTAGGCAGACTTTCTTCATTGGCAACGGCCTTTATCCTTTATCCGGCACTAATGAGTAAAGTCAGTGACTTTTATATTATGGGCGGGGCATTCAATGTTCCAGGCAATGTGACTCCAGTGGCTGAAGCAAATTTTTACGGGGACCCGTATGCGGCTAATGTTGTGTTTGCCAATGCACCAAAGAAAATTCATGTCTTTCCTCTGGATGTAACGATGTCTGCAATCATTACTCCTGCACTTATCGACTCTCTTGATGCCTATTATCAGAAAGTGCAGAATAAAGTCGGCTTAATTCTTAAGCCTATGGTTGATTATTATTTCAATTTTTATAAGGAAACCTATCCAGGCATAAGCGGAAGCCCCATGCACGATTTATTTACATTGTGGGCAATGCTTGACGGGGCTGACATACAATATCTGGATGTACCGGTAAAGATAATTACTGACAAAGGGGAGGCGTTTGGCCAGAGCATTGGAGACTTTAGAAATGTCCCTCCGGAAGATAAGATGAAATACCGGATACATCGGATTGCTGTGCAATTTAATTATTCAAATTTTATCAGAACATTTTATGAAATTATGACTAACCATAAAACTAAACCGACTTAATAGTTTTTATCATCCATTAATTCGAGATAATAAGATTCCTATTCACAAGTTTGTCATAAGTACTTCTTTCTTCTTTCATGAATATTTGCTAAAATTAGCATCGTAACTAATCAAAGCAGGTGAATGTATGAGGGAAAAAGTTTTTGCTGTAATGGCTGCTGCTTTTATGCTTGCAGTTCTTGCAGCATGCGGACAGAGTGGCATAAAGGACGCGTTAAATTGGGAACTGGCTGATTTTACGTATACAAACCAGGATAATAAAGAATTTGGCTTAAAGGATCTTGAAGGCAAGGTTTGGGTAGCCGACTTTATTTTTACCAATTGCGAAGATGTATGTATGCCCATGACAGCTAATATGAAGAAGCTTCAGGATTTGGCTGAGGAGGAAGGCATAGAAAATATTGAATTTGTTTCATTCAGTGTAGACCCAAAAGTGGATACACCTGAAGTTTTAAAGGAATTTGCATCTACATATAATGCAGATTTCAGCAATTGGCATTTTCTGACCGGATATGACCAGGAAGAAATTGAGAAATATGCTATGGAATACTTCAAAACCATTGTGAAAAAGCCGCAAACAGGTGATCAGGTAATCCATGGAACAGATTTTTACCTTGTTGACCAGAATGGTAAAGTAATGAAATATTATACTGGTCTTAATGAAATTCCATTAGATGAAATTATGAATGATATTAAAGCATTGCAATAGACCTTGGATAAGGTCTATTTTTCTTTTCTGTTTAGTCCTTGCTGCTGCAGGAACAATGCTAATTATTTTTAAACTTAAGTTGCATGTTATAATATGAATGAGAAAAATGGGCAGGTGATAGTATGATAAAAAAATTCACCCTCATCTTTTGGGTCATGCTGCTTCTCGCCTCCTGCAGTTCAGTTAACCACAGCGATATAATTCATTCTGAAAAAGAATCCCGCCTGACAGTTAAAGAAGAAATTCCATTGGATTTTTTCCCTCGAAACCTTACTGTTGCTGCTGTGGGTGATTCTTTAACCCAGGGGGTAGGAGACAGTACTGAACGTGGAGGGTACGTGCCATATCTTGAGATGTCACTGGAAAAAGACAAAAGTGTTCAAGACGCTGTTTTTTATAATTTCGGTGTAAAAGGAAATCGTTCCGATCAATTATTGAAAAAGCTGGGGACAGATGAGGTAAAAGGTGTTGTGAAGAATGCAGACGCGGTGATCATAACCATTGGCGGCAATGACGTTATGAAAGTAGTCCGTGAAAACTTTTCAAACCTAAAGCTGAGGGCTTTTGCCAAGGAAAAAGAAACCTATGAACAAAATCTGACTGAGGTTTTAGATACGATAAAAGAGGTAAACCCAAATAGTAAAATTGTTTTAATAGGCTTATATAATCCCTTTTTAAAATGGTTTTCAGAAATAACGGAAATTAATGCTATTCTTGGAGATTGGAATGACACAAGCAGGGATATATTGAGAAATTATCCAGGGACTTATTTTGTTGAAATAGATGATATATTTGAAAATACCGATGATAATCTTTTATATACAGACTATTTTCATCCAAATGATAAAGGCTATGAATTAATAGCTGGACGGGTCCATCAAATACTCACAGAGGAAGTGCTGAAAGATATTCCGTATAAAAGGAAAGCTGAAGGAAATGGAGAGAAGTTGATTGAAAGATAGAAAATGGAAAAAGCTGTTTTTTGCACTGCTGGCGATTAATGCACTCGTTTTAGCTGTGCTGTTTATTTTTATCAGTATACCGGCAGATGACGAAGAATACACAGCGATCACAGAGAATAGTGATAATTACGTTCCTTTTAACATAAAAGCCAATAAAGAAGATTTGAATAGAGTCATTAACCACTACCTTGAAAAAGAAGGGCTGACAGGAGCAATAGATTATAAGGTCCTCCTAAACGAAGAAGTTGATTTATATGGCACAATCCCTTTCTTCAGCCAGGATCTGCAAATGAAACTGTCATTTGAACCAGAAGCCTTGAAGAATGGGGATGTTGTCCTTCAGCAAAAGTCTATATCTGTTGGGCAGCTGAATCTTCCAGTTTCACATGTTCTGAAGCTGGTAAAAGACCGCTACAAGCTTCCGGAAGGTGTTACCATTCAGCCGCAGAAAGAAAGAATCTATGTGTCACTGCAGCAAATGAAGCTGAAAAGTGATGTGAAAGTAAAAGTGGATGAATTTAATCTGAAACAGGATGATATTCGTTTTACCCTTCTTGTTCCGGTTAAATGAGAAAAGGGAATCCTTCCGCAGCTTTGGAGGGTTCCCTTTTTTGATGCTTGATAATCGGGAAAGCATTTAATCTGCAATGATAATTGCTTCGAGCTCAGGCTCTTTGGCCACGGAACCTACAGCCGCTAAAGTGTAGGCCTGGTTTGCTTTAAATTGCATTCGGGGGATGGACAGCACTGAATTTGGGGTTCCCGCTACCCTGGCTTCCAGGTCGACAGTCATTGGAGTTAATGCCATGTATTTGCTTGCCTGCCTGAAAGCGATATTGGGGAAAACAACATCCCTGTTTTTTACGGCAATATCAACTGCAGGAGCATCGGGTGACAGGTGGATAAATCTGACTTTTGTTTCGCCGGCAGGCACTTCAGGCTGATCTTCTAATAGGACAAGCTTTAAGTTTGCTGCATTTCCTGCAGCCGCAATTGTATACACGTTATCTGCAGCGGCAGTGATTTTTCTGCTTAAAAGAGTGGAAACCATGCTGCCAGCCGGATATATGTCTATCTGATGCTTGCCGGCAGGCAGTGCAGCATAACCGCTTGCTTCTTTATATGAAAAGTCCTTTAAAATTTGCGTGCCATTTATATAAATATCAATTGGACCGGCATCAGGGGAACCATGGAACATCCGTACTCTTGCCTGCTGTTCCTGATGAACTTCTTCAGCAGGCACAGTATTATTATTTGTACGCATCATTCGAAAAGCCTGATTGAGGCAATATAAATGTTTATGATAATATGCAATATGCTGTGCTGCATCAATGTATTTAAAATACTGAGCCAAAAGATCATATTTTGCCGCTTTTTGTAAGTACCACTGCTGATTTCTCTCAGTAGGCATAATTCCCCCTCCTAAAATCTGCTTTAATACCATATGCTTCTTCATGGGTGAATGCCACAAGAAATAAAAGGACTTTACATCTGGATCAAAATTCCATATAATATAAACAAATAAACGAAAGCGGGTGATGTGCTATGACAAGTGAACTTTACGCAAATACGTCCATTGTAAATAATTCAGGCACAGCCCAAATGGAATTCGTTTAATCGAGCGGACTAGATTGTTTTTTCTGCTTATTGAACATGCATGATCAAACCATGGGCTGATTGCCTATGGTTTTTTGTATGTAAAAAAATATTCGATAAGCATGGAGGAACAAACATTGTCAATTAATAAACTTGGATTCGATCCCTTTTTTAAAGATGCTTTTTCAGCGTATGAAGAAAAAAAATATCAAATGGGCCGGGTGGCTTTAGAGCATAAAAGAATGTATCGTGTATGGACAGATAAGGGTGAAATGCTCTGTGAAGTATCAGGAAAATTTTCTTTCGATGCATCATCAAGGGAGGATTTTCCTGCTGTAGGTGACTGGGTTGTCATCAAAGAAAGAGCGGATGAACAGCGGGGGACTATTCATGCTGTCCTTCCAAGAAAAAGCAAATTTTCAAGGAAGGCAGCAGGGGTGAATACGGAAGAACAAATTGTAGCTGCTAATGTAGATACCATATTCCTGGTTAATTCACTTAATGAGGATCTAAACTTAAGAAGATTGGAACGTTATTTGCTTTTAACATGGGAAAGCGGTGCTGCTCCAGTGATTGTTCTTACCAAGGCTGACCTTTGTGAGAATCTGGAGGAAAAGCTTGCTGAGGTGGATACCGTCGCCATGGGTGTTCCTGTTATCTCAATCAGCGTGATGGAAGAGAAGGGAATAGACCTGCTAAAGCCGTTTTTGGAGCCTGGAAAAACAATCGCACTGCTCGGCTCTTCAGGTGTTGGAAAGTCCACACTGACCAATTACCTTCTTGGCGCGGAAAAGCAAAAGGTCCAGGATATTCGAATAAGTGATGACAAAGGAAAGCATACAACTACTCACAGGGAACTCATCCTTCTTCCTGAAGGCGCCATATTGATTGATACTCCAGGAATGCGGGAGCTTCAGCTGTGGGAAAGTGAAAGCGGTCTTTCAGAAAGCTTCACAGATATTGAACAAGCCGCTGAAAACTGCAGATTCAGGGACTGTACACATGAAAATGAGCCAGGGTGCGCTGTGCATATGCTAATAGAAGAAGGCAGCATATCAAGGGCGCGTCTGAACAGCTATAAGAAGCTTCTCAAGGAACTCGCTTATCTGGATAGAAAGCAGGATAAGCGGGCCCAATCTGAAGAACGCAAGCGCTGGAAAAAAATAAGTGCCGGTGCAAAGAACAAAAGAATATAAAGATTCAGAAACCTCTTCAGTGAAGAGGTTTCTTTTGCATAAAATGAATCTTTTCATTAATCTTATGTATATAGCTTTAAATCATCATTTTAAGGGAAAAAGTAAAAGATAGAAAAGTGCCGGAAAGAGGTGGAGCAGAATGACAGAGAAACAATACGAAAAGGCAAGCTTCGCAGGAGGCTGCTTTTGGTGCATGGTAAAGCCTTTTGATGAACAGCCTGGAATAAAAGAAGTACTATCCGGATATACCGGAGGGAGTGTAGAAAACCCGACTTACCAGCAAGTCTGTTCGGAAACAACTGGCCATTATGAAGCGGTTCAGATCACATTTGATCCTGAAATCTACCCATATGAAAAGCTGCTTGAATTATATTGGCAGCAGATTGACCCTACAGATGCAGGCGGCCAGTTCTATGATCGAGGCCAATCCTATCAGACAGCGATTTTTTATCACAATGAAAAACAAAAGCAGTTAGCAGAAAAATCAAAACAAAAGCTTGAAGAAACTGGTCCATTTACAAAACCGATTGTTACCAGGATTCTGCCTGCTTCAGACTTTTATCCTGCAGAAGAATATCATCAGCACTATTACAAAAAAAATCCGGAAAGATACAATGCCTATCAAACCGGCTCTGGAAGAAAAGCATTTATTAATAAACATTGGGGTGAAGAATAATGGCAAAAGATAGAGAAGATTTAAAGCAGAAACTTGATCCCATGCAATATGAAGTAACTCAGAATAATGGCACAGAGCCGCCTTTCCGCAATGAGTATTGGAATGAATTTAAAGATGGGATTTATGTGGATATTGTTTCCGGAAAGCCTCTCTTCAGCTCAAAAGATAAATATGACGCAGGGTGCGGCTGGCCCAGCTTTACAAAACCCATACAGGATGAAGAAGTTGTTGAAAAAGAAGACCGCAGCCACTTTATGGTCAGAACAGAAGTAAGAAGCAAATCAGCCGATTCCCATCTTGGTCATGTTTTTGATGATGGGCCTGGACCTGCGGGCCTCCGTTATTGCATTAATTCTGCTGCACTCAGGTTTATCCCTAAGGAAAAACTCGAGGAAGAAGGCTACAAAGAATATCTGCATCTATTTAATAATGAAAACTAAGAATCGGATGGTGTTTTTATGTTCAAGAAATTATTTGGCAAAAAGGAAACAGTCAAAACAATTGAAGTTAAGGCTGCTTTGACGGGTACAGCGGTTAATCTGGAAGAGGTGCCTGATCCTGTATTTGCAGAAAAAATGATGGGAGACGGTATTGCAATTGAACCTTCAGAAGGGGTGGTTGTTTCCCCGGTAAATGGAGAAATAGTTCAAGTGTTCCCTACCAAGCATGCAATCGGTATTCGTGCTGAGAATGGTGCCGAGATTTTAATCCATATTGGCCTCGAAACGGTCTCCATGAAAGGGGAAGGATTTGAGACCCATATTTCCGAGGGTTCAAGGGTCAGTGAAGGTGATAAGCTTGTCACGTTTGATTTAGAGCT
Organism: Cytobacillus sp. SAFR-174; assembly: GCF_051964675.1. Lineage (NCBI taxonomy): Bacteria > Bacillati > Bacillota > Bacilli > Caryophanales > Bacillaceae > Cytobacillus > Cytobacillus sp. SAFR-174. The sequence continues at coordinate 34,829 of NZ_JBQCMZ010000017.1, read as the reverse complement.
GGTTAAAGCAAAGGCAAAGAGCACAGTAACGCCAATGATAATCACTAATGGCGACCAGGTCGCTTCTATCGAGAAAAGTGCAGCGGGAGCCGTAACGAGAGGAACATCTGCAGTAATGACAGTTACTGCAAAATAATAGAAAAAGCCGCTGAAAATTAAGCGGCTTTTTTTGAGTCATTTTTTACAGTATTTGTTCACAGACCAGCTTCTGTCCATATCTTTATTGGTCTGCCCTGGTGAGGATGGAGGAAATTTGAATAACGGCATCGTCAGTACTGTTATTCACTGATTTTTCATTGGCCACAATAAATTTAACTAAATGCTGTCCGTCTTCGAGACCGCTGACAATATATTGATATCTTTCTTTAGTCAGCGGCCACCAGCCGGATAAGGATGTAATATACACATCATCTATAAACACATCCATCTTCCCGCCTTTTTCGCTTCGAATCATATCGACCCCAAGGAAAGGGCCGCTAAATTGATATTCAAGACTGTCACCCGCCTTGCGGCTCTCCCAAATGCCGTCTTTGTGAATAAATGATCCAGATATGTCTGTCACATGAGGGATGGATGATATTTCGATGTCCGCATTTTCATGAATGGGGGCAGAAAGCTCTGCAATTTCTGCATGCCTGCCGGTAAGCTCCCTTATTTTCTTTATCAAGGTATCTGCATATATTTCATAGCCATCATCATTTGGATGGACTAAATCCTTTGTCAGTTCCTCTGCAGGTAATCCCGATAGTTCAAAAGGCTTTTTCATATCCACATTTTTTGCGCCATAATGGCTGGAAATAAAAGAAATCGCCTGAACGAACGCTTCATTATCAAGCGGGTTTTCTGTAATAGTTATGATCTCGGTATCAGGGTAAAGCTGTTTTGTTTTCCGGATAAGCCCTTCGTAGAAATATGAAAATTGCTTCTCATCCATATATTTGCGGTCATTCTCCCCAAATACAATAAAAGTTAAATCAATTTTCCCTAAATGTTCGGATTGCTGAAGCTTATATAAACCTTCAAAGGCAGTGGCACCACTTTGGACGATTGAATGCCTTTTGGCTTTAATCCCAAATTCACTATGCAGATGCTTCTCAAGCCTTGTAAACCATGCCGATGATTTAGAGGTCGCACCTGACCCTCTGCCAATGCTGTCCCCGATAATCAGGTAATTGATATTTTCTTTTGACGATAGCTTTTGATACACGTTAGTTGGATTTGCCCCTTCAACTTTAGATAGGCTATCAAACAAATGATACAAACCATATATAAAAGTGATGATAAAAAAATATATGCCAATCTTCCTTCTCTTCATTGGTTTGAATCCTCCGCTTCTTATCTGAATCTCTTACGTTTATCGTACCCTATTAATGGCAAAGGGGGAAGGTTTTAAAATGGAGTTAGAGCGTTTTTTTATAAAAATGGGCATATGCACATGCGGGTCAAGTTTACCCTACATACATTAATATTGAAAATGCCCAAGAAATCTTGTTGAGGAGTGATTATTTATGTATAAAGGTGCAGTTGCCGGTGCTGGCTACGACCAATGTTATCCAGGATATGGCTATCCTGTTGCTGGTGCCCATTGTGGAGGATATGGCGGTTTTGCATTGATCGTCGTATTGTTCATTCTATTGATTATCATCGGAGCATGCTGCTGCGGAAATTGGTAATATAAATGGATTTTATGAAGGCTGCTCGTAATGAGCAGTCTTTTGTTTATTGGGCGGGAACTTATTAACGGAATTTTACATAAAGTAGCTTAAAGACGAACGTTTTTTAATAATATCATTTAATAGTTCGTAAAAATATTGACCTTTTTTTCTGTATTTGATATAGTTACCTTTGGCAGAAGAAATTAACGAATAATGCGTCTGGGGGAATAGGACGATGAATGCGAATTATGATGTTATTGTTGTCGGTGCTGGACCGGCTGGAATATTTACTTGTTATGAATTAACTCTTAAAATGCCTGAAGCAAAAATTTTATTAATTGATAAAGGCCATGATATTTATAAAAGAAATTGTCCGATTTTACAGAAAAAGATCTCGAAATGCCCGCCGGCAGCAGGAAGAAAGGAATTTGCCGGCTGCTTGCCTGCTTGTTCTATCACGAATGGATTTGGCGGAGCAGGGGCTTATTCAGATGGGAAATTCAATATAACGAGTGAGTTTGGCGGCTGGATGACCGATTATCTCCCTGACTCCCAGGTTGTTGAATTGATAAAATATGTAGACGAAATTAATTTGAAGCATGGCGCGACTGAAAGTATTACAGACCCAATGACAGAGGAAGTGAGGGACATCGAGCGCCGCGGATATGCAGCAGGACTTAAACTGCTTCGTGCGCAGGTCAGACATTTGGGCACCGAGCAGAATCTTGAAATCCTAAAGAGCATTTATGAATATTTACGAGAAAAAATTGATATGTCCTATAAGACAGAGGTTGAAGATCTCATAACAGAGAAAACCCCTGATGGCAATCGCATAATGGGAGTTAAGCTTAAGTCCGGAAATGAAGTTTATGCTGATAAGGTAGTTGCAGCACCAGGGAGAGATGGATCAGTTTGGCTGGCAAACCTCCTGAAGTCACGCCGCTTGAAGATGATCAATAATCAGGTAGATATTGGCGTGCGGGTTGAAACTTCGGATATTGTCATGGAAGAGATCAATAAACATCTTTACGAAGGAAAGTTCACATTTAATACATCCGTCGGTACAAGAGTGCGGACATTCTGCAGCAATCCTTCCGGCCATGTTGTAGTGGAAAACCACTCAGGAATCATGCTTGCGAATGGCCATGCTTACAAAGACCCTAAGCTGGGAAGCCCGAATACGAACTTTGCGCTGCTGGTATCCCATACATTCTCGGAACCGTTTGATAAGCCAAATGAATATGCGCATGAAATTTCAAGGCTTGCCAACAGCCTTTCAAACGGGGGAATCATTGTCCAAAAGTATGGAGATATATTAAAAGGGAGAAGGTCTACTGAGAAAAGGATTAAAGAAGGCTTCCTTGAGCCAACCTTAAAGGAAGCGGTCCCAGGAGACTTAGGCCTTGTGCTGCCATATAATACAATGAAAAGCCTGATTGAAATGACAGAGGCTTTAAACCATGTATCTCCCGGACTTGCATCAGAACACACCCTATTCTATGGAGTGGAGGCGAAATTCTACTCTGCACGTCCAAGATTGAATGACCGTTTCGAAACGGAAATCAGCGGACTTTATGTCGGCGGGGATGGTGCAGGCATTACCAGAGGACTTGCACAGGCGGGTGCCTGCGGTGTCTGGATTGCAAGGGATATTATCGAAAAGACAAGTAATGCACCAAGAAAAGAACCTGCATTAGTATAAGAACAGAAGGCCGTGCTGAAAAGCAGGCCTTTTTTTATATAAAAAACAGTTATTTCCTAACGACCCCGTATTTGATAAAATGTAAAACAATCTAAGTCTGAAAGTGAAAAAGGAGAGGACACAATGCTTGCAGAGCGATTAAAGCCCGGCGATGAGATCCGGGTCATTGCACCGTCCAGAAGTATGGCTATCATAAAAGGCGAACAATTGCGAATTGCCCAAGAGCGGCTGAATCGGCTGGGATTCACAGTGACATACGGCAAAAATGCAGAAGAGCATGATGAGTTTTTCAGTACTTCTATAGAAGAAAGAATTGAAGATTTCCATGATGCTTTTACTGATCCTAATGTAAAGGGAATCCTGACGGTGATCGGCGGCTATAACGCCAACCAGCTTTTAAATTACATAGACTTCGGGATAATAAAAAACAATCCAAAAATATTTTGCGGATTTAGTGATATCACAGCACTGCAGGGTGCCATTTATAAAAAAACAGGTTTGATCACCTATTCTGGCCCGCATTTTTCAAGCTTCGGTGTAAAGCATGGGTTTGAGTACACATTGGAATCTTTTATTAACGCAGTAACAAACGATGCCCCATATGAGATTACAGCATCATCACAATGGAGTGATGATCCATGGTATCTCGATCAGGAAGACAGGCATTTCATCAAAAATAATGGGTATACGGTAATCCAGGAAGGGATTGCAGAAGGCGTATTAATTGGAGGGAATTTATGCACGCTTAATTTGCTGCAGGGAACAGAGTTCATGCCATCTTTAAAGGATTCAATCTTATTTATTGAAGATGATGAGGAATCACATGCTCTCACCTTTGATCGGAATCTTCAATCACTTCTGCACCTGCCTGATGCCTGTGACATCAAAGGAATCCTCATTGGAAGATTTCAGAAAAATTCTCAAGTGACAGATGAAGCACTGAAGAAAATTATTGTATCCAAAAAAGAACTTCGAGACATCCCTGTAATCGCAAATGTGAACTTCGGCCATGTACAGCCCTATGCCACTATCCCAATTGGAGGGAAAGCAGTTATAAAAGCACAAGGTTTTGAAAGTGAAATTTGGATTGAACAGAATTAGGAAAATGAATTTTCAGCAGCCGCTATCCAGCGGCTGTTTTTTTTTGCAGCGAAAAAATAGATCACTCTGCAAAATTCTTTTATGAAAGATTTCTTAAGTGACTTCATACAATTTACTATATTGCCAAATGGTAGAGAGTATTTGGCTTGTAGAATTGAAGATTTGCTGTGAAAGCTCATGAAGCCATCGGCGGATATTGATTAGCCGCAGGCAAATTTCGCAATTATAGTTGGAGGGAGTACGCTGATGAACCAGTCGAACTTAATTAAGCCGATGCTTGATGCACAGTACCCGATCATCGATTATGGCAGGGGAGTTTATTTATATGATACGGACGGAAAGGAATACCTGGATGCATCATCCGGTGCAATAACGGCCAATATAGGCCATGGTGTGGAGGAAATCATTGAGGCAATGCATGAACAGGCAAAAAAAGTTTCGTTTGTATATCGATCGCAATTTACGAGCGGGGCAGCTGAAAAGCTTGCCCGTAAAATAGCGGAGGCTGCGATTGGTGATTTGAATTGGAGCTTTTTTGTGAACAGCGGGTCTGAGGCCACTGAAACAGCTATGAAAATAGCGATTCAGTATTGGCAGGAAAAAGGCATTGTGACAAAAACAAAGGTGCTCTCAAGGTGGATGAGCTATCATGGCATAACCCTTGGAGCTTTATCAATGTCAGGACATACGGGCAGAAGGGCTCGCTTCATACCGCTGCTTGAGGATTTCCCTGTCATTCATCCTCCATATTGCTATAGGTGCCCCTACAATCTGGAAGCGCCTGAATGCGGTTATCTGTGTGCACATGAACTTGAAACCGTCATTAAACGGATAGGATCAGAGAATATTGCTGCGTTTATCGCAGAGCCGGTCATTGGGGCTGCAGGGGGGGCTATTACACCTCCAAAGGATTACTACCGGATAATCAAAGAAATTTGTGAGCGGAATGACATATTATTTATTGCTGATGAGGTGATGACTGGTTTTGGCAGAACAGGCACCATGCTTGCCTGTGAGCATTGGAATGTAAAGCCTGATATTGTCGCACTTGGAAAAGGAATGGGCGCCGGGTATGCTCCGATTGCGGCTGCACTTGTAAGCGATGAAGTAATGGAGCCCATACTGGCAGGTTCAAAAAGCATTATGAGCGGTCATACCTTGAGTGCCAATCCGCAGTCATGTGCAGTGTCCCTCGCAGTGCTTGAATATATTGAGAAAAATAATATTATCCCGGAAGCAGAAAGCAAAGGAGTGTATTTAAGAAATAAATTGACTAAGCTGCAATCCAAATTTTCCTTTATTGGTGATGTAAGGGGAAAAGGGCTGATGGTCGGACTTGAATTTGTAATGAATCCTCTGACAAAAGAGCCGTTTACAAAAAGCTTCGGTCTGACTCAGAGGTTAATACAGGAAGCACAGGAACATGGCCTGCTTATTTACCCTGCAGGTGCGGGCATAAATGGTACAGACGGGGATGCCGTATTGATTGCACCGCCGCTGACTATTACCAAAAGGGAAATCGATGATCTGGTAAAGAGGTTTGAAAAGACTTTGCAGATTTTCTCGGAAAATCATTTGATCCCTGGTGAGGAAGAGGCTGAATAACAATGGAGAACACATTTAATAAGATTATTGAACTTGATGATGCAATGAAGCATTTTCGGGACGGCATGATCATTATGTTTGGCGGCTTCGGCGGAATTGGCACCCCTCCATCCCTTATCGACGGCATCTTGGATAATGGATTCAAAGATTTAACGCTTATTGGCAATGATTCAGGATTTCCCCATATTGGAATCGGGAAGGTGGTAAGCCAGGGAAGGGCAAAAAAAATGATTGCTTCTCATATTGGCTCAAATCCCGTTGCCGGCCAACTCATGACAGATGGAAAAATGGAAGTGGAATTTTCACCCCAGGGGATATTGGCAGAAAGAATACGTGCTGGCGGAGTCGGCATACCTGCCATACTTTCCGATATTGGCCTTGATAACGCCATTGTGACCGGCAATAAGCAGACATGCAGCATTGGCGGAAAAAAGTATCTTGTCGAGACTGCCCTGACTGCTGATATATCGATTATTTTCGCTAAGAAAGCTGATCCTTACGGGAACTTGATTTATGACAAAAGTGCCAGAAACACAAACCCTCTTGTCGCCATGGCTGGTGATATGACGATTGCGGAAGTGGAGGAAATTGTCCCGCTTGGCAGCCTGGATCCAGATGAAATTATAACACCGGGCGTTTTCGTCGATTATATCGTTCCTTCGAAAGGAGTGAATTGGGAATGGGCATGGGAGTAGAAATTAGAAATCGTATTGCCAAACGTGCTGCAGAGGAAATAAAGAACGGGATGATTGTTAATCTCGGCATTGGAATCCCATCGCTTGTGCCCAATCATTTGCCTGCCGGGACAAATGTAATGTTTCATGCGGAAAATGGCATTACAGGCATGGGGCCTAGTCCGGAGAAAGGGGAGGAAGATGAAAATCTCTGTAATGCAGGAGGTTTTCCAGTTTCCGTTGTAAAAGGTGCTTCGTATTGCGACAGCACTATTGCTTTCGGGATGATACGCAGAGGAAGAGTTGATATGACGATTCTTGGCTCCCTGGAGGTAAGCGGAAAAGGGGATCTGGCCAATTGGATTGTGCCGGGAAAAAAAGTTCCTGGTATGGGCGGTGCAATGGAGCTTGCCCAAAAAGCAAAAAAAGTCATTGTCCTTATGAACCAGACAGACAAGTACGGGAACCCCAAAATTGTGAACGAGTGCACCCTGCCTCTTACGTCAGCACGCTGTGTAAACATGATTATTACAGAGATGGCTGTCTTTCAAATATCAGCTCATGGACTCACACTGACTGACTTGTTTGCGCCACACTCTATAAATGAAGTAAGGGCAAAAACCGGCTGCAGTTTTACTATTGCTGAGAATGTGAGAGTGATTAATTGATAGATTTATTTGCCTTGGCCTTAAAAAAGGAGTGAGAATATGAATACTCATGCAAAGATTAAACAATGGATGGAAGAGAATAAGCAAAGAGGAACAAGACTTCTTCAGCAGCTGGTCCAGGAAGGCAGCATCCGCGGAAATGAAAGCAGTGCACAGGCCGTCATCATAGAAAAATGCCGCAAACTTGGACTAACCCTTGATATTTGGGAAATCGGCAAGGAACAATTGATTAAGCACCCTGCTTTTTGTTCAGATCGAAAGGATTTTTCCGGAAATCCCAATGTAGTGGCTGTTTTGAAAGGAACAGGCGGAGGAAGGTCCATCATCCTCAATGGCCATATTGATGTCGTTCCGGAGGGAGACCGAAATGATTGGGAACATGATCCATTTAGCGGCAGAATTGAAGATGGAAAGCTATTTGGCAGGGGTTCGACCGATATGAAAGGCGGCACCGTTTCGCTCCTGCTTGCTATGGAAGCCATTATTGCGCTTGGAATCAAGGTTAAAGGCGATGTGATTTTTCAAAGTGTCATAGAAGAAGAAAGCGGCGGGGCGGGTACATTGGCAGCAGTCCTCAGGGGGTATTCAGCGGATGGGGCAATCATTCCCGAACCGACAAATATGAAACTATTTCCAAAACAGCAGGGCTCGATGTGGTTTCGGATAACAGTCAAAGGACGTTCAGCTCATGGCGGAACCCGATATGAGGGCGTCAATGCCATCGAAAAAGCTATGTATGTGATGACAAAGCTTCAGGAGCTTGAGAAGTTAAGGAACCTTAACATTGAAGACCCTCTCTATTCAAAAATCCCTATTCCGATTCCTATTAATATCGGAAAAATATACAGCGGAGAGTGGCCATCTTCCGTACCGGATATTGCTGTCATAGAGGGAAGGATGGGGGTAGCGCCGGATGAAGAGATGAAATCGGCCGAAAAAGAGCTGGAGGATTGCCTGAAGGAAGCAGCACAAAATGATCCGTGGCTTAAAAAGAATCCTCCTCAAGTTGAATGGTTTGGCGGGCGCTGGCTGCCTGGAGATCTGGAGCAGGATCATCCTTTAATGGCTGTATTATCGGAATCCTTTGAAACTGTAAAGGGTAAACAGCCGGCAGTTGAGGCATCACCATGGGGCACGGATGGAGGCATAATATCTAAAATTGGAAATACACCTGTTGTGGTATTCGGCCCAGGTGTAACGGAAGCCGCCCATGATGTTAACGAATTTATTTCCTTAGAGGAAGTTTTTGATGCGGCTGAAATTATTGCTCTGGCCATACTGGAATGGTGCGGCACTAATCAGGGAGAGGGGAATTAAGGATGGGATTAATTAATATAAGAACAGAGCTGCCGGGACCAAAAGCGAAGGAGTTATTGGCTAAAAAAGAGAAGAATGTCCCAAAGGGGCCCTTTAACACGATGCAGACATTTGCTGCTAAAGGGGATGGAGCACTTCTGACAGATATAGATGGGAATACTTTTCTTGATTTTGCGGGGGCAATCGGGACACTGAATGTTGGACACTGTCCGCCAAGGGTTGTTGAAGCGCTCCATGCCCAAATTGACCAATATCTTCACCCATGCTTTCATGTCATGATGTATGAGCCTTATATCAAGCTGGCAGAGAAACTCAACAGCATTACACCCGGCAATCACAGCAAAAAAACCTTCTTTTTAAGCACCGGAGCAGAGGCAGTAGAAAATGCGGTTAAAATAGCAAGGAAATATACAGGCAGAAAAGGAATTATATCATTTGAGCGGGGATTTCATGGCCGGACCTATATGTCCATGAGTTTAACGAGCAAGGTAAAACCATATAAATATGAATTCGGGCCATTTGCGCCGGAAACGTATAAATGGCCTTATCCTTATTATTACCGCAGCGAGGGCCTGAAGGATAAAGACCATGATTATGCCCTGCTTAAAAGATTCGAAACGTTTTTTCTGAGCGAGGTGCCGCCTGAAGAAGTCGCCGCTGTCATTATGGAGCCTGTTCAGGGTGAAGGAGGTTTTGTTATGCCGTCTTCCCATTTTGTAAAAGGTGTTAAAGCACTTTGTGAAAAACATGGAATCCTTTTTATTGCTGATGAGGTACAGACTGGATTTGGCAGGACAGGCAAAATGTTTGCCATGGAGCATTATGATGTTGTACCGGATCTTATGACCATGTCTAAATCGATCGGTGCCGGATTGCCGATCAGTGCTGTAACTGGAAGGTCAGACATAATGGATTCACCGAATATTGGTGAAATCGGCGGCACTTACGGAGGCAGTCCGCTAGGCTGTGCCGCTGCATTAGAAGTGATTCGGACAATTGAGGAAGAAGGATTATTAGAAAGAGCAAATGAAATCGGAAGTCTTTTCACTGAAAAATTTTCTGATTTTCCTATAAAATATAAGCAAGTGGGTGAAGTACGTTCTTTAGGAGCAATGTGTGCCATTGAATTTGTTAAAGATCAGGAAACAAAGGAACCCAATAAAGAAATCGTTCAGGAGATCTTGTCAAAGGCACACAGGCGCGGCCTCATCATAATGAGCGCCGGCTTATATGGCAATATTATTCGTTTGCTCAGCCCGCTTGTGACAACCAATGAACAGCTTAATGAAGGATTTTCTGTACTGGAAGAAGTAATAGGTGAATGCTGCACATAAGGAGGAATTCCATTGAAACAACATTTATGGATCAGCGGAAAGTTCAAGGAAACAGAAAATTACAAAGCATTAAAGAGCCCCTATAGCGGGGATGTTATTGCAGAAGTTGCCATGGCAGCTCCTTCCGATGTGAAGTCAGCAATTGATGCTGCAGAACAATCCAGAAAAATAATGGCTGATATGCCTGCCCATAAACGGGCGGAAATACTGGAAAATGTGGTCGCCATCTTGAAGGAGGAAAAAGAGGAGTGCGCAAAAATTATTGCGCTCGAAGCTTCAAAGCCGATAAAGGCTGCCAGAGGAGAAGTTGACCGCACCATCATGACATATAAATTCGCTGCCCAGGAAGCTCGCAGACTTTATGGAGAAACAATCCCGATGGATGCGGCTCCGGGAGGCGAAGGCAGGGTCTCCTATACAGTACGGGAGCCTCTCGGGATTATCGGAGCCATCACGCCATTTAATTTTCCTATGAATCTGGTTGCGCATAAAGTGGGACCGGCTATTGCTGCCGGCAACACGGTTGTTTTAAAGCCTGCTTCTCAAACGCCAATGTCGGCATACAAAATTGCTGATATTTTTGACAGAGCAGGACTTCCTGCTGGAGTGCTGAATGTAGTAACCGGAAGCGGCGGAACGGTCGGGGATGTACTTGTTGCCGACGGACGTATATCGATGATTACTTTTACAGGCAGCCCTGCAGTAGGCAGGCAGATCCGCGAACATGCAGGCTTGAAGAGAGTAACGCTTGAATTGGGTTCCAATTCGGCAGTTGTTGTGGATGAAAATGCAGACGTGGAGAAAATTGTCCCGCGTATTACAGCCGGGGCTTTTGCCTTCCAGGGTCAGGTATGTATTTCCGTGCAGCGCATCTATGTACATGAGTCTCTGTATCAGACATTTGCCGAGCGTTTTGTAGAGGAAGCCAAAAAGCTGAAAATCGGCGATCCGCTTAATGAGGATACGGATATTTCAGCGATGATCTCAAGGAGTGACACTGAACGCGCAGAGACCTGGATCAAGAGTGCCATAGAAAGCGGAGCGGAGCTTGCTCTTGGCGGGAATGCGACAGATAATACCCTGTATCCGACCGTTCTGCTGAATGTTGACAAATCTGAAAAAATTTCATGTGAGGAAGCATTTGCACCAGTGGTTCATATTAATTCATTCAGCAGCTTTGAAGAGGCGCTGGCACTTGTGAATGATTCAGAATTTGGCCTTCAGGCCGGTGTTTTCACCAATGATGTGAACAAAGCCTTCAAAGCCGCAAAAGAGCTTCATGTGGGTGGGGTTATGGTGAACGATTTCCCAACCTTCCGTGTAGACCACATGCCATATGGCGGAGTGAAAATGAGCGGAATGGGACGTGAAGGAATCAAATATGCTGTTGAAGAAATGACAGAGATGAAGCTGATCAGCTTTAAAATTGACTAAGATGAAAAGGAAGAATACTTAGCTGATAAAGTTGCTGTTTTGGCCGTTATTCTTTAAGTTTTCATAATGCCTGGCCCTTTGGCCGGGCAGTTTTATTAATAGAAGGGGGTCATAGCAATGAATAATACTGCTTCAATAAAAACAATAAAAAAAGAAGACTTTGTGGCCGAACTCTACCTGGATCCATTCAATAAACGATTAAGGGTTGACGATTATGCAGGTGAATTGGCAGGTGCCGTCCATGAAGCAGAGAAAACAGCAAAAGAACACCAGTGTGAGAAATTAATTTTCAGGGGAAGAGTTGAGAATTATATAGATCTTCTTTCGATGGGATTTCAGTGCGAGGCTGTTATTGACGGGTATTTCCACGGTTCTGATCAATACTTTTTCTGCAAGTATTTTTCAGATGAAAGAAGAAATAATGGACACTGGATCTCTGAAGACAGCATCGTTAAAAATGTAACCGCCCTTGAAAGAAACCCCGATGTCATTATGCCTCCCTCTGAATATCAGCTTATAAAAATAACGGAGCAGGATGCTGAAAAAATGGCTGAACTATACCGTGAAGTATTTAAGATTTATCCAACACCTCTCCATGATCCCTCATATATAAAAAAGACAATCCGGGAGGGCACCATTTATTACGCATTTCAGTATAAAGGTGAACTTGTCAGTGCTGCATCAGCGGAGGTCAATCTTTTTTATAAAAACGCAGAACTGACAGATTGTGCGACACTCCCATCACACCGTAAACATGGTTTAATGAAAATACTCCTCGAAAAATTGGAAAAAGATCTAAAATCGCAGGGTGTATTCTGTGCCTACTCCATCGCCAGAGCGCTGTCATTCGGTATGAATGCCGTTCTGCATCAGCTTGGCTATTCCTATCGGGGCCGTCTTCTTAACAACTGCTATATTTTCGATAAACTTGAAAATATGAATGTCTGGGTAAAGAATTTGGCCCATTCGGATTAACGGATCCTCAAAAAGAAATGCCGGATTTTCGGCACAATCCTGACAGGTTTTCGGCACCCTGTCATATACATAAGCAGGGGGGATTTAATGATTGAAACTCAAAGTATTTCTAAAGAAGTTCTGGCCGCCATATTAAAAGGCATTGATGAAGGGATTCATGTAGTGGATTTGAATGGAATTACCATATTTTATAATGAAATAGCTGCAAGACATGATGGTCTGGAGGTTTCTGAGGTAATCGGAAAATCTGTTCTGAAAGTCTTTCCTTCATTGGATAAAGAGACAAGCACTTTATTAAAGGTTATGAAAACAGAAACACCGATATATAATCAGACTCAGTCCTATGTAAACCTCCATGGTGCACAAATAGAAACCATCAATACCACTCTCCCTATAACTGTTAATGGGAAGGTAGCGGGAGCTGTCGAGATTGCCAAGGACTATTCCAGATTGAAGCTTCTTTCTGAAAGCCTTCTTGATTTGCGCAAAAAAATAAAACAGCCCCCAAAAAAAGCGGCTGCTGCCAATAATGTACAGTATACATTGGATAGCCTTCTTACAATAAATAAGGAAATGAAAAATATTAAAAAGGAAGCAGCCAAACTGGCAAAGTCTGATTCTTCCATTCTTGTGTTTGGGGAAAGCGGGTGCGGAAAGGAGCTCTTTGTTCAGGGGCTTCATCATGCTTCCTCAAGAACTGAAGGCCCATTTATTGCCCAGAACTGTGCGGCAATACCGGAGTCCTTGCTTGAAAGCATTCTTTTTGGGACTGCTAAAGGAAGCTATACAGGAGCGGTAGATCGGCCGGGGCTATTTGAATTAGCCGATGGCGGGACACTTTTTCTCGATGAAATACATGCCATGCCGATTGAGCTGCAGGCTAAACTGCTGAGAGTGCTTGAGGATGGCATTGTCCGAAGAGTAGGAAGCCCGAAGAGCTCACGGGTCAATGTACGGGTGATTGCAGCCATGAATATCCATCCAGTGGAAGCACTTGAGAAGAACCAAATGAGAAAGGACTTATTTTACCGCTTAAACGTTCTCACATTCGGGCTCCTTCCTCTAAGGGAGAGAAAGGAAGATATTGAATTTCTTGCCCATCATTTTATTAGACGGTTTAATCAGATGTTGCAAAAAAATCTCTCAGGAATCGGAGAGGATGTGCTGGCCTTTTTCAGACAATACCATTGGCCCGGAAACGTCAGGGAATTAAAGCATACAATCGAGTACATGATAAATGTCTGTGAAGAAGACTTTCTTAAAGCTGAGGATTTGCCAGTTATAATGAAACAGCAGCTTCAAAAGAATAAACAGGATTTTTCAGTAAAAGTCCAGCCATTAAAGGCGAGTATGGAAAAGCAGGAAAAAGCTTTAATCGAAAAAGCTCTTCTAGAAACAAACGGAAATATAAAAAAAGCCGCAAAGCTATTAGAGGTGCCCCGTCAGACACTGCAATATAAACTGGCCAAGTATAATATTGAAATGAATAACAGAATTCTGGTGAGTAACACTCATGAAGGTGCCGAGTAATCGGCACTTTTTTGTTTTAGCGGAAATGAAAGGATCCCTTGAGCTGCAAACAATCGCCAATCCGGAAGGGGTTTCATATGATAGTACGAAATATTCAGAATTGGCATGAAACTTGCAATGTGTATTATATAGAAATTCATATAGGGGGAATAGAGATGAAGAGCTTTTTATATAAACCGGATCGGCATTGGAAAGATATTGAGCTATGGAAGGACGTCACAGAAGAACAATGGAATGATTGGCTCTGGCAGCTGACGAACACCATTCGGACAGTTGATGATTTGAAAAAGGTGATTAACCTTACACCTGAAGAGGAGGAAGGAGTCAGGATTTCTGCAAAAACCATACCTTTAAATATTACACCTTATTATGCTTCACTAATGAATCCGGATGACCCCCGGTGTCCGGTAAGGATGCAATCCGTCCCTATTTCAAATGAAATCTATAAAACTAAATATGATCTTGAAGATCCGCTGCACGAGGATGAAGACTCCCCAGTTCCGGGATTAACACACCGCTACCCTGACCGGGTCTTATTTTTGGTAACAAATCAATGTTCAATGTATTGCCGTTATTGTACAAGAAGAAGATTTTCCGGACAAATCGGCATGGGTGTACCGAAAAAACAGCTGGATGCAGCGATCAGCTATATCAGGAGTGCTCCTCAGGTTAGAGATGTTCTCATTTCCGGCGGAGACGGACTTTTGATCAATGACAATATTCTTGAATACATTCTGAAAAATTTGCGGGAAATCGATCATGTCGAAATCATCAGAATCGGTACGCGGGCACCTGTTGTATTTCCCCAGCGGATTACCGAGAATTTATGCAATATCCTGAAGAAGTATCATCCCGTATGGCTGAATACACATTTTAATACTTCTATTGAAATTACCGAAGATTCCAAGAGAGCATGTGAGATGCTGGCAAATGCAGGTGTTCCGGTTGGCAACCAATCCGTTATTTTGGCAGGCATAAACGACAGCGTTCCTATTATGAAAAGACTAATGCATGACCTTGTTAAAATCCGGGTACGCCCTTATTACATTTACCAATGTGATCTTTCTGAAGGCATTGGCCATTTCCGTGCTCCGGTTTCGAAAGGGCTTGAAATTATTGAAGGGTTAAGGGGGCATACATCGGGCTATGCTGTTCCGACTTTTGTGGTCGATGCGCCTGGCGGAGGCGGAAAGATTTCACTGCAGCCGAATTATTTGATTTCTCAAAGTGCAGACAAAGTGATCCTCCGCAATTTCGAAGGTGTAATCACCACGTATCCTGAGCCTGAAAACTATGTCCCAGGCCGTGCAGAAGGCTACTTTAAAGAAATTTATCCTGATATGGATGAGAAAAAATCAAATGTGGGCATTGCCGCGCTAATGAATGACCAGCAGTTCAACCTGGTGCCTGAAGGCCTGGCAAGGCTGGATCGCCGCGAAAAATATGACAGCGACCCACAGCATAGTTCTTTGAAAGATAAGCGTGGTAAACGGGATGAACTAAAGGAAAAGAAATTCAATGCCCAGCAGACAAAGTAGAGCCCTGCAGCAGAGGCAGGTTCAGAAGCTGCAGCTGCCAAGGAATAGGAGGACAGGAATGGGAAATAAATGTGCCTGGTGTGAAAGCCAAAATATAAGTGAAAGCAGTGAAACGGTTTATTGGGAGCTGCCTGATGGAACAAGAGCCATCCAAATAAATGAGACACCTTCCATTTCCTGCAGGGATTGTGATATGGTTTACCAGTCAGATGAGCTTGTTAAGTCGATTGAGGACCAGCTATTTTTGATTGATGTGAAGAAGATCGGAAAAGAAATAAATTATGAAAAATTGATGGAGCAGCCAAGGCTGCTGAAGCGAAATTATTTTGATTTCTCTTCCTATGAAAAGTGAGGAAAAGGGCAGCCCGCCGATATGCGGGCTGCCTTTAATATGTATAAGTAGACGAGCTTGGTACAATTCGATTATAGTAGAAAATAAATTAATGTACGACAGAATAAAAAGGAAGGCGTTAATATGTCAAAAACTTTCTATCACTTTTTAATGAAATACAGACATCCAGCACCAAAAGATAACATCAGCCGTTTTGCCAATGACGCATATGAGGACCACAGCTTTCCAAAAACAGCTTATGATTATGATGAGGTAAGCTCTTATCTTGAACTGAACGGAAGCTATCTGGAAACCATGTCTATTTTCGATGAAGCCTGGCAGTTGTATATACTATCTGAAAGCTGAACGGACAAATTGAAACACTCCTGCTCTGGAGTGTTTTTTATTTATGCTGTTTTCTTAAAATCTCTTGTTTTAATATCTTAGTTTAATTTACTGAGTCGATCTTCGCTGTGGACACTTGATCCTCGAAAATGCTGAAGCATTTCCTTCGTGCGGTGTTCATTCGAGGAAGCTTATTCAATGTCCTGCGGGAGGAGAGGGAGCGGGAGACCCCACAGGCGAAGCCGAGGAGGCTCCCGTTCCTCCCCGCGGAAAGCAACGGGATGAATTTAAATGTAAAATTCATCTTTATTTTGAGGTGTCTGTTTGTGATGAACGTACGGACGATTTTCATAAAAAGTGCATATACTATTGTATTCACTACTCACGACTCAGTCATTGAGAGGATGGAGGAAATGAGCAAAAAGAAAAAACCCAAGTACAAAATCGGTGATACAGTCGTGATCACTATTTATGGTACAGTCGGAAAAGTAACAGATGTAAAGTGGCTAGATGATATGTACGTCTATGAAGTCAATAAAAGTGAAGGTCTATATATGGAATCCAGCCTTCAAATGCTGTCTGAGTATGAAGGTGAGATCATGGAAAAGGAGCATATTGACATCGAATATAAATACTTTTTTGGCGACCTTGTTCAAGTCAAGGGGTATGGTTCGGATCTTTTCAAAATCGTAGGCTTCAGGACGGAAATTTGGAGATACAAAGAAGATGCATGGGAAGATGTTATTTATGAGCTCTCAAGAATTAATGACGGGGAATGGCTGGAAGCAGGGGAAGAAGAGCTGACACTCGTTGCGGATGCTGAAAGTGCTGATGCATTTATTCAAAAGCTGGGGCTCCTCTATATGATCAATAAAAAAGAAAAGCTTCCTGAATTAAGGGAAACGGCACATTCATTCCGCAAGGCAGAAAAGGAATTGCTCGATGGGATAAAAGAAAGAAAAGTGCTGATTGATGGCTTGCTTGATATATACAATGATTATCGTATTCTTTATGAAATGTTTCAGGATGATGAGTATAAGCATATCATGCGGGTTATACTCAGAAAGCTGAAGCATATTGCCAACAATGATGATAAGAGCACTGTGTAAAAAGCACAGATATTTAAGCGCTTTTTAGAGCCAGGTGGCCAGGAGATACAGTAAAAATGGGACGCCAAACCATATGACGAGCTTGAACCAGGCATTTAATAGATTGCTATAAAGATTTATTATTGAGCTTTCTTCACGATTGACATCTTCTTTAATTAGTAGGGCTAGTCTGGATATACTGGACATGTCGCTGCCTCCTCAATTTGTATAAAATGGATTGCTGCTGGCTATTTATCCTATATGTATGTCCTGACTGGAGAAAAATGCATCGAAAATAAAATAAAGAATATGGCTTGTTCTGCATGAATCCAGGGAGTGCTTCATACATTTTGTACAAAGGGGGCGTTGCTGTGAAGGAAATAGAAGTCGTAATAGATACAGAAGAAATTGCTGAGTTTTTCTTTCATGAGCTGGCAAAAAGGGGATATGTGCCTACTGAAGGAGAATTGGATGAACTTGCAGATATCACGTTTGAGTACCTGCTGCAAAAGTGCATCATTGATGAAGAAATTGAAGATGACTGATATAGAAAAATGACGAGGAACGATGCTCGTCATTTTTTTGCGGAGCAGCAGGAACATCTTACACATACATATTTCTAATCACAGCATTTTCTGTGGGTACGCAGTGAACGCAGCAATTCCGAAAAAAAATATGTGCTGCCACCACTGAAAATGAAACCTTCTTGTTAATAAGAACGTATATCTAAGAGAAATAAGTGCTTTGCTTTATATATGGCAGTAAAAATAAAAAAAGAAACAGGGAGAGAAGCATATGTCATTTTTTAATAAGGTTTTGGCAAGTGTGGGAATTGGATCAGCAAAAGTGGATACGAAACTTGAAAAGGATTCAGCAGTTCCGGGCGAAGCCCTCAGAGGCGTGGTTGAGATTACAGGGGGCAGCACTGAACAGAAAATTGATGATATTTACCTTTCATTGAATACTACTTATATTAAAGAATCAGATGATAAAAAATATACAGTCTCCGGTCTGATTGACCGTTTCAGGCTTGCCCAATCCTTTACCCTGGCAGCCAATGAACGAAAGGAAATTCCTTTTACCTTTAACCTTCCAGCTGACACACCTTTGTCTTTTGGCAAAACGAAAATTTGGGTGACGACAGGACTGGATATAAAAAACGCGGTGGATCCTGCAGATAAGGATTATATTCGTGTTGCTGCTACCCCGCTGATGGATTCTGTATTGAACGCTGTTTCAAGTATGGGATTCCGTTTGCGGGAAGCAGAATGTGAACAGGCTCCGCACCGCCTTCGCAGAAGGCTACCGTTTATCCAGGAGTTTGAATTTGTTCCAGTCTCCGGTCCTTTCAGAGGAAAACTTGATGAACTGGAAGTGGTCTTTTCTCCACTGTCAAACGGAGAGACCGAGGTTATGATGCAAGTAGACCGTAAAGCGAGAGGGATAGGCGGATTTCTGGCAGAAGCATTAGAAATGGATGAAACATTTGTCCGTTTCACTGTTACAAATGCAGATATTCCTTATATGCAGCAAAAGCTTCAGTCGGTCATTGCAAAATATGCTTAATTCATTGAGAAAACGATGGGCATCACCCATCGTTTTTTTGCTTTGGCTGCGGCAGTGAAAATGCTATGGCTGTTATGCCAGAAGTGTTCTAATTAAATCCTGTCCTTTTAAAAATGGGGTAATGAGCACGTACATGATTGAATCCGGGATTCTCTTCTCATCATCGGAAATAATGCCGTGAACACCAAGCCTCTGCATGTCTGCAAATTGGTATTGTTTACTGATGGTCCACGAGTAGATTTCATAACCGAATAATTCAGTTTGATTAATGAAGGACTTGGAAAGCAGGAGATGGTGAACAGATAGAAAAGAGGCAAAATCGCGGTAGGATGCCAAATGAAACAAGTCCAGGTGTTTGCTCAGCAGCAGGCCAGCAGGAATCTCGGGAGCCAGCTTGTGAAACTTTTTCATTTCATTAATATGAAAAGATTGGACTTTTATCTGACTGTCGGATTTGTAAGAGTTTAATACGTCTGCGAGAATTTCTGTCATGCCAGGCTGATTTTCAGGTGATTTCATTTCAATTATAATTCCTATTTTTCCGCTGGCTTGTTTTAATACTTCAGTCAATAAAGGGATTTTTTCACCGGCATACGCAGGAGAAAACCATGAGCCTGCATCCAGTTTTTTTAAGTCTTTAACCGTTAATTCCTCAATTAGCCCCTCACCGTCGGTAGTTCGCAAAACATTAGCGTCATGAATAACAACCAGCTGTTTATCCTTGCTCAGCCTTACATCTAACTCGATATAGTCAAAACCCATTTCAATCGCTTTTTCAAACGAGGCAAGCGTGTTTTCCGGTGCAAGTGCCGATGCGCCTCTGTGTGCGATGGACTTAAATGGCATGAGAGGCTGAAAAAAATAAGAAATAGTCATTAATAACATTCCAATTATGATTGAAAGCAAAACAGGCTTTTTGGATACCAGCAATTTCATCACCTCCAGATAAGACTTTTATACATAATATGCAGAATAAACATTTTTGAAAGCGTTTACTTAACGAAAACATCCGTTAATCGACAAAAATAGAATTTTTTTGATGGAGGAAACGACAAGAAAAATGGCTAATTAAACAGTAATGAAAAGTTGCTCACTAAAATTTAGGCAGCTGGCAGGAAATCGTCATAAGAATGCTTTTGAAGACCTTATTCGATAGTTGACAGGTCACTTGGTGAATTAGAATCAGCCAAAAAATAACGGATGCTGGGAATAAGAGGGAGATGCCATATGCTGAAGGAATTAACAAGGATCAAAAGAAGAAAGTATGATGTTACGATCTTTCAAACACCTGAATTCAGGGGCAAAAAAGGCTTTCAGCAAGTATATCGCCTTAATGTAGAAGCTTTGACTCATGATGAATGTCTTGAATCAGTTTTTAGAAAGTTTAATGTGCATGATCGGATCCCGGGGGATTTCGATGGCCGGTTTATTTCCACAGGAGATATACTCTATATTGATGAAGGCAGAAGAGGGCAATTTTATTATCAGCTGAAGCCTGGCGGCTGGGAAGAAGTTAATAGGATACATATTAGATAAATAAGAAAACAGGAGGGCATAATAGCTCTCCTGTTAATTTTTATTAAAAGTCTATTCGGTTATGTTTGATCCCGGACTGTTTTTGCGCTTGTTGGCTGTGAATTCCTTGCCATGCGCTTCCTGCTCTGCAGCAATGGCTTCAGCAGGAATATGATTATTCTTCTTAGGTGAATTTATACGGTTGCGGTGCTTTTTGCCCATATTAAGTCCCTCCGGTTATCGATTGCTTTTTGTTTTGACTGTTTTGGATGTATTAGGCTCAGTATTAGCCCTGGAAGATGGATTTGTCTCATTGGCATGCTGGACTGCCTGCCTGAGTTTTTTGCTCATTCCTTTTTGCGGCATGATTACAACCTCCTTTGGAAAAGCTAAAATTAGCTTTCCCGCACGGGGAAAAAACATGCCCTGCCTTATTTGTTTCTAACTGGTGGCACATATGGTATAGTGTGACTTGGAAGCATTTACATCAGCTTCAGAATTAATTTGGAGGTTAGATTTATGAGCGTACATATTGGTGCTAAAGAAAATGAAATTGCGGAAACGGTCCTGCTTCCTGGAGACCCTTTGCGTGCAAAATATATTGCAGAAACATTTTTAGAAAATGCGGAGTGCTACAATGAAGTCCGCAACATGTTTGGCTATACAGGAACGTATAAAGGGAAGCGCATATCAGTTCAGGGTACAGGCATGGGAGTTCCATCCATTTCCATCTATATCAATGAACTGATGCAAAGCTATAATGTCCAAAACCTGATTAGAGTAGGAACGTGTGGTGCGATTCAAAAAGATGTAAAGGTTCGCGATGTAATCCTTGCGATGAGCTCTTCTACAGATTCCCAAATGAACAGGCTCACTTTCGGAGGGGTTGACTTTGCGCCGACAGCCAATTTTGATCTATTGAAAAAAGCTTATGATGCAGGTGTTGAAAAAGGATTAAACCTTAAAGTCGGAAATGTCTTCACAGCTGACATGTTCTATAATGACAATTCGGAACTTGAAAAATGGGCAAAGTATCAGATTCTGGCAATTGAGATGGAAACAGCCGCTCTATATACACTTGCAGCGAAGTTTGACCGCAAAGCACTATCTGTCCTAACAGTCAGTGATCACATCCTGACAGGTGAGGAAACGACTGCTGAAGAAAGACAAACCACCTTCAATGAAATGATCGAAGTGGCACTTGAAGCTGCTATTAAGGAATAATATAGATGAAACTGGTTCACCTGAGCCAGTTTTATTTTTTTTGAAGAGTGTAATTTTGAAATTATTAAAAATGATATTTGTGCCGTTTGTCCTGTTTTTAACACAATTATGGACTAGTTGACGTGTAGTGTTAAAATAGTAATGTTGCAAAGAAATAAAAAGACAGGTGAGTTTGAATGAAGAAGATCATAATTATGGCAGGGACCCTCAGCCTTCTGCTTTCCGGCTGCAGCCAGCTTGATCCGTATTTGGATAAAGCAAAGCCGCTTATTGAAAAAATTCCGTTCCTTGGGGAAGATAAAAGCCTCGATGAACCTTCTCAAGAAAATGAATCACTAAATAGAGAAGAAAACAGTGCCGGGGAAGCAGGCAATGAAGGCAAAGAAAATATTCAAAAGGATCCTCTTTCATTGGAAGCTTCATATTTTAATGATATTAAAACTGTGGATGGCAGAAATATTATTCAGAACCCTGATAATGTGATGGTCCTGGTGAATAAACAATTCAGCCTTCCGGATGGCTATGAACCATCCAAGCTAATGATCCCGGATGTCGCATTTTCTTACGGAAAGTTAGATTTGGAAAAGAGCTATATGCGTCAGGACGCAGCTGAAGAGCTGGAAAAGCTGTTTACAGGAGCATTGAATGAAGGTGTGGAATTATTTGCTGTATCCGGCTATCGCTCATTTACACGGCAATCGGAAGTTTTTGATGCCGAAGTAAATAGAGTTGGTAAAGAAAAAGCGGTCCATGCTGTGGCGATTCCCGGAAGCAGTGAACATCAGACAGGACTTACAATGGATATTTCCAGCAGAAGTGCAAGTCTGGAGCTTTCCGAAGAATTCGGGGAAACAAAGGAAGGAAAGTGGCTTGCCAATAATGCGCATCGCTATGGATTTATTCTCCGCTATCCAAAAGGAAAAGAAGCCATCACAGGTTATAAATATGAGCCTTGGCATTTCCGTTATGTGGGCCATGAAGCTGCTAAAGTCATTTATGAAAAGAAATGGACTTTGGAAGAGTACTTTGATATTGTTAAAAAAATCTAAGAGGCCAGAATGGCCTCTTTTTATTTGCCTTTCTCCTTCAGACTGCTTTTTCCTGATTGAAAATAGAATATAACCGCTAAAATGAAGGGTACAGCTGGAAGGCCTGATAGAAAACGGAGCACATTTTCTGCCCCTGCTAAAGAATATCCCAATGGCAGCAGCAGAAAAAAACTTAATAGAGCAAGTTTCCAAGACTGATTCATGATCCCGGCAATTAGGCTGATTAGGGAAAATGCGAAGCTTATCCATAATATTGCGGTTAACATCATAATTCACCCCTTAAGAAAGTGCTGGGAGAGCTGAGGGCTGGACGATGAAAGGTTAGATAGAGGGTTTTAAAATGGCTTTATAATAAAATATGTTTATACCGGCAAAACATTAATCTTTTATTTTCCTGATGTAAATGCCGCTTTAATTCAAGTGAAGCATTGCCTGGCCGGCTGTCTGTTTACCTGATGTTTATAAACCTCCTTCAATGAGGTATTAATAATGTAAGGTTTACTTGTAAAAAGGAGGCACATGCTTTGGAAAAAGTTTCGTTTAAAGTTGCAGGCATGACCTGCGGCCATTGTGAAGAGGCAGTCAAAAATGCCCTTCTCTCCATCGATGGAGTGGCAAGCGTCTCGATTGCCTTTCATGATGAACATGCAGAAATCGTCTATGACCCTGAAAAATCTGATAAGGAACATTTGATTAAAGCGATAGAAGACCAGGGCTATGGGGTAGCCTGACATAAGAAAGAGCGCCATGCATATTTTGCTGGCGCTCTTTTAATCGCTGCACACATTTTTCTTTGTTATTTATTCGATAAATGTTATTCTAATCATTAAGGATTGTACATAGTTATTTTACGGTGACGAAAGTGGTGAAAAAGTTTGCAAAATGAAGATTTAAACAAAGAAACTTCTGAAACACCAGATAATAACCATTCAGGTTTTATCCGCATGAAAAAGTTTCATTTTGTAATGCTGCTGTTTTTTATTGTGTTCCTTTCAGCTGGGATTACTACCTTTGCACTGGCCTTTGGAGATGAAAAGGCAGTAGATGTGGGATCAAGCGAAAGAAGGGAATTTGATAAGCTGTATACAGCTTATGATACCCTGAAAGCAAACTATTTCCAGGAAGTGGATCAAAGTAGCCTTATAAATGGCGCTATTAACGGTATGCTTGAAGCGCTGGATGATCCATACTCGGACTATATGAATGAAGAAGAAGCCGAAAACTTTCATCAGAGTATTTCGTCCTCTTTTGAAGGAATCGGAGCTGAAATCCAGGAACAGGAAGGCTACATAGTCATTGTATCCCCATTGAAAGGTTCACCTGCTGAAAAAGCCGGGCTAAGGCCAAATGACAAGGTTCTCTCAGTTGATGGAAAAAGCCTTCAGGGGATGAGCTCTACAGAGGCCGTTATGCTGATCAGAGGCGAAAAAGGGACTAAAGTGGAACTTGCAGTTCAGCGTCCCGGCACAGATGAGCCAATGAATATTTCCATTACACGCGATACGATTCCGCTTGAAACCGTCTATGGCGAAATGCTGGAAGATGGTATTGCAAAAGTACAGATTACTACATTCTCGGAAAATACTTCTAAAGAACTGGTGAAAACTCTGAATGAACTGCAGAAGCAGGGCATGAAAGGATTAATCCTTGATCTTCGCCAGAATCCAGGCGGCCTTCTGGATCAGGCAGTGGAAATCTCCAGCCTGTTTGTCCCGGATGGCGAGATATTATTCCAAATTGAAGACCGCAATGGAAACAGAGAAGAAGTAAAATCAAAGAGAGAAGAAAACCCGAATATACCTTTAGTCGTTGTGATTGATAAAGGAAGTGCCAGTGCATCAGAAATTCTGGCTGCGGCAGTACACGAATCCGCAGATGTGCCGCTTGTCGGTGAAAAATCGTTTGGGAAAGGCACCGTCCAGCGTGCACAGGACTTCTCAGATGGGTCAAACATGAAATTCACTACTGAAAAATGGCTGACACCGGATGGGAATTGGATTCATAAAAAGGGAATTACACCTGACCACAAAGTGGCCTTGCCGGAATACGCTTCACTGCCATTTATTAATCCAGACACTGAATTAAAGCTTTCTGCTTCTTCAGCTCAGGTTAAAGCAGCTCAAGCTATGCTGAAAGCTCTGGGATATAATCCTGGAAGGGAAGACGGTTTCTTTGATGAAAAGACGGAAGCAGCTGTAAAGGAATTCCAGGCTGCTGAAAAGCTTGATCAAAATGGAGTATTATCAGGGCAGTCTACTCTTAGGCTGATGGAAAAACTCCGTGAAAAAATCGACCAAAATGATACGCAAATTCAAAAAGCAGCTGAAGTGCTGAAAAAACAAATAGGGTCTTAATCTAAAGCTCTCCGATCCGGAGAGCTTTTTTTCATCATTTCTCAAGCGATTAGCGGCAGGTGGGGACAGTTCAAGTACTGTTCAAGTACTGTTCCAGAAAGTGGGTATAGAAAGCGTTTCTCTTTCCCACAATGGTAGTAAACTTAACTATAAAGCAACGCAGGGGTGATATGCTTGAAAAAAATTATGATTCTATTTGTAGTGGCTGCAGCTATACTTTCCGGCTGCACGTCTTTTCAGCAGAAAGATAACAATAATGCAGAGCAGGAAACGGAGATCGTCGAGTCCGAAAAGGAGAATAAAGAGCCCTCGGCGATTGTAAATGAAACGAAAAACTTTTTGCTGATTGGTGTCGACAGCAGAGGAGAAGAGGATTCACGTTCGGATGCCATTGTGCTGGCCAGCTATGAACCTTCCGGGGAATCCATTAAATTGGTCTCTCTTATGAGGGACAGCTATGTAAAAATACCGGATTACCAATATATGTACAGCAAGTTGAATCATGCTTATTATATAGGCGGCAAGGATTTATTAAAGGATACCATCGAACAAAACTTCGGAGTCCAAATCGATCATACAGCAATTATTGATTTTAAGGGATTTACAGCGATGCTTGATGCGATTGCCCCGGACGGAATTGAAGCAGAAGTCAGTGCCGCCATGATTGAAGATATGGGATTGGATCTGGAGCCGGGAAAACAAAAGCTTAAGGGAAGCGACATTTTATCATATGTGAGATTTCGCCATGATGGACAAAGTGATTTCGGGAGAGTGGACCGGCAGCAGGAAATTTTGATTGGGCTTAAAGATGAAGTGATGAACCAATTCTCATCACCTGCCGGTTTAGCAAGGTTTCCGGAAGTAATCAGCCAGGCAATGAAGTATGTTGAAACCGACTTAAAGATGGAAGAAGCATTATCACTCGGTGTGAAGTTTTTAATGAATCCTGTCACTGACATTGAAACACTCAGGGTACCTGTTGAAGATAGTTATGAGAATAAAACATATAAACATGCCGGTTCGGTTCTCCAGCTTGATTTTGAAGAAAACTCAGAAGCGCTTAAGCAGTTTTTGGATGCTGAAAAGAAATAGTGTAAAGGAAAAAATGATGAGGAGCCCGCGGGCTCCTCATCTATTTTTTACACAAACTGCAATCCCGAAAGGGTAGTGTTTACCTTCTCTTTTTGGTTCAATGAGAACACTTCTCTGATAGTAAAATTCCGTCTCTCCGTAAGACTTGAACAGTTCAATAAATTCATCTTCCGTCAGCTGGTGAAAATGGAAGGGCTCATTTGTTGGCTTTCCCCTCCCGGCACCGAAAGGCGTGGATAAAATGAGAGTCCCGCCTGGCTTTAGCATCTTAAAAAGACTGTTAAGGAATATTTCTTCTGATGGCAGGTGTTCAAGCGTTTCAAAGCTCGTTATCACATCAAAGAATCCTAATTGTTCAGAGAGGGAATCATCTTCCGCATTGGCCTTAATATATTGCACGAGAGGATGATAATGATGCTGTCTGGCATAGTTCAGTGTTCCCTCATCAATGTCCACAGCAACAATTTCACTAATTTCCTTTTTCTTGGCCTTTGCCATGATTTTTGAACCGTACCCTGTCCCGCAGGCAATATCAAGCACTCTTCCTTTAGCGTAATAAAGGGCGAAATAGTAACGTGCCAAATGTTCCAGAAGCATTCCGTTAGTAACCGGCATTTCCTCCAGTATGATTCTTTCTCCGGTATTTTCGAGCATTTTTCTCCACCATCCTTAATAGAAATTATAGCAAATATGTCTTATGGTTTGTATGGACTGGTAAAATCATATACAATGGGTCATTAGACAGGATAGCTATAAAGAGGTGATCCTTTGAAGCAGGTAGTAAAGCTTAATGAAGAGACCCGCAGGCAAATATCAGATATTGAACAAAAATGTGAAAAGCTTGCAGAAAAACTTCTTAATAAGTACAAAACAAACTTTCAAACTGAAGAGGAAAATCTGGCAGTGGACCTGGTCAGAACGATAAAAGGCCGGCAAGCATCAGAAAACGATGTGTTTGAAAATGATTATGAATCCATTCTGGAACTGGGAATTGAGACGGAGGATGAATTTTTTCCGAATGCTTATATTCCCATCTGGAAATGCAAACAGGAAATGTTTCATTCCGTTGGTTATTTAACCAATCTGGATATTGATTCAATAGAGAAGAAAATGATGCTTATGATTGAAGAAATGCTGGCAGACCGTGCAGAAGGGGAAAAGTATGAATAAAACAGAAATATATATATTATCAGGATTTCTTGGGAGCGGGAAAACGACGCTTCTAAAGCAGCTGCTCCAGGATGAAAAAAAGCAAGGCAGAAAAGTGGCAGTCATGATGAACGAGCTTGGGAAAGTTTCAATTGACTCGGACGCAGTCGATGAGGGTGTGCCATTAAAAGAGCTGCTTGACGGCTGTATATGCTGTACCATTTCAGATAAGCTTGAGGCGCAGCTTCAGGAATTATTGATGGTTGAAAAGCCGGAAGCGATTTATATTGAAACTACAGGTGCTGCTCATCCCATTGAAGTTCTGGATAGCATCCTTTCCCCTCTTTTTGCAGACAGGATGCAGGTAAAAGGCATTATTTCTGTTGTAGACAGTCCAAGATGGCTTAATCGAAATGTGTTAAGCCCTCAGGTGCAGCAGCTTTTAATTGAGCAGGTAAGGCATGCAGACTTAATAATTTTGAATAAAGCAGATAAACTTTCCGAGGCAGAACAGGCGCGGCTTACAATGGAGATTCAGGGTCTTAACAGCCAGGCGTTCACCATCTTAACTTCATATTCAAAGATCGCTGTGAAGCAGGTAAGAGGTATGTCCTCCGGGAAAAAGAGCAAGGCTTCCAAATCACATGTTTTTTCTGATTTAAAGCTTAGCACGTTCGTTTATCAGTTTCAAAAACCTGTCAATCAGACTGATTTTGAGAATTTTCTTAGAGGACTTCCAGACACTGTGTACAGAATAAAAGGGTATATGAAGCTGAATTCTTCAAAGTACCCGTATCTTTTTCAGTTTTCTTATGGAATGCCGCTTTATATGCAGGAAAACATCAATATGCCCCTTAATATGGTGTTTATTGGGGAGAATCTTGATTGGGCAGAAATCGAACAAAGGTTAACAAATCTGGAAGCATCTAATTAATCAGGTTATTTAAAGAAAATCGCACTCATATGGTGTGATTTTTTTATTGCCTGAATGAATGAAGAAAACCTTTTTTTGGGAAACTCATTATATAATGCCTAACCGAAATACCTATAAATGAGTGGAATTTATGAAAACTTTAAACGTAATCATGGTATTCATCTTTTTTCTTTTTGCAGGAGGCACACACATTTCTGCAGATGAAGAGGGGATTAGCTGGCGGATTGAGATGCTGGCATGGGAGAAAGTGAATGGGATATTGCTGAAATACAGTAAATTTACCGTTCTGGATGTTGAAACAGGCAAGAAGTTTAGGGTCCAGCGGCGTGCCGGAAGCCATCATGCAGATGTTCAGCCATTAAATGCTGAAGAAACAAAAATAATGAAAAGCATTTATGGCGGAAAATGGAGCTGGAAGCGGCGCGCCATCATTGTTATTAATGGAAATCAGTGGATAGCGGCTTCCATGCATGGTATGCCCCATGGAGGAGGTGCACTGAAAAATAATTTTCCAGGGCATTTTTGCATTCATTTTTACGGCAGTACCACACATCGAACAAACTTTATGGATCTATCACACAAGCTTATGATTTTGAAAGCGGCAGGAAAGCTTGATGGATATCTCAATAATGCCAATCCATATGAAGTGATCAGTGCATTTATGGCAGGACTAAAACAGCAGGATTCCAGGATTGTCCAGTCGATTTCCCTCCAGCCTTTAGCATGGAATAAACTCCTGCCCAGAATTGAGAATGTAAGGCTAAGCGGGATGCCCGTCCTTCCAGCTGAGGATCTGACAGATGAGCTGAGCATGAAGGTGCCGGTAGAAGCGGATTGGTTTATAAAAAACCGCGGCAGACAGCATTTTCGAGGAAGCATCTATCTTGTGCGCTTTTCACAGGCAGACCCATGGAAAGTGGATAATAAAAGGTTCTTAAAGGAAAATATGTTATTGAACGAATAAAAGCCTGAGAATAGACTCTCAGGCCTTTATTTGTTTTACTGTTTTTCGCCAAATTTGATGAACGTCCGCTCGTCTTCTACAAGTCCGCAAGCAGCACATTGAACTCTTTTATCAGGGCCTTTGTAAGGCATATGGAAGGGGGACAGCTGTTCACTGCTGTATTCTTCCAAAACATTCCCTGTCTGAGGATCCATTTTGATGGATTGAGGCACCTGCTGAATAATATTAAATCGGCTTCTGTTTGTTTTACAGTTTGGGCACCGGTAAGGTGAATTCATAACTCATTCTCCTTTCTCGCATATTAGCTGTATTTTTTGCATTTATAAATTTATTTATGTAAAAATACATCTAAGGAAATATATTTGTTTCCTGTTTTGGAAGGGATGTGGCAAGTTATGAGTCCAGACTATGAAAAGCTTCTGAATGAATACCGGAAGCTATGGAATAACCGGAAACTCGAAGATGATACTAACGCAGAAAACATTTTGAAGGAAGCAATCTCCAGGGAACTAAGGGATGAAAATTCCCATCCAAGAGTCCGTAAGACTATCTATGAAAAATTTTACCTTGCGGTTAAGAGAATTGCACATTCAGACCTGGATGATACATCCAAAGCAGCACTTATCCATATGCATATCCATGAAGCGGAAGGTTTGAAATAGGGGGTTTAAGCCTCCTTTTTTAAATTAACAGGTTTACTGCAGATTTCAAGATCCTTTCACATTTATCTCACAATATTAATGTAAGATAAAGATAAGATAGTCATGAGGAGAAATTGTATGTCAAAAAAAATGTATTGGCTTTTCTTTTTATGTATTATAGCGGCCATCCTTACTTCCTGCTCAGAAAAGAAACAGCCTGCAATACCCGAGGATATTAGCTTTGCTGCCACAGTAAATATCAAGGATATGACCATATCTTTTGTCGACCTGGAAAAAAAGAAGCTGGCGGCAGAATGGACTATGGAGAAACCTTACACAGGCGCTTTAATTCTCCCGGACAATGATTCCATCCTTCTTTATGGAAAACAGCTTGAAACGGCTGATCTTTATTCCTTAAAGGAAGGTAAACTGATTGACAGCTGGGAAACAGGAGAAGGAATCGTAAATGGAATCCTGCTTGAAACGAATGAAATCGTTTTTGCAGATCAGCATTTAAACAAAATTAGGTTCTTTCATTCAAATGGAGAAGAAGAAAAACAGGTGGAATCTGAGATAGATCCGCTTACCCTGCTGGAATCCCGTGAAAAGAATAAGTTATTTGTTCTAAGCTTCAATCATAAAAAAATGGGAATTATCGACCTTGAATCAAAAGAAAAAAGCGGGGAATTTACGATCCATCCTTCAGCAGCCGGTGCGTGGCTTAATGAGAAAAACGGTGAAATCTGGATTGGCGGACATGGAGAAGGTGTAGAGATTGAACAAAATATACATGTATATGATGAAGAAACGGGAAAGTTAAAAAAGAAAATTCCAGCTGCTTCTATGCCGATTAATTTTCTGGGACAAGAAAATCAAGTGTATGTCCTAAGCCATGGATCAAATATGTTATATAAAATGAATGAATCAGGGGAAGAAAGAGCCTCTGTTTCGATTGCGGCAAATCCTTTTGAAATGGCATTTGCAGCACATAAACTATTAGTGGCCGGCTATGACAGCAATGACTTGCATATACTGGAGCCGGAAAATTTAAAAACCCTTAAAAGTATCAAGGTTGGAGAGGGTCCTTTTAAAATAGTCATTAGGGAGAGTGTGAAATGACATGCTGAATATCCTGATTATAGATGATGAAGCAGATATGAGGCATTTAATTGAGATGTATCTTGGGAATTCAGGATTTGCGTGCTTTTCAGCAGAAAGCGGCTTTGAAGCATATGGGATACTTGAAAATAATGTGATGGACTTAGTTATTCTGGATATCATGATGCCTGGGGAGGATGGATTTGAAGTTTGTTCCCGAATAAGGGAAAAATTAAATGTGCCAATTATATTTCTCTCTGCTAAGGGAGAGGAATGGGATAAAGTGAAAGCCCTGCAGTTAGGAGGGGATGACTATATTGTCAAACCTTTCAGTCCTGGAGAACTTGTCGCCAGAATCAATGCTGTCCTTCGAAGAACAGGCGGCTTAAAAAGTGATATGGATTCTATTCAAATTGGAAAGATCGCAATTGACATGAAAGCGAGAAAAGTCTCAGTTGAGGGAAAGCATGTCACGCTTACTCTTAAAGAATATGAATTGCTGCTGTTTTTTATCGAACATAAAAACCAGGCATTAAGCAGGGAACAGCTTCTTGAATATATATGGGGCATTGATTATACAGGCAGTTTAAGAACAGTGGATACTCATATAAAAACGCTGAGAATGAAGCTTGGGTTTGGAGACTATATTCAAACAGTCTGGGGAGTTGGCTATAAATTCGAGGTGCCGGATGAATGAAATTCCTGACCAATAGCCTGGCTAAAAAAATGTGGCTGACCGTAACAGCTGCGATTATTATTACGATCTTATATTCCTATTTTTTGTCTTACTTATTTTATGAAAAGATTTATGTGGAAAATGTAAGGGATTCCCTGCTGACTGAAGGGAGAAGCCTGGCGTCAGAGTACCATGGAGGGGCATTGACAGAGGATCTCAGGAAAAAAATCGATTGGTATAATTCAAAATCCGAAACAGAGGTTTTTATAGTCAGTAATCCCAGAGAGCTTAGTGCCTGTCTGCCCTTTGAAATTGACTATCAGACACTAATTGGCAAATCAGAGCGTGAAGAGCTTCTCAAAGGCATTACAGTTGAAAAACTGGGCTATGAAAAAAGGTTTGACCGGAAAATTATGGGTGTCATTATTCCGCTTCTTGATGATAATCGGCTTCAAGGCATTATTTATTTATATGTTCCCCTAGCGAAGATTTCAGAGTTCACCCGGGATTTTGCCTATCTGTGGCTCGCAGCTGCGGCGGTCTTTACTGTTATCAGCATCATTTTAGGAACGATGCTGGTTAAAAAATTGACAAAGCCCTTACTGGATATGAAGGATGCAGCTGAACATGTTTCAAAGGGGTGCTATGATATTCATTTAAACATTGATTCAAAGGACGAAATTGGCCAGCTGGCCAATGCCTTCAATTATATGTCCTCATCTATACGAAAAGAAGACGAAAAGAAAAGGGATTTTCTCGCGAATGTATCTCATGAGTTAAGAACCCCTATCAGCTATGTAAAAGGCTACAGTGAGGCGCTCATTTCCGGAATGGAAAAATCCGGGGAGGACAGAAAAAAATACTTACAGCTGATACTTAGAGAATCAGGAAGGATGGAACGTCTCGTTGGAGATTTGCTTGATTTATCCAAACTTGAATCTGACGTATACAAACTCGAAAAAATGCCGCTGCCATTGGCACAGTTAATAGAGGACGCTATTGAAAAATACAAGCCGGTCCTCCGTGAAAAAAATGTGGATCTGCAATATCGCCTGGATCCTGAAGTAATTATTAACGGTGATGAAGGCAGGATTGAGCAGGTTATCCAAAATATTATGGACAATTCCATCAGATATACAGCAAAAGGCAGAATCAGCATCCGTTTATCTCAAGAGAGAGATCAATGCCTGATAGAAATAGAGGATACAGGCATAGGGATTTCAGAAGAACATTTGAGCAAAATCAAACAACGGTTTTATAGAGTGAATAAAGGCAGAACAAGATCAGATGGAGGCACAGGGCTTGGTCTGGCAATTGCAGAAAAGCTGGTTAAGCTTCATCAAGGAGAGCTGACTGTGTTCAGTGAATTAAATAAGGGGACGACAGTTAGAATCATGCTTCCGCTGCTCGAAATAAAGTAAATTTAGAGGAGATTAATGATGAAAAAACTAATGTTTATTTGGCTTGCGGTAATGATAATTATTAGCCTGGCAGCCTGCAGCAATAATAATGCATCTGAAGAAGAGCCGCAATTCCTGGATGTCGAGTTATCGATAAACCCTGAAAAAGCAAAAGTGAATGAACCGGTTGTTTTTGAAGCAAAAGTTACATATGGAGAAGAAGAGGTTACAGATGCAGACGAAGTCAAGTTTGAGATCTGGAGAGCGAATGCCGAAGAACACGAAAAAATTCTTGTTGAACATGCTGAAAACGGGATCTATCGCCTGGAGAAAAGCTTTAAAGAAGAAGGCACCTATTATATATATTCACATGTAACGGCGCGCAGGATGCATAATATGCCTAAAAAAGAATTTGTTATCGGCAAGCCCAGTCCACCTGAAAAAGAATCAGGCAGCCAGGAAGAAAATATGGATGACGATGATCATGGCAGCCATTAAAAAGCAGCATAGGCTGCTTTTTGTTTTGGAATCGAGTAATCCTGCAGTAATTTTTCCTTCAGGGGCATATATACCCATTCTCGGGTACATATACCTATCATATTTGTTACATTGATGTAATAAAAGTAAAAAATAGTATCAGCCTAAAAACCTGTCAATACTGATCTTTTAGTATATAAATGGTACATGATAAAGGAAGCTTCCAATATAGACAAAAAAATACAGAAGGTTATTTACCCATTTTCAAGTATACATAAACCCAATAAAATAAGTATTTATGAAAACTTGCAGGCTGATTTTTACTAGTTTCTAAGTCTATCGGATATGCTACATTCAAGAATTTGTAAAATCTGACCAAAAATATTACGAAAAACCCTGTGTTATGATGATTGTGCAAGTCACACAGCACCACACAACAAAGAAAACAAACACAGGGAGGATTTATATATATGAATAAGAAAGTTATTTACTCAGTAGCAGCGGCAGCAGCATTATTAGTATCAGCACCAGGAGCAAACCAAGCGGACGCAGCTTCAAATTGTCCTACTCCTGAACAAGCTAAAAAAATTGCAATCTCTCAATCTGGCAACCTAAGCCAGGAACAAATCAATAACATTCTTCAAAAACACCTTAAAGACTACAATATTAATTGGGGAAATGCACAAGTAAATAAACAGGAAGCTCAAAAGCCAGCAGCTCCAGCAGCTCCAGCTCCAGCAGAACAGCCTGCAAAAGCACCTGCCAAAACACAAGAAGCAGCAAAAGCACCTGCACAGCAGCAAGCACCTGCAGAGCAGACAAAAGAAGCAGCACCTGCTTCTTCTGCAGTAAGTGCTTACGAGAAAAAAGTCCTTGAATTAACAAACCAGGAACGTGCAAAAGCTGGAGTGCCTGCACTTAAATTGGACGAAGAACTAAGCAAAGTAGCTCGTGAAAAATCACGTGATATGCAGTCTAAAGGATACTTTGACCATAACAGCCCAACTTACGGTTCACCATTCGATATGATGAAGCAATTCGGCATCTCATACACAACAGCAGGCGAAAACATTGCTATGGGCCAGCAGTCTCCTGAAGAAGTTGTACAAGCTTGGATGAATAGTGAAGGCCACCGTAAAAACATTATGAATGCCAACTTTACACACCTTGGTGTTGGCCATGTTGCTGACGGTAACTACTGGACACAAATGTTCATCGGGAAATAATATTTGAACGAAACAAAGGCAGCCTCTTTAGGCTGTCTTTCAGTTTGTAGACAAAAGGGGTTCGGAATAGTCTCATTCCGAACCCCTTTTTTGATTTTTTACTGGATTTGAATCATTTTCAGAGGATTATAGACCTCTCCGAGGTCATCTTCTAGGCCATTTCTGGA
>NZ_JBQCMZ010000016.1:0-108384 GCF_051964675.1 Cytobacillus sp. SAFR-174 | reverse complement strand
CTTGCATGTATTAGGCACGCCGCCAGCGTTCGTCCTGAGCCAGGATCAAACTCTCCATATAAGAGTTGATTAAGCTCGAGTTGTCTTTTCAAAAAAGACTAATGATTTAAACGTTGACGTATTGTTCGTTCAGTTTTCAAAGATCAATTTCTCTTGTTATATTTTACCTAATCGCTCAGAGGCGACTTTATTAATATAACATGTGTTGTTTTTATCTGTCAACACTTTTTTTACAAGTTATCCGCCGTCTGTGAAAATGTTTTTCGTTCATATCGCAGCGACGGATATAAATATAACAAGGATTTAAATAAAGGTCAATAGCTTTTAAAGTTTTTTTACGATAATTTTTTTTTGAGTTTGTAATACCTGTGATAAATTCCCTGACCTTTTGTTTCTATGTTTACTACTTCTATGAAATGCTTATCAATCAAATACTCAAGAAGCATGCTTAAGTCAACCGCATAAAGATGAAGTTCATCATGGTTCATAATATCGTGGATGGACCATTCTTCTTTCTCAGCAAGCACGTCGGCAAGATGACTGATTCCTTGTTTCGTTCTCGAATGGATTAAGAATTCACTTGCAAGAAACAGCAGCTCCAGCCTTTTTTCAAGCGGCTCCTGGCTATTCACCAATTCTTCATACAGCTTCATGATTTCAGGCTCAATTTGCTTTACCTGATTCCAGACAGTTACTTCCGGATGGAATCCATTTTCGATAACAGCAAGCCTGGCCAGATGATGAAGGGAATGAACAATATGGTTATAGGCATCAAAATAATGGCGGTTTTCAAAGAAGGCTTTG
Organism: Cytobacillus sp. SAFR-174; assembly: GCF_051964675.1. NCBI lineage: Bacteria > Bacillati > Bacillota > Bacilli > Caryophanales > Bacillaceae > Cytobacillus > Cytobacillus sp. SAFR-174. The sequence continues at coordinate 107,580 of NZ_JBQCMZ010000016.1, read as the reverse complement.
CCATCCATATATCGTCTGATCAGCTTGGCAAACTCAAGACCCATTTTTAATTTTCGCCCATAGAAAGGAAACTCTCTTAATTCCACCTTCAGGTTATGAATATATTCGTTTCGATCAAATAAAACTTTTCCATTATAGAGCCAATCAAAGATTTTCCGGTTCGACCCCAGCAGGATCCATTCGCGAAGCTGCTTATCTGTCACGATATGCAGAGCCGCTTTTTTATCTTTATATGTGTAATGTTTAACAAATACAGGTTCATCTGCTTCCTCAACAAGGATCAGCAGTACAGCATCAAATGTATCAGTAGCAGGAATAGCCTTTTGCATTTTTTCGGTCATAATCACGCCTAGAGTGTTTGTCTGGCTTGCCCGTTCCTGGTATATAGGACGGAGAATATCTTCCATCATAATTCCTCCATTTTATTGATAGCGTATATCTTCGACAATTATAAATGAAATCCTTCCTAAAGGTGAGACATTTTTCGACACCATTCTATATTAATATTTATTTAAGCAAAAGGAATGTGGTATAGTTAGTTTTTAGGAGGGAGCAGTATGGCTAAGTACTCAAATAAAATCAATAAGATTCGTACATTTGCCCTTAGTTTAATTTTCATCGGATTTATCGTTATGTATCTCGGAATATTCTTCAGAAATTCCGCTCTTCTCATGACAATATTTATGCTTCTCGGAATGCTCTGCATTCTTGCCAGCACCGGTGTTTATTTTTGGATCGGCATGCTTTCAACAAAAACCGTGCAGGTGGTTTGCCCGAATTGCGGAAAACACACAAAGATGCTTGGCCGCGTTGATATGTGCATGTACTGCAATGAACCTTTGACGCTTGATCCAAATCTTGAGGGCGCTGAATTTGATGAAAAATACAACAAAAAAAATACGAAGCAGAGCTGATTTATCTCCTGCTTCCATATTCAAGTTCTAAAATGACCGGCTCTCCAACAGCCGGTTTTTTATTGGATTAAAAATAAAAAGCTGACAGCATTGCGCCGGCAGCTTTAAAATTTTATTAGTGAGCTTCTTTACTTGCACAATCCGGACATGTTCCGTAAATCTCCATTCTATGATGGCTGATTTTAAAACCTGTAACATGCGAAGCAAGGTGCTCTACTTCATCCAGGCCAGGATAGTGGAAGTCTACAATCTTGCCGCAGCTTTCACAAATGACATGATAATGATGAGTGGTAACAAAATCGAAGCGGCTAGATGCGTCACCATATGTCAGTTCCTTTACCAGGCCAACCTCACGGAATACTCGTAAATTATTGTAAACTGTTGCCACACTCATATTTGGGAATTTCCCCTCTAATGCTTTGTATATATCGTCAGCAGTCGGGTGTGACATGGAGTTTATTAAATATTCAAGTATCGCATGACGCTGCGGAGTGATACGCACTCCAGTGTCTTTTAAAGTATCCAGCGCCTCTTTTAATTCCATATGCGCCACCGCCATGCACCTCTTTTCTAACAAATATTCTTACTTTATAATCTTTATAAATAGTGTACTAATTTTTTACCACATTTGTCAATATTACAAACACCTTAATAGAGGGAATCAGCTCTCTTCATCATGAAGCGACTGCTCACCAGTGCCCAAATGGTGATTCACAAATCGCGCAGCAACGAACAGCAGATCTGACAGTCTGTTCAGATAGATTAGAACGAGCGGATTCACTTCTTCACCGAGTGACACCGCACATCTTTCCGCTCTTCTCACAACAGTTCTCGCTACGTGGAATGCCGCTCCTGAAGGATGACCGCCAGGCAAAATAAAGTTATTAAGCACAGTAAGATCAGCTTCCCACTCATCAATTTGCGTTTCCATGAAGGTGATATCCTCTTCCTTTATCGTCCATTTAACTTCTTTTCCTGAGGGCGTTGCCATCTCTGCTCCTGCATGGAACAAGTCAGTCTGCACTTTATGGAATACCTGCTCCGTTTTTTCTTTACCGCTGAAATACTCGCTTCTTAAATGGCTTAAGGCCAATCCAATCATGGAATTCGCCTCATCACATGAACCGTAGGCCTCTACACGAATGTCATTCTTACTGACTCTCTGTCCATACATCAGTGATGTTGTCCCCTTATCCCCCGTTTTGGTATAAATTCTCATATCAATACCCTCTTTCAACATCGACCACATTCATATAATCTTTGTTATTTTTTATATATGTATGAAGGTTATGCTTAAAAATTTCAAAAGATCTTGGTAAATAGTTTTTTGTTCGGCTTGAAAGGTGAGGTGTGACGGTTACATTCTCCATCCTCCAGAAAGGATGTCCTTCAGGCAGAGGCTCATTTTCAAAAACATCCAGATACGCATGTGAAATCTGGTGTTTTTCGAGTGCAGATAGAAGCACCTTTTCCTCGACAAGATCCCCTCTTCCTATATTCATAAACACAGCAGAATTCTTCATAGCAGCGAAATGCTTTTCTTTTAACAGAAATTTAGTTTCAGTCGTGCTGGGAAGGACAGAAACGATAAAATCAGCTTCAGGAAGGATCACGGTGAGCCTGCTGAGTGGAAAAATACGATCTGTCCACACATTTTCCCGTCCGCTCCTATTCACTCCAGCCACTTTCATTCCAAAGCATTTGGCGAGCCTTGCAATCTCTACCCCTATTGCACCAACACCGATAATTAATAAGGTTTTTCCATGCAGCTCTTCCATTGGCAGATTTCGATTCCAAACTTCTGCCTTTTCATTTTCAGCCAGCAATGCTCTTTGTTTAACATGCCCTAACATAGTTCCAAGTGCAAATTCAGCCATAGGGATTTTATGGATTCCTCTTGCATTTGTAATTAAGATGCCTTTCTCCTTGCAGGCTTTCAAGGGCATTTCATCCATTCCCGCTGACATCACCATAATCCACTTTAGTTTTGTCGCTTTATGAATATATTCCTCTGTCAAATCTTCTCCATAGGTAATAAATACTTCAGCATTATAAAAGGATTCCCCTGCAGCTTCTATTCCATCGAAAAACAGGAAATCTCCTTCAGGAAAATCCCGAATTACTTCCTGGCGCAGCTCTTCATGAGGCAAAATGGAAGACACAATTTTCATAAACTCCACTCCAACGTAGTTTTATTCATCATACCATCCATTGCTGAATGGTAATAAGAAAAGCGCAAGCGCCTTGCCCACCCCCGACAAGCACAAGACGAGCCTCCCTGAAAGGCGTTCTTTGCCTTTTTGGGAGGATTGCCCGAAATGTGGAGGCGACTGCTCAGGGACAACAAGCATAAGACTAGCCCTGCAAGAAGGTGTTCTTTCCTTCTGGAAGGGATTGGCTTATGTCTCGAGTCCCTAGGAGCCGCAACAAGCCAAGCTTGTGACCTCGTGGGGGTAGGCTGCTTGCGCTAGACAGTTATCGACGTTCAAAAATTATATACTTTCTTATCTTTATAAAAAAAACGAACCTGTTCAGGTCCGTTTCGAAAAAGTATCTGAGGAGGTATGCCCTAATAAAATGATATGCAAAACTTGTTCTTCGGAATGGACAAAAGCCTTGTTCCTGTAAAAAATAGGCAACCCATTTAAGGCTGGGTCAAATTCTCCTTAATATACTCCAGTGCCTCCTCAACATGATCCTTGACCTTTACCTTGCGCCATTCTTTCACGAGCTTGCCTTCCTGGTCAATAATAAAGGTTGAACGCTCAATCCCCATATATTCTTTCCCAAAGTTCTTTTTTAATTTCCACACACCGTACGCCTCTGCCGCATGATGGTCTTCATCTGCAAGCAGCAGGAAAGGCAGTCCGTGTTTTTCAATGAATTTCTCATGCCGGCTAAGCGGATCAGGGCTTACTCCTAAAACGACTGCGTTCACCTCTGCAAAATTCTGATGCTGGTCCCTGAAATCACATGCCTGAGTCGTGCAGCCAGGTGTCATGTCTTTCGGGTAAAAATACAGAACAACATTTTTCCCGCGGTAATCTGATAATTTCACTCTTTCACCATTGCTTGCCTCAAGCTCAAACTCCGGAGCCGGTTTACCTATTTCAATTGCCATTTTCATTCCTCCTGTTGAATAGGTTTCTTACTCTAAGCCTATCCAACTTTTCCGTCAAAAACAACTGATATCATTATAAAGCACGGTCACCTGCATCAAATACTACCCTGGCTACGAATGCGGCCGGGATGACATAGCCGATTAACGCTTCCAGTACGGCAATAAGCCTGCCTATTCCAACAGGACTGACATCTCCATACCCAACAGAAAAAAGAGTTACCGCACTAAAATAAAAACCCGTTTCCAGCCTCTCGAGGAAACCGGTTTCCATATACTCAGTGCCGTCCATCAAAACCACCAGCCCATGTAAATCAAGCCAAATATATATCAGCCCAAATCCAATCAGAATCGTTGCATATAAACTTATGAGATAAAGGAAATTCTCCACAGACACCCATCTTCCCTTGATCTTGGCGGATGAAAAAAGAGTCTGCAGACTCATGATCATGCACAGCACGATTAAAATCAGCGATAAATAAAAAGCCATACTGCACCTCATTTCGAAATGCCTTCCAATTCATTTATACGCTCATGGCCTTTCCCATATGACAGCCTGTCTCGGAAACTCTTTCTGTTCGCCCCCAAAAAAAAACCGGGATTTTATCCCAGTTTTAATTGCCCGCTCCCCGATATCGCTTAACACCTGAATTCCAGGTGAGGATCGAGATGCCGAAAAATACGATTCCGATTACAGGTGTTAAAAAGGAGTACAAAAACCATTCTTCTTTCCCCAGAAAGTAGGAAGCCGGATATACACCGACAAAGGCAAACGGAAGAACCCAGGTGAGGACAAAGCGTATAACACTATTGTAAATATCAACCGGATACCTTCCATAATTCCCGATGTTATACATCATCGGCATGATAGATGTTCTGGCATCTGCCCAAAAGCTGATACAGGCAATCAGGACAAAGATGCCTCCATACACAAGCATTCCGCCTATCACAAATAAGAAAAACAAGAACGGGTCAGTCCAGGAAATCCCTAAACCAAGGCTGTTTCCGGCGTAGATCATAACACCAATGCCTGTTACGGCCCCAAACAGGGATTCAAGCTCCATCCGTTCCAATACGATTTGAAACAAACTATGAATCGGCCTGGTTAATATCCTGTCTAGTTCTCCTTTTACTATATATCTCTCATTAAAATCCCAAATATTAAAGAACGATGAAAACAGCGCATAAGGCACAAGGAAAAACCCGTAAATAAAGATAATTTCATCCCTCGTCCAGCCGCCAAGCAAATTGGTATGCCCAAATACGACTAAGATAAAAATTAAATTAACTGCCTGAAAAAGAAGATCAGAAAAGATTTCTACAAATAAATCTGCACGGTACTGCATTCTTGTTTTCATATATTGGGCGACATATTGAAAGAAAATGGCTATATAAAACATGCGTCACCCTCCTTGAATAATGAGCTGTTTTTTCGCTATGATCCACAGAACCTGAATGGGTATGATCAGAATAAGAACCCAGATCCCCTGCATAATAATCGCCTGGATGGTTTCATTATTCGAAAAACTATTTGTAAAAATCATGCTCGGCACATAGCTGATACCTTGAAAGGGCAGAAATTTTAATACATCCTGTGCCCATACCGGAAAAAAGCTGATAGGAATCAGAAGGCCGGAAAAGAGATCAATCACTACTCTTTTTGCCCGGATAAGCCCGGTGTTATTAAATAAGAAGAAAGTGGTAATACCTGTCAGCAAATTAATTTGCGTATTAATAAAAAAACTTAATACAATCGATACCGCAAAGAAAATCCAGGTCGTCCAATCCGCAGAAAATTGAAGCGGAAAAATGAACGAGACGATAACCATGCCCGGAACGGAGAAAAAGAAGAAACGGAATATTCCTTCCCCCAGTCCCTGCATCGTTTTCATCCCCAGATAATTATATGGGCGGATCAGCTCCACCGCTACTTTTCCTTCTTTAATTTCAGCAGCCATTTCCCGGTCTATATTATTAAAGTAAAACGCTCTGGCCATCCAGGCTACCGCCACATATGTCGACATCTGGATCACAGACATGCCCTCAATAGCATCTTTTTCTCCATAAATGGCACTCCACAAGAAATAGTAAGCGCCAATATTAATGCTGTAGATCAGAATGCCTGTATAATAATTGGTCCTGTAGGCAAGCATCATCAAAAAACGGATCCGAATCATTTCGATATACTTATCCACAGGAACACCCCCGGGTAAAAGTAAATTCTTTCATTAAGATATCCCCCGGTCATAAATATTTCTTATGATTTCCTCTGTTGAAGTTTCTTTAATATTGATGTCTTTCACTTTCAAATCCGCAACCACCTTGGCAATCAGCAGGGAAATCAGTTCATCATTATCCTCTGTAAAGGCTGTAAAGATCGCTTCTTTTTCATCTTTTTCCCATTTCACTTCCGATGAAGCCGTTATTCGGTTTAAGTCGTTTAGGGTTACATCTTCAAGGAACTGGAATTCTATTTCCTTCCCTTCCCCCCATTTTTCCTTAAGGCTTTTTAAGGCTCCATCATAAATGATTTTCCCCTCATCCAGCATCACTACGCGTTCGCACAGCGCCTCGATATCAGACAGGTCATGAGTAGTCAGCAGAATGGTTGTATTATATTTTTCATTAATTTCTTTTAAAAACTCCCTGATCTTCAATTTAACAAGCACATCAAGCCCAATAGTCGGCTCATCCAGGAACAAGAGCGGCGGATTGTGGATGAGTGCTGCTGCCAGTTCACACCTCATTCTCTGTCCGAGTGAAAGCTTCCGGACCGGCTTATCGAGCAGAGGCTCAATATCCAGGGTTTTGATTACATGACCCATATGGCTGTCGTATTGCTCATCAGTAACTTTGTACACCTTCTTGAGCAGCCTGAAGGATTCCTGAACAGCAATATCCCACCAAAGCTGGGATCTCTGGCCGAAGACAACTCCAATTGTGCTGACGAATTTTTCTCGGTCTTTATGAGGATTCATTCCATTTACGATCACTTCGCCGCTTGTCGGGGTCAGGATTCCTGTCAGCATTTTTATGGTCGTTGACTTCCCCGCTCCATTTTCACCTATATAGCCAACCATCTCGCCCTGCTTTACATTAAAACTGATATTGTTTACCGCTGGCACAATCTTATAATTTCTTGTAAGCAAGTCACGGAAAGCACCCTTTAATCCGGCACGGCTCGAATAAGCTTTAAATTCCTTTTTTAAGTTCCGGACTGTTATTGCATCATTCATTTTTATTCCTCCTGCCAATTAATGCCCTAATGAAATAGTTTAGACAAACAGCGCCTTCTTCACAACTAGATTGCTTCAAATCCTATTTTTAAAATACAGAATAATCCGCCTTCCCTTAGGATTGGACGAAGCCCCTTCCAAACATGTTAAAATAATGACGGAAATATAAATGGATTTTTTCAGGAGGATTAACATGCAATTTACTAATTCTGAACGGCTGCATAAACAAGCTATAGAACATATTGTTGGAGGAGTAAACAGCCCTTCCCGCTCCTATAAAGCAGTTGGCGGCGGCTCACCGGTCGCAATGGAACGGGCACATGGCGCTTATTTCTGGGATGTGGACGGCAATCAATATATTGATTACCTGGCTGCATACGGCCCCATCATTACCGGGCATGCCCATCCGCATATTACAGAAGCCATAAAAACAGCTGCTGAGCGCGGAGTATTATATGGAACTCCGACACCACATGAAGTGAAGTTCGCCGAGATGCTTAAGGAAGCAATGCCTAATTTGGACAAAGTCCGTTTTGTGAATTCAGGTACTGAAGCCGTTATGACAACGATCCGTGTGGCAAGGGCCTATACGGGAAGGGACAAAATCATTAAGTTTGCCGGCTGCTATCACGGCCATTCCGATCTTGTCCTGGTTGCTGCAGGCTCAGGGCCTTCAACACTTGGAACGCCTGACTCTGCCGGAGTTCCAAAGAGCATTGCCCAGGAAGTGATCACGGTTCCTTTCAATGAAATCGAACCATATAAGGAAGCGCTGGAAAAATGGGGTGACCAGATCGCTGCTGTGCTGGTGGAGCCGATTGTCGGCAACTTTGGAATTGTTGAACCAAAACCGGGGTTCCTGGAGCAGGTTAACGAATTAACACATGCAGCCGGTGCGCTTGTCATTTATGATGAAGTCATCACAGCTTTCCGTTTTATGTATGGCGGCGCTCAGGATCTGCTTGGTGTAAAACCGGACTTGACAGCCATGGGGAAAATCATTGGAGGCGGCCTTCCAATCGGTGCTTATGGCGGAAAGAAAGAGATTATGGAAACAGTAGCTCCTTTAGGTCCAGCTTATCAAGCTGGCACAATGGCTGGAAATCCGGCATCGATTCTATCAGGCATTGCCTGTCTCGAAGTTTTAAAGCAGCCTGGTGTCTATGAATATCTGGACAGACTGGGAGAAATGCTTGAAAAAGGGATTAGCGAGGCAGCTGAAGAACATAACATCCCCATTACCATTAATCGATTAAAAGGTGCCCTGACCATCTACTTCACGGAAGAAAAAGTAGTGAATTATGAGCAGGCGGAAAATACAGATGGAGAAATGTTTGCAAAGTTCTTCAAGCTGATGCTCAATCAGGGTATAAACCTGGCTCCTTCAAAATACGAAGCCTGGTTTATGACAATCGCGCATACAGAGGATGATATTCAAGCCACCATTCATGCGGTGCAAAACGCATTTCAGCAATTAAAAGACGAATAAATATTCACTATTTTATACACCGACGGGAGCAGAAATGCTTCCGTTTTCTTTATCCCCAACAATGAAAACGTTTACAACAGTAGAGTTTTTTTATACAATTGCCTATTTCCTCCTACAAACCATATCCAACTTTTTGTATAAATAATTGATTTCTGAAAATTCATATGATATGATGGGAGAAATCTTTTGTGTAAGAGCGGATTACGCTGACATAAAGAACATTATGTCCTTGCAGCATATCCCGAATTATCCAACTATTCATTCAATAAATGCTACATGCATTTACCTTTCAAACCAAAGATAATTTTGCAATACCCTCATTTAAAACCCGTAAACAAAAAAACTTATAGATTACTATTTTTCAGGAGGTGAACGGCTTTAAGGCGCAGCCTTATTTTCAGCCGAATTTTATGACATTACAGCAATGGAGTCCTTCACTTTTTAAAGAGTTTCACCGCCAGGAGCACGATGCATGCGGCATCGTTTCTGCTATGGAGAAAAAGAAAGTCCCAACCCGCGAAAATATTTTCAGCTGCATCAATGCACTTGTTACGATGAATCACCGTGCCGGTTTTATTAATGGAGAAGGCGACGGTGTAGGGATCCATATTGATATCCCGAGAGAGCTGTGGAAAGAAAAGTTAAAGGAAGCGGGAGCCGATTCTAACGCATCAGAAAAAGATGGATTTGTAGTTGGACATGTATTTATGTCCAGGAAACAGGATACTGAATTACTGAAGACAATCTTGCTGCAAAAACTCGCTGACGCAAATCTGACGGTTATTTATGCATCTGACGAAGTAACCGAATCTTCAGCTTTAGGACCGATTGCCATCCAGGAAAATCCGGTATTCTGGCAGTTTGCCTGTTTAGCAGAATCGAATAGTGCAGAGCTTTCCAAAAAACTGTTTGAATTAATTGTTGATTTTGAAGAGAACGAACATGTCCATGTCGCCTCCCTTAGCCAGCATCATGCTGTGTACAAAGTTATGGGAGCCGGAGATATTCTTCCGAAATATTATCACGACCTGGCAAGCCCCCTTGTTGCCTCAACCATGACGCTTGGGCATAATCGCTATTCAACTAACACATTATCAAGCTTCTTCCGTGTGCAGCCTTTTAGCGTGCTGGGACACAACGGGGAAATCAACACCATTGCCAAGCTTAGGGATGAAGCCAAAATGGTCGGCGTTCCGCTAGTAAAAGACGGCAGTGACTCACAGGATCTGAGCAGAACGCTTGAAACGTTTATTTGCCGTGACGGCTATACTCTCTTTGAAGCAATGGACGTCATGTTCCCTCCTATCGTGAATGAAATCAAGTCATACCCTGAGCATCTTCAGGATATGTACGCCTATATCCGGGAAGCATGGGGACATTTTGCCCAGGGGCCTGCAGGAATTATTTCCAGATTTGCCGATGAGGCAGTGTTCAGTGTCGATGCATTGGGCCTTCGCCCGCTGTGGATGCTGGAAACCGAAAGCTCCTACCTGTTCTCATCAGAACCAGGAATCATCTCATCCAGTGAATATGTTAATGAGCCAAAGCAGCTGTCACCAGGTGAAAAGGTGGGGCTGAAATGGGACGGTGATACCCTGGCTGTTTACGAGCACAGCCATTATCAGGCTGAAGTTTTCAACCGATTTTCAATGAGAGTGAACGCTGAAAACTACAGGGTTCGCCTGCAGTCACCAAAATTGGAAAAAACCATTACTGTAAATTACCCGGATAAGATTCATAACGGGCAGTATAAAGCGTTCGGCTGGGAGAGAGACCATGTCCAGCTTGTCGAGCAGATGGCAGAAAAAGGAGCAGAGCCAATCCGTTCTCTCGGACACGACTCACCTTTAGCAGCACTGAATCCTCAGCGGAAAAACATCGCAGATTTTATTAAGGAAAGTGTTGCTGTCGTTACAAACCCTGCCATTGACCGTGACCGGGAAACCGAGCATTTCTCAACCCGCACGATTATCGGCCAGCGTCCTTCTTTATTTGAGAAACAGGAGCAAGGGGCCGTTATTGAATTGCAGACTCCTATTTTACTAGAAGGCAAAGCAGGCTTTGAATGTTCCGATGAGCTCAATCAGCCGAGCTATGACCAGGTAACCGGCTTCTATCAGGAACAAAAGCTGATATCTTATTTATCTTCCACATTTACGAAAGATGAAACGGTAAAAGAAGCTTTAGACCGTTTAGCAGCAGAAGCGGTTGATGCGGTCAAAAATGGCAAAACCCTGCTTGTCCTGGATGATGCCAATGCTCATCAGGAGGACGCTTACTGGATTGATCCGCACCTGGCCGTCTCTGCGATCGATCAGGCTCTTGTCAAAGAAGCATTGCGCCGTGAATGTTCCCTGCTGCTCCGGTCAGCTTCAATCAGATCGCTTCATGATATCATTACCGCATTCGGTTTAGGCGCTGATATTATAAGCCCTTACTATATGTTTATGACGGTCCTTGGCGAATCTGATACACCGCTGAAGAATTTATACTCAGCACTGACTAAAGGACTTGAAAAAGTCATTTCCACTATCGGGATTCATGAATTAAGGGGCTATGGCAGGTTGTTCTCTGCCATCGGTCTTCATGAGGAAGTAGCCGGATATCTGAATATCGTCAACTTCTTCGGATCTAAAGAACTTTCATTCAGCTTCAGCGTTTTAAAGGAAGACGCTTTTGCCAGAGCGGAAGATTACCAGAATGAAAAGGAACGGATCGGAAAAACGTTCAGCCTTTTCCCGCGCATCTGGAAAGCGATCGGCGAAGTGGCATCGACTGGTGACTATAGTGTTTACAAGGAAAAAATCACTGAACAGGAAGACCAGAACCCTACAACAATCCGCCATTTAACCGGATTTAAGGAAACGGCTTCTCATCTGAAGCCGGAAGATATCAGCTTGCATGTGGGCGAGCATGACCTGCCATTTGTCATCTCATCCATGTCCTTTGGATCACAAAATGAAACAGCCTTCAGAGCCTATGCTGAAGGTGCTGACCGCTTGAACATGGTCAGCCTGAATGGTGAAGGCGGAGAAATCAAGGATATGCTTGGAAAATATCCGAGAACCCGCGGACAGCAGGTAGCATCAGGACGCTTTGGTGTTAATGCCGAGCTCCTGAATTCATCCAACCTGCTGGAAATAAAAATTGGGCAGGGTGCAAAGCCTGGTGAAGGGGGTCACCTTCCTGGATCCAAGGTAACGGCAAAAATTGCAGAGGCGCGTAATGCAACAATTGGATCGGATTTGATTTCACCTTCCAACAATCATGACATCTACTCGATTGAAGATTTGGCACAGATGATTCACGAGCTTAAGACAGCCAATGACAAAGCCAAGGTTGCTGTTAAAGTGCCGGTTGTACCGAATATCGGAACCATTGCAGTCGGGATTGCAAAAGCTGGTGCTGATATCATCACTTTGAGCGGTTTCGACGGAGGTACAGGGGCAGCGAGAATTCACGCCCTTCAGCATGTAGGCCTTCCAGTTGAGATTGGTGTAAAGGCAGCTCACAACGCACTGCTGGAAGCAGGCATCCGCGATAATGTGGAGCTTTGGGCTGATGGCGGCATCAAGAGTGCTGCAGACGTGTTGAAGGTTATGCTGCTGGGTGCTAACCGTGTAGGCTTTGGTACACTTTCCATGCTTGCCATCGGCTGTACGACATGCCGCGGCTGCCATCTTGATACTTGCCATGTTGGGATTGCCACACAAATAGATTCAGAGGCACAGGCGAAAGAACATGGCTTAAGAAGATTTGTTCCGCGCCAATTCGACCTTGCTGTTAAAGGCATCATGAACCTGTTTACTGCTTTTGGCGAAGAACTGAAAGCATTGGCAGCTTCTGTTGGCATAAAAAATCTGCAGGATGCAGTAGGCCGTTCTGATCTGCTTGTACAGATTAAAGGACAGGATCAGCTGGACCTGACTCACCTGCTGAAAACACTTGAAATCGGCCAATTTTCTGCCCAGGAAGCACCTGAAGCCCTGCAGGAAGCACAGCTGCAGGTAGCTGTTGGAGCAGAGTATCTCGACGCAAGTGTAGAAGAACTGGATCAGTCACGTGAATTCCATAGCGTCACTTCCGAGCAGCGTGTACTGGGTAGCCGGGTTTCCTGCCACCGTGTAAGAAACAGACTCGACGGTTCTTACAAAACGCTTCCGCAAGTTGATTTGAAATACAAAGGCGGTTCCATCCCGGGCAATGGCCTTGGAGCTTACAACAGCTTCGGCATCAACATCGAAGTTGCCGGAGGAGCACAGGATGGCATCGGAAAAACTTCTTTCGGCGGACAAATTAAAATCTTTAAAGCAAAAGGCAAAAATGGCAAGTTCTATAATGGCTCTGTTGGTAAAGGCTTCGGCTATGGAGCACAGGAAGGCTTGCTTGTAGCTCAAGGAAATGCTGACGCCCGTGCCGGAATCAGATTATCCGGAGCGGATATGATTATCGGCGGCCAGGTAAGAAAGCCGCTTCCTGAAAAGGAATACGGCAATATCGGTTCAAATGCCAACATTAAAGGGTTTGCCTTTGAGTATATGACGAATGGCCGAGGCCTTGTGCTGGGCGATGCCGGTCCATGGATCTGCGCAGGTATGACAGGCGGTGTTGTTTACTTAAGACACCAGCCGGAAATGGGCTTAACAAAAGAAGCCATCCAGCGCAGAATTGCCAAAGGAGCTAAAGTCTCCGTTACTTCTCTTTCTGATAAAGGAAAGGAAGATGTTAATGAACTGCTTGGCCAATACATTGCCATGCTGAATGATCAAGGACAGACAGAAGAAGCTTCAGAGCTTGCTTCCCTTCTTAATCATCCGGAAGACCACTTTGTTCAAGTTATTCCGGTCAAAGAGCAGGCAGACCCGTCTGTTTCCACAGAGTGATTATCTGCATCTGCACAATCAAGCCCCACCCGTTTCTGCGGATGGGGCTTTTTGTCTTCTTTAAGGCACCCTTAACTTTTTTACTAACTTTTAATAATAATTTCATAAAAATGCCCCTTGAACTTCTTTCCATATCCCTGTATAGTACAATATTGTTTAACAATGAGCAAAATCGTTTAAAGTAGGTATAATTACTGCTTTTACGTTAAATCGCTTTTCAATGAACCCAATTTTTACGAAAGAAAGGACATACATTGTATGAAACTTGGCGCCCGCATACTTAAGACGGGAATCGCAATCATTCTAGCTCTATTATTATCAGAACTCTTTCAGCTTCCTGCTCCTATTTTTGCAGGAATTGCCGCTATTTTTGCCGTTCAGCCGACCATTTACAGATCTTATCTTTCTATTGTGGAACAGATCCAGGGGAACGCAATTGGCGCATTAATTGCCGTGATTTTTGTGCTTTTATTCGGCAACCATGTCTTCATCATAGGCCTGGCAGCTATTATTGTTATCACGATTAATCTTAAGCTTAAAATAGAAAACACAATTGGACTTTCACTTGTAACCCTGATTGTCATCATGGAGACACCGGGCGATACCTTTCTGCAATTTGCTCTTATTCGATTCTCAACCGTAATGCTCGGGGTATTGTCAGCTTTTATCGTTAATCTTGTATTTCTGCCTCCTAAATACGAAAACAAGCTATATTTTAAAATATCCAATAACACAGAGGAAATTACCAAATGGATCAGGCTTACCATACGCCATGCATCTGAACACAGACTTCTGAAAAACGATATTGATAAAATGAAAGACAGCAATGTTAAGCTTGAACAGCTGTATCTAATGTATAAAGAGGAAAGAAATTATTTTAAACGAAATGATCTGGTTAAATCCAGGAAACTCGTTATTTACCGCCAAATGATTTCCACTGTTAAACGGTCACTGGAAACATTAAAAAAGCTTCATCGCTTTGAAAATGATCTGCAGCAAATGCCAGAGGAATTCCAGCATGCTGTGCAGCAGCAGCTTGATATTCTTATTCATTATCACGAACACGTCATGCTTAAATTCATCGGGAAAGTTCGTCCGAATGTAGTGTTTGAGGAAGGCGACTTCAGTCTGAGCAGAAAGGAACTGGTGAACCTTTTCCTGGCTCAGCAAAAAGAACATGAACATGATGAAGAATCCATTCTCCCGCATATCATGCAGATAGTATCAGCTATTGTTGATTACGATGAACATGTGGAGCACCTGGATAAGCTTATATCAAGCTTTCAGTCATATCATAAGGAAGAAAATGAGGTTTCCATACCGGAGAATGCCGAGTAGACTGTGGTCTATTTTCAACTTAATTCATAGGAAAAAGCAGCTGATGTTCAGCTGCTTTTTGTTAATTCTTCATACGCGGATCAAGTGCATCCCTTAATCCATCACCCATTAAATTAAATCCGAGAACTGTAAGCATGATCGCAAGTCCCGGGAAGATCATCGTCCATGGAGCCTGTATCAAATATGCCTTCGCATCAGAGAGCATTTTCCCCCATTCAGGATTTGGCGCTTCTGCACCAAGGCCAAGGAATCCAAGGGCAGCACACTCAATAATCGCTGTTGCAATCGCAAGTGTTCCCTGTACAATGATTGGCGCCATACTATTTGGCAGAACATGCCTGAAGAGAATACGGCTGTTGCTCATCCCAATCGCTTTTGCAGCCATAATATATTCCTCCTGTTTGACACTCAGCACCCTTGAACGGATCAGTCTGCCAAAATTGGGAATATTGATAACCGCAATGGCAATCAGGGCATTTCTTAATGATGGACCAAGTACAGCCACAATCGCAATAGCCAGCAATATGCTTGGGAAAGCAAGCATGATATCAAAAATACGGGAGATGATGGTATCAACCCATTTGCCATAATACCCTGCTACTACACCTAAAAGGCATCCAACCACAATAGATCCGATTACGGCCAAAAAACCTACCCATAATGAGATCCTTGCCCCATAAACAACCCTGGAAAAGATATCCCGGCCGAAGTCATCTGTTCCAAACCAATGCTGGCTGGATGGAGCCTGAAGCCTTTTTGAGAGCATCTGTTCATTAATCCCCTGCGGTGCAATAAGCGGTGCAAATACAGCAAGAAGAACGAAAAACAATACAATAATGGTGCCGATTAAAGCCAGTTTATTTTTTCTAAAGCTCCTCCATGCTTCCACCCAGGGGGAAACCGCTTTTTCTTCAGCTGGCATAATAGGCGGCTGAAGGTCTTTTTGTGTTGAAAGTTCCAAGTCTGTTCCCCCTCCTTAATTATATTTAATCCGCGGATCAATTGCTGCATACAGCAAGTCCACCACCAGATTGATCATGACAAAGATAAATGCAATGATAAGTATGCCTGACTGGATAACAGGATAGTCCCGATAGTTGATAGCCTCATAAATATACCGTCCGATTCCCGGCCAGCTGAAGATCGTTTCCGTTAAAATGGCGCCTCCCAGCAATAATCCCATTTGAAGGCCGATAATCGTAAGAACTGGAATGATGGCATTCTTTAATGAGTGCTTATAAACAACCCAGAACATTCTCAAGCCTTTGGCCCTCGCTGTTCTGACAAAATCGGATCTCATTACCTCAAGCATCGTAGAACGGGTAATTCTCGCAATGATCGCCATTGGGATGGTCGCCAGGGCAAATGCCGGCAGAATCAGGTGTCTGATGACATCCCAGAATTGATCGATTCTTCCCTGCAGGAGAGTATCGATCATATATATGTTCGTTATGGCTTCAATCGGATTTCTTACTTCTTCCCTTCCCGATGTAGGCAGCCAGTCCAGCTTAATGGCAAATGCCCACTGCTCCATCAAGCCGAGCCAGAAGATTGGCATGGAAACGCCAATAAGCGCCAGCACCATTGCCACATAATCAAACCATGAATTCTGATACCAGGCACTGATGATTCCGGCATTCACACCGATAAAAACAGCAATTAACATGGCAACGAATGTAAGTTCAATTGTTGCAGCCAGATACGGCCAAATTTCCTGGCTTATTTCCGTTTTAGTCCGGAGTGATTCTCCAAGATCTCCCGTAATAAGCCCGCCCAGATATGTAAAATATTGAAGGTACCAAGGCTGATCCAGCCCCAGCTGCTTCGTTAATTCCTCTACTGCTTCTTTTGTTGCCAATTGTCCCAGGATAATCTGTGCCGGATTACCTGGTATTGCCCGGATCATAAAAAAGACGATCAGCGAAAGCCCCAACAGAACGGGAATTAGGGAAAACAGACGTTTAAGTGTGTAGGACAGCATTGCCATCTCACCTCTCTTGAAGGGTTAAAATATTTTGGAATAGAAAAGGGAGCTACAGAACTGTACTCCCTTTTCCTTGAATATAAGAAGTATACTTATGTCACTTGTACTACAGCTTATTTAAATTCTACAGTTGCCAGTAAATCAGAACCTGTTGGATGCGGTTTGAAGCCAGTGATATCAGCTTTACCCGCAAGGATTGGTCTTGAGTGAACAAGCGGAATCCACGGAGCATCTTCTTTGATCAGAAGCTGAGCCTCTTTGTAAAGTTTTTCACGCTCTGCCTGGTCTGCACTTGCCTGAGCTTTTACAAGCAGTTCATGCACTTCAGGGTTTTTGTAATAAGAGTAGTTGTTGGAACCAATGCTGTCCTGATCTAGAAGAACATACAGGAAGTTATCAGCATCCCCATTATCGCCCGTCCATCCTAATAGGAATGTATCAGCTTCACCATTCTTGGCTTTATCCAGGTAAGTACCCCACTCATACGTTACAATCTTTGCTTTTACGCCGATTGCATCAAAGTTGGCTTGAAGTGCTTCAGCCACTTTTTGTCCATCCGGCATATATGGTCTAGGAACCGGCATTGCCCATAGCTCCATTTCAAAACCATCTTCATATCCTGCTTCTTTTAAAAGTTCCTTAGCCTTCTCAGGGTCATACTCATAATCCTTAACGTCATCATTGTAACCTGCTACAACTGAAGGCATTGGGTTTTTCGCAGGTTCAGCTGCACCGGCATAGAAAGCATCAATAAGAGCTTGCTTATCAACTGCATAGTTCAATGCCTGGCGGACTTTTTTATCTTTTAATGGTCCACGTGTGCTTGTCAATCCAAGGTAAGCTACGTTTAATGATGGACGTTCAAACGTTTGAAGATCCGGATTTCCTTCGATTTGGCCAACATCACTGAAGTTAACACCATCGATTAAGTCGACTTCGCCTGTAGCCAGGGCGTTCAGACGAGCAGAGTTTTCAGGAATGACACGGAAGATAACTTCATCAAGCTTTGGAAGGCCTTCCTGCCAGTATTCTTCATTTTTCACAAGAGTGATGCGGTCGTTTGCTTTGTATTCCTTAAATACAAATGGACCTGTTCCCACCGGGTTGTGAAGGAATTTTTCACCGTGCTTTTCAATCGCAGCCGGGCTTGCAATTCCAAATGGAGACATTGCAAGGTTCTTTAAGAATGGTGCAATTGGCTTGTTTAAAGTAAACTCAACTGTGTAATCATCTACAGCTTTTACTTCAGAGATTTTATCCCCAAACTGAGAGTTATAGTAATAGAACTGCTCAGCGCTTCCAGCTTTCCATCTTTCAAAGTTGAAGACAACTGCTTCAGCATTGAAATCAGTTCCATCGTGGAACTTTATGCCTTCACGAAGCTTCAATGTATGCTTTAGCCCGTCTTCGCTCATTTCCCATTTAGTAGCAAGGCCAGCCTGAATTTCTGTATCCTGCTCACCAAATTCGATCAGAGTTTCATAGATGTTTTTTGTAACTTTAAAAGATTCGCCTTCTGTTGTAATAGCGGGATCAAGTGAAGTAGAATCACCGCCGCGGCCAAATACTAATGTACCGCCTGATGACGCTTCTTCTGTATCTGTACCTTTCTCTTTATCCTTTTCGTCTTTCGTTCCGCTGCTTGAGTTGCTGCTGCAGCCGGCAAGAGCCAGCGACAGTAACAAAGCTGCAACCAGGAACCAAATGCCATTGCGCTTCTTCATTGTTTTCCCCCTTTTTTTCTTTTGCCGGTATCGGCTATTTACATATTTATCATCCATGCAGTTCTGCCCTATATAGCTCAGCTATAAAGATGGCAGGCTGCAAAGTGACCCGGTTCAATTTCCTTCAGCTGCGGCCTATCTGTTTTGCAGATTTCCATGCATTCTTTACATCTCGTATGGAAGGCACATCCGGCTGGCGGATTCTGCGGACTTGGAATGTCCCCAGTTAATAGCTCCCTGTCTTTCTTTAAAGTCGGGTCAGGGATGGGAACTGCACCAAGCAATGCCTTTGTGTAAGGATGCAGCGGCTTATCGTAGAGCTGGTCAGAGGTTGTGATCTCTACTAATCTTCCAAGATACATAACACCAACTCTATCACTGATATGTTTAACTACCCCGAGATCATGGGCAATGAATATATACGTCAGCTGAAATTCTTTTTGAAGATCTTCCAGCAGGTTGAGCACCTGTGATTGAATGGATACATCAAGTGCTGAAACAGGCTCATCTGCAATGATCAGCTTAGGCTTGGTCATCAATGCTCTTGCGATGCCAATCCTCTGCCTTTGGCCTCCGCTGAATTGGTGCGGATAGCGTTTGGCATGGTAGCTGCTGAGGCCGACAACCTCAAGCATCTCTCTTACCCGCTGTTTACGTTCTTCTTTGTTCCCAATACCGTGGACAATGAGAGGCTCTTCCAAAATTTGCTCAACAGTATGGCGGGGATTTAATGACGCAAACGGATCCTGGAACACCATCTGCATTTCCTTTCTCATCTTGCGCATTTCCGATGAGTTTAGGGAAGTCAGGTCCTTGCCATCAAAAACTACTTTCCCCTCTGTTGGTTCAATCAGACGCATCAGCATTCTTCCTGTGGTTGATTTGCCGCAGCCAGATTCACCTACAAGGCCAAGCGTTTCTCCTTTGTTAACGAAGAAGCTGATATCATCAACCGCTTTCACGTCACCCTGTTTTCTTCCAAACAGACCCCCTGTTACGGGAAAGTATTTCTTTAACTGATTAACTTCCAACAGCACTTCGGTCATCAATGACACCCCCAGACTCATGCAGGAAACAGCGCACTGTATGCTGTTCAGCATTATTGGCGTTATAAAGCGGAGGACTTTCCGTCATGCATCGGTCATGGACAAATTCACAGCGCGCTGCAAAACGGCATCCAGTCTTGATGGAGCCCGGTTTTGGGACATTTCCCGGAATGGAATATAATCGCTCCTTTTTCTCTCTTACATCAGGCACTGATTGCAGAAGCCCCTGGGTATAAGGATGCTTTGGATTTTTGAATATCTCTTCTACTGGAGCTTCCTCCACTATTTTCCCGGCATACATGACAATTACCCTCTCACATACTTCCGCTACTACGCCGAGATCATGCGTAATCATGACTATGGCTGTGTCGAGCTTTTCATTAAGATCCTTCATAAGGGCTAATATCTGGGCCTGGATGGTCACGTCTAAAGCAGTTGTCGGCTCATCTGCAATCAGAAGCCGAGGATGGCAGGACAAGGCCATGGCAATCATTACCCTCTGCCTCATTCCCCCTGACAGCTGGTGGGGATATTCCTTTACTATCTGCTCTGCCCTTGGCAGACCAACAAGCTTAAGCATTTCAACCGCCTGCTGGATTGCAGCCTTCTTATTTAATTTTTTATGTAATTTGATTCCTTCTGTCAGCTGATCTCCTATTGTAAATAACGGATTCAATGAAGTCATCGGCTCCTGAAAAATCATAGCCACTTCATTTCCCCTTAATTCACGCATTCTTTTTTCTGATGCTTTAACGAGATCTTCTCCATCTAAAAGAATTTCACCGCCAACAATTTTTCCCGGGGGCTGTGGAATCAGCTTCATAATGGATAGAGATGTAACACTCTTCCCGCAGCCTGATTCTCCTACTATCCCCAGAATTTCACCCTTGTTGACCGAAAAGCTGATATCATCCACAGCCGGAACTTCTCCATCTGAAGAGAAAAAGGATGTCCTTAGCTGTTTTACATCTAAAACTGGAGCTTGAGTCACACGGATACTCCTTTCCTGATCGTCCTTTTCTATGAAATGGGACATTTTTAACAATTTTGGACCTTAGGTCACTATCTTTTTTTCATTCTATAAAAAAAGATTGGTTAAGTCTACTCATTTTTCTAAATTATTTAAATATAGTAAACATTATATATTTTTAAATATGGATTTGTAAGTAATATCCTACTAATAATTATGAAAAAGATGGAGATTAATGACCGTTAATTGCCGGAAGCTGTTTTAACACTATAGTAATTTAACGCATTGCTATAAAAAAGCACACAAATAAAGCCGGCCCTGTAATAGAGCCGGCTTTTATACCTAATTTTCAAGCTGCTGAACTTGAAAAAGCTTATAATAATTCCCTTGTTTTTTCATTAATTCGTCATGGCTTCCCGCTTCAGAAATTTCACCATGCTCTATCAGAATAATTCTATCTGCATGTGTGATGGTGGAAAGTCGATGGGCCACGATAAAAGTCGTGCGGTCTTTAGCCAATTTTTCCAGTGCTTCCTGTATCAGATGTTCACTCTCCAGATCAAGGGCTGAAGTGGCTTCATCCAGCACAAGGATCGGCGGATTTTTCAAAAAGATTCTCGCAATGGCAATTCGCTGCTTCTGCCCTCCCGACAGTTTCACACCGCGCTCGCCAACCTTGGTATCATAGCCTTCAGGCAAATTCATAATAAATTCGTGGGCATTTGCAGCCTTGGCAGCATCGATTACTTCCTCTTCAGTGGCATCGGGTTTGCCGAGCAGAATGTTAGTTTTGACCGATTCACTGAACAGGATATTATCCTGAAGCACCATCCCGATTTTATCGCGAAGGCTCCTTACTTTAAACGAACGGATATCAGTGCCGTCAAGAAGAATTCGGCCTTCATTCACATCGTAAAAACGCGGAATCAGCCCTACCAGTGAGGATTTTCCTCCTCCGCTCATCCCTACAAGGGCAATCGTTTCCCCTGCTGATACATCGAGATTTATTTCCTTTAATACCGGAGGCTCAGTCTCATTGTAGGAAAAGCTCACTCCTTCAAATTGGATATGCCCTTTAACATCACGGCATTGAATGGCATCAGGTGAATCGTCAATATCGTATTTCTCATCTATTAACTCAAAGACCCGGTCCATGGATGCGATTGATTGGGTTAAGGTGGTTGAAGAATTAACAAGTCTTCTGAGCGGTCCGTACAATCTATCTATATAAGCGACAAATGCCATCATGACTCCGAGGGAAATATCTCCCTGGATAACCTGATATCCTGAATATCCAATGACTAAAAGCGGTGATATGTCTGTAATGGTGTTCACTACTGCAAATGCCTTTGCATTCCACTTTGTATGGTCGATCGCTTTTGTCAGGAAATTCTTATTTTGCGCATCAAATTGGGTTTGCTCATAATCCTCAATGGCAAAGCTTTTAACAACTGCCATTCCCTGAACACGTTCATGCAGGTAGCCCTGCACCTCTGCAAGAGCCTGTGAACGGGCCCTTGTCAGCTTTCTGAGGTTTCCAAAAAAGTACTTGACTGAGAAAGCATAAAATGGAAATAACAGCAGCGACACAATCGTCAGCGTAACGTCCATATTCAGCATAATGACAACTGCAATTAATATGGTTGCCACATCAAGCCATAAATTCATTAAACCGGTCACGACGAATGTTTTGGTTTGCTCAACATCATTTATGACCCTGGAGATCACTTCCCCTGTTCTGGTATTTGCATAGAATCGGAAGCTTAACTTTTGAATGTGGGTAAAAAGCTTATCCCTGATATCATACAGAATTTTGCTTGCCACCCACTGGGCAAAGTATTGCCGGTAATACTCAATTGGCGGACGGGCGATGACAAATAAAGCAATCATCACAGCCATAACCATTAACAGTGTGCTGTTCTTATCGCTCTGACTCAAAGCATCATTGCCAATAATATCATCTATTACATACTTAATCAGAAGCGGAATCAAAAGCGGTATGGCAAATTTAATGATGCCTATGATAATGGTTCCGATAATCTGAAGCCGATACGGCTTAACGAACTTCAAATATCTTTTTATACTGTCCAACCGGATCGCTCCCCCTCTCTGTCTCATTCCCTGTTATTTTCTTAAACTTACCCCTAAACCCGGCAATCATGCAGATTCATGGCGAAAAGCGCAAGCGCCTTGCCCCCCTCGGCAAGCTTGTGACCCCGAGGGGCAGACTGCTTGCGCTGGACAAAAATAAAAACCTGCTGACTCAAGGTCCAACAGGCGTTTTTTTCGGCATTCAGCCCTTTTTTAGCGTCTGTAAGTAAGATAACGTTCATACCATATATCAATAAAGTCGGGTGCAAAAGGACCTTTTCTCTGACGGATCCAATGGATGAGGTTGTCCACATTTGATTTAAGGATGCTGTCAATCACATCGGGATAATTCATTTCCTGACGGTGCCGTTCATACTCGTCTTCGTCAAGCAAATTGAATGTCATGTCCGGATATACTTTAATATCGAGATCATAGTCAATATACTTTAACGCTTCTCCATCAAAAATAAATGGTGAACTAATATTACAGTAATAATAAACACCATCTTCCCGAATCATTCCAATCACATTAAACCAGTGCTGAGAATGAAAATAACAAATGGCTGGCTCTCTCGTCACCCATGTTCTTCCGTCAGATTCTGTTACGATTGTCCGGTCATTTCCGCCAATCACAAGATTTTGAGTCCCTTTTAATACGGTTGTTTCCTCCCAGACGCGGTGGATATGCCCATTATGTTTATAGCTGTGTATTTGCATTGGTTCGCCTTCGATGGGTACCGCCATTCTTTTTCCCCTACTTTCCTTCCGGAAGCTTTGCAACCTGATAATACTTTTTTGGCGCCTTTAATAGGCTTCCTCCCCTTCATGCTTAGCATATACTGCACAGCATGACTCAATAATATCAAAAGAAAAAGGCAACAAAGTACGATTCCTGTTTTCTACTATTATAACGGTAAAAGGAAATTTTTAAAACAAAGAGCCATTGAAATGTATCAACGGCTGTAAAAAAAGGATATAATAGCTTATTTTATAGGTATTGAAGACAACGAAAGATTATAGAGAGTTTATCTTTAAACGGTTACATTTACTTTCTGATAGGAGCGGATGACCTCTTCGGTCTGTTCCTCAAATATACGATGAATTTGTTTGAGCTCTTCTTTCATTCTGGCAATTTCATACTGAACACTTTCAAGCTCTGTTTCCTGCTGAATGGCTTTTAATTCCTCTTCAATCTCCTGGCAGCGCTCCAGCTCACTCTGCAGATAAAGAAGTTTTTCCATCGTTTTCATCTGTTCTGAAACTAAACTGTTAAAGTTCTCCATGTTTGTTCCACCGTCCCCATTATTTTTCCTATTTCTATAATTTCGCTGTACCTTTTTTTAACCCTTTGACTAGTTATGTTGACTTTATGGAAGTTTTGTCGAAGGAGCAGAGCAGCACAAAAAAAGAAGCCGCCCTTTCCATTTAAAAGGCGGCTTCTTTCTTTAGATGTAATTAGCGGCTTTGTTTGCCTGCATTTTGACCTTTGCGAGCTTCAGCTTGCTGGTTTTGCTGTCTTACTTCAGCAGCATTTGTTTCGCTGGCAAATTCAGTACCGTATTGGCCTTGGCCAGCAGATTGTGCGTTTTGTTGTCTCACTTCTTGAACGTTAGTTCCAGCTTGAGATTGGTTTGGTTGTTTAGCCATTATAATCACCTCCACGCTCATTAATTTAACCGGGAGTGGAGGAAACTATCCAACTTTTTTGCAAACCAAAAATATCCATATTTAATTAAACAAGCAGAGAAATGCCGCCATCTACAATAATCGTCTGACCGCGGATCATGCTGGATTCCTCACCTAACAAAAACATAACCGTATTCACCATATCGTCAATTTCAACCATTCGTCCTGCAGGTGTTTTTGTTTTTGCTTCTTCGAGAAGCTCTGCACGGTTAGGGAAATGTTTTAAAGCCTCTGTATCCACTGCACCGCCTGAAACAGCGTTTACAGTGATATTTTTAGGAGCCAGTTCAACAGCCAGGTAACGTGTCAATGCTTCCAATGCTGCCTTGGAAACCCCTACAGTCGTATAGTTTTCCAGGTAGCGAATCGATCCCAGTGAGCTGATGCTTACAATTTTTCCGCCGCCACTTTTCTCCATTAGCTTTGCAGCTTCCTGACCGCAGAAAAGCAGGGCTTTGCTGTTAATATTCATCGTCCAGTCCCAATGAGATTCTTCCAGTTCCATAACGGGACGCAGAACCCCGGAAGCTGCATTGTTGACAAACACATCGAGTCTTCCGAATTCACGGTCAATCTCAGCGAACAGTCCTTTAATTTTCTCTACATCCCCAACGTTTGCTTTTACAACCAGGGCTTTTCTGCCGAGCGCCTCAATTTCAGCTGCTGTTTCATTTGCAGCTGATTTGCTGCGTGCGTAATTGATGACAATGTCATAGCCTTCTTTGGCAAGCCTGATGGCTGTCGCCTTTCCAATTCCTCTGCTGCTTCCTGTTACCAGTGCTACTTTTTGTGTCATGATTCAATTTCCTTTCTGTTATGTATTTCTGTTGTTTAAGGATTTTTATCAAGGGAATTTATAAACAAAACACCTTACCGATTTCATTTTAGCTTTTTCCATGTATATATGGCAATTCGAATTAAAACACTATCTGTAATCCAATTGAGGAAAGGAAGATGGCATATGTTTGTGGGTCGTGATATGACTGAGCTATCCATGATGTCGAAATCGGACTGGAAGGACAGTGAGCTTGCTTTTTACCATCATTCATTTCAGCAGATCATGCCTTATTTAAATTCTGAGGGCCAGACGATTCATAGGGAGATTGTTGAAGAAATAGAAAACCGCGGCGGCCTGAAAAGGCAGGAAGCCGATTATACTCATGGGACCAGGGTTAGCTATGAGTGAAGGAAAAAGGGGATTATTCCCCTTTTTTTCTATGTTCAGCTTTCCAAATATTGCTTCCAGATTTTCTGATGGGAAACCGGAAAAGGAAATTCCTTCATTTCTTCAAGGGTGACTAATTTCAAATCACTTTTTTCCTCTTTAAGTTCTAATAATTTTCCTTTATAAACATTTATGTTCCATGTTAAATGGGAAAAAATGTGTTCGATCTGACCCGTCATTTCCTGTATATCCACATCGGCGCCATATTGTGTGCTGAACGCATCCTTCATCTGCTCTTTGTCGCTTACATAAGCAATATTGATCTCTGCCATAGGAAATTCCCAGAGATTAGCAAGCAGGCCTTTGCCGGGTCTTTTGTGAATTAGCACTCTGTCCTGATCATCTATAAGGACAGCTGCAGCCAATTGCACATTTTTCTGCTTTTTGGTTTTCGTTTTTACGGGCAGCTCCTGCTGAGTCCCTTCATAAAAAGCAGTACAATGTTCTCTCACCGGGCATAATAAGCAGGAAGGCGACGTTGGTGTACATATTAATGCGCCAAGCTCCATAAGCGCCTGGTTGAAATGGGACGGGTTTTCATGTGAAATTAATGTTCGAACGGAAGACTCAAAGATTTTCCTGGAAGAAGGCTTGGCGATATCTTCCCAGATGGAGAGGATTCGCGACAGGACACGCATTACATTGCCATCCACAGCCGGTTCGGGTATGCCATACGCAATACTGAGAATGGCCCCTGCTGTATAGGGTCCCACTCCTTTTAGGGAGGAGATCTCTTTTGGCGTATCCGGAACTTTCCCGCCATATTTTTCATGTACCTCCCGGACGGCAGCCTGAAGATTTCTAGCCCGTGAATAATACCCTAGACCCTCCCAGGCTTTTAATACCTTTTCTTCATCTGCTTCAGAAAGATCCTTGATGGTCGGAAACTGTTCAATAAAACGGTGAAAATAGGGGATTACGGTGTCCACCCGCGTCTGCTGAAGCATAATTTCAGAAACCCAGACTTTGTACGGATCCTGATCCTTTCTCCAGGGCAAATCCCTTTGCTCGGCTTCGAACCAGCTGAGCAAATCATCTTGAAAACCTTTTATATCGGTTGATTCGATTGTATTTTGACTAACTTCTTTCAATTTTTTAATCCTCCTGATGTTAAACAATCGGAAAATATGGGAATATATTAGTACAGTTGCTGCTTATTCATAATTGAACATCAACTTCTGCGACACCTTTAAAGGTACCCATAATCAGCTGTTAATACAAGAATTTTGCTGTTACACTTTTAGTAAATTAGGCACTCCACATAAGATTTATTACCAGGGAAGGAGGTATTTTCCTCTTGGATACCGGCACACATGTAGTGATGGGGCTGGCGCTTGGCGGCATAGCCACTCTTGATCCCGTTGTTGCTGAGAGTTCTGCTACAGCAACAAGTGTCATGATTGGAGCCATCATCGGTTCGCAAATACCTGATATCGACACTGTCTTAAAACTAAGAAATAATGCCGTTTACATTCGCAATCACAGGGGAATTACTCACTCCATTCCGGCCGTCCTGCTTTGGCCGCTTGCCATACTTGCTGTGATTTATCCGTTTTTTCCGTCAGCGGATCTGCTGCACTTATGGCTATGGACTTTTTTGGCTGTATTCCTGCATGTTTTTGTAGACATATTCAATGCATATGGAACACAGGCACTCCGGCCCTTTTCATCCAAATGGGTAGCACTGGGGATTATTAACACATTTGACCCATTCATTTTCGGGATTCATGTCGCCGGATTATTCATTTGGGCATTTGGGGCTCATCCAGGTTATACATTTCTAATCATTTATGGCATTATTTTCGTTTATTATCTTCTGCGGTTTGCGGCCCAGAGAAGTGTTTTAAATGCCGTAAAGGTTATGATACCGGATGCAACTGAAATCATCATTGCCCCAACGATGAGATTTAATCAGTGGCGTGTGGCGGTTATGAGCAGGCAGCAATTTTTTGTCGGGCGTGCTGTTAAAAACCACGTGAGGATTCTCGATCAATTTAATCGCGTTCCCGTTCCCGAGACACCTGTTATAGAAGCTGCGAAGAAAGATAAAAATCTATCTGCATTCCTTTCCTTCTCACCGGTTTACCGCTGGGAAGTGGATGAATATGATGATTATTATGAAGTTCGCTTTATTGACCTCCGCTACCGGAGCAATGGACATTATCCATTTGTAGCCGTGGTCCAGCTCGATCGGGAGTTTAACATTCAATCATCCTATACAGGCTGGATTTTCAGCGAGGAAAAGCTTCGAAAAAAACTGGATATTCTTCCGGGATAAGAAAAGCGCAAGCGCCTTGCCCACCCCCGACAAGCACAAGACGAGCCTCCCGGAAAGGCGTTCTTTGCCTTTTTGGGAGGATTGGCTTGTGACCTCGAGGGGGTAGGCGCTGGAGCTAGACAGTTATCGACGTTCATACTTTCTTATCCTTTAATAAAAAACAGGCTGCTACGATTGGGCAGCCTGTTTTTAATTTAGGGTATTCTTATCCTGCTCAAGCAAATGCTTGTATTTAGGATTATTGGCAACAAATTCATGGAGCCTGCTTCCATAGTTTTCTATCCATTGCCTTACAATTCTTTCTGTCATTTCGGCACCCTTATATTCTCTGCCAGCCTTGGCATATGTTGCCTCGAAATCCTCCCATAGAAGCTCAATCCATGTCTGGGCCTGACTTGCAGAAAGCAGGTTATTCTTTTCCAATAAAAGCTCATAAAGCTTTTGCTGGTACTCATTCATAAAAATCACCTCTTTTCCAATTATTAATTCCTTTAATCCTTCATAGCCTTCCGTAAAATACAAATAATAGTATTACGTGATCAGCTATTTGCCGGTCACGCTCTTATTCCGGTTTAGGAGGCTTGTTATGCGCAATAAAGCGAGAAATTTCCCAAATCAGAACAATATAAAATTGGAGGGGGAGCCGCGGGCAAAAGCAGAGTATGCTTCACGCCGGGCTGATGGCACCATTAACACACACCCTCAGGAACGAATGAAAGCTTCAACAGACCGCGAAAGTGACACACCTGAATTTTAAAATACAGGGAGGCTTGGTTATGGGAAACAGCAAAAACTTTTTTGGTGATAATCCGTATTCCAGTCCATTTACTTCACCGCACTTTAGGCCAAAACGTGCACATTCACAAGTAAATGGCGAGACCCAGCAAACTCAAGACCTCATTATTTTAAAGCGGCAGATTCGCAAAAATTCTTAAGGTGAAACATCAATCAGGGGGGCTTTCCCCCTCTGATTGTTTCTTATTGCCCGTCAGGTCATCCTTTTTTCTCTAACTTTTTCAGCATGGAAATGGGCAGAGCTTCTTCGCCTTTGCTTCCGTTCAGCCGGAATCCCCAGGCAAATACACCATTCATATAGTCAATTTTAAAGTAAACTCCCGGATCCCCGTCGATTTCATAAATTTCACCGGGTAAAAAATCATCTGGAGTGAGCAGGTAGGATTTCGCCATTATGACTTTGCGTTCAAGCACGGCAAACTCATTTACCATACCCATCTGTTCCGCTTTTTTTGCTTTTTCATTTAAACTGGCAATTTCCTGCTGAAGCTCATACGTAGTCATTGTACTGTATCTTTTTTCCTGCATATTAATATCCTCTTACTTTCTTCAGATAGTTACATTTACTGTTAAGGCTTCCATAGCTAAGTATATGAGAAAATGCCCGTTTAGAAAAGGCTCCTGCTTTTTGTTTTTGATGCATTTCGCATGTGCTGGACTTTTTTGCTAAGATGGTGATTATAAGACGTTCTAAAGGAGGATTCAGATGAAGTCAGTCATCATTACCGGCGCAGGGTCGGGCTTGGGAAAAGAGCTTGCTTTATTGTTTGCGGGACAGGGATTTCATATTATTTTAACAGGCAGGACATTGGACAAGCTGCAGAGCGTGGAACAGGAAATTCATGAAGCCGGAGGAAATGCTCAATCCTATACTTTAGATATCACACAAACCAAAGACATCAGCAAATTGATGACGCAAATCCAAAATCTTGAACTCCATGGCCTGATTAACAATGCCGGGGTTGGGCATTTCGGGCCAGTTAACAGCCTTACAGAGCAAAACATCCAGGACATGTTCGACACTAACACGCTGGGCACTATTTATATGACAAAGGCCGTTCTCCCCCTTTTAAAGGAAAAAAACGAAGGTTTGCTGATGAATATCATTTCGACTGCGGGATTAAAAGGGAAAGTAAATGAATCCGTGTATGTGGCTAGCAAATTCGCTGTAAGAGGGTTTACGGAGAGCCTTCAGAAGGAACTGGAGAATACAAATATTAAAGTTAAAGCGGTTTATATGGGCGGCATGGACACCCCTTTCTGGGATGAAAGCGATCATATCAAGGACAAATCGAGACTTCGTTCTCCTAAAGAAGTGGCAGAAATGATTCTGGATCATATGAAGGAAGACTCAATTGTCATCGAGTCAAAAAAATAACACATGGGCTTCCATGTGTTATTCTTCTTCACTTAAAAATTGCTCTATTAAATCAAAAGCAAAACCTTTTCTGAACAAGGCTTGCTTCATTTTCTGCGTATATTCGAACTCAGGAAGGTTCGCATATTTCTTCTTCGCTTTTTCCGCCTGGAACCTCAGGGCAGCCAGTTCTTCATCCTCTTCTTTATCAATCTCTGTTTCAGATACGGCTTCTTGAATGATGTCGAAATTAAAGCCTTTGCGCATTAACATCTGTTCCAGCTTTTGTTTAAGGATTTTTGATGAATCACGGGCATATTTCTTGGAATACTTCTCACACAGCCTTATGGCCGCAGCTACTTCAGCATCCCTTGGATATTCCTCCAATGCCACTTCGATCAATTGAGGGGAAATCCCTTTCTCCTTCAGTTCTGTGCGGATCAGACTCTTTCCTTTATCGGATGTGTTCATTTGTGTACGCACAAAAGCAGCTGCAAATTCTTCATCGTTTAAAAAATGGTAATCATACAATTTGTGGATAACTTCCTGAATAACCGGTTCTTCCACTTCTTTTTCAGCTAAATGTTTGCGGACTTCGGTTTCTGAGCGCATTCTTCTGGATAAATAATGAATAGCCCTGTTATAGGCTTTCCGGATATCATCCTGATAGCCAATTTCATTTAAGGAGAATTCATCAAGCTCCATTCCCTTTTTTAGCTGATGCTTAATTAAAACATCTTCATCCACACTAAATGCATATTCTTCACCTTTCCCATAATCCATATATATATTGTAGCGGTCTGTGTTTTTTTTCTGAACTGTGATTTTCGTAATAGTCGGCATTTTCTCCACCTCTTATCTTAAATGTAACACATCCAAAAAAGGATTTTGAAAGAAAACGTCGTAAAATGTACCAAAGTATATGACACTTGAAAGGGGAATTTCCCATGAGAATTGCCATCGCCGGCGGAACTGGTTTTGTTGGAAGCGCCTTGGTTAAAAAATTACTGGATAAAAAACATGAACTGTTTATTCTTACAAGGAGTACAGCTGATAAACACTCTTCTAAAAATTTAAATTATGTACAATGGCTGAACGATGATGACTCACCTGAGGATGCCCTGGAAAGCATTGACGTGTTTATTAACCTGGCTGGTGAGTCCATTAACAGCGGGAGATGGACAGATGAACGTAAAAAGCGTATATTAAACAGCCGCATTACTGCCACAAGGGAAGTTCTCCGCATTGTTAGCCGCCTTGAAGAAAAGCCGTATACATTAATCAATGCCAGTGCGGTCGGTTACTATGGCACATCCCGGAATGAAACCTTTACAGAAGCCAACAGCAAAAGCGGCACTGATTTTTTAGCTGAAACAGTAAGATGCTGGGAAGAAGAGGCCTCCAAAGCAGAAGAATTTGAAGTCCGGACCGTTTTCTGCAGATTTGGAATCATTCTCGAAAAGAGCGATGGAGCTCTTCCGCGAATGGCCCTTCCCTACAAGCTATTTGCCGGAGGGTCTGTTGGAACAGGGGATCAATGGGTTTCCTGGATTCATTTAGATGATGTTGTAAACGGAATCCTTTATTGCATTGAACACGAGCAGCTGCAGGGGCCCGTTAACTTTACATCACCAAATCCCCTGACAATGAAAGAATTTGGAAAAATACTCGGTGAAGTCCTTAATCGCCCCCACTGGCTGCCCGCTCCCGGTTTTGCTTTAAAAATAGCTCTCGGGGAGATGAGTACATTGGTACTGGAAGGGCAAAAGGTGCTTCCTGAAAAACTGCAGGCATTAGGCTATGACTTTTTATATCCGGATTTACGTTCAGCTCTAAGGAATATTTATCAATGAAATTTGTATCATTTATGTCAAATAAGGGAAAAATAAGGTAAGTGTGTACCCTTATTCTGAAAGGATGATGCAAAGTGGATAAAAAGAAAAAAGACAAATCCAAAAGCACGTTATCAAGCATGCAGGAAGTAACTTATTCAAGAGAATTCAAACGGGCTGACAAGGCCGGCGGATTTGCAGGCAGACAGTCCAAACATTAATTTCCACTCATACCGCCCTGATCGATGGTACATGATAAAGGTACGGAAACACCTGAGTTTCCGTACCTTTATTGCTGAAAGGGGTTATTTGCAATGGGCCGTGCACATGGACATAAAACTCGTGATAAAAACAAAGCATCACTTCCACAAGTACCGAAAAACATGAAATCTGACGGCATTGACGTAGAATTTAACCGCGAACTCGCCGATCAAGATGATCTCGAGGCAATGGCACGTTCCAAGGCTGCCGATCAGCGGGCAAAAAGCCGAAAGAAGCGCTAGCTCAAAGGTAAATAAAGAAGCAGGAACCATCGGGTTCCTGCTTCTTCTTTTGTGCTTAATGGGTGTGTGCTTCTCTTTTGCCTATGCCGTGACCGCCTTTCATCATTGTCTTTATATATGGATAAGCGAATCTGTCAATTCCCCAGTAGTAAGCACCTGCGCCTGTAAATAGAAGGATGATTGCTGCTGTATACAGTATTGGGTTAGTGCTTGTTGTTCCTGCTAATAAGAAGTTTAGATTCATGAAAGCTGCTGCAATCAAAGCCGGTATGGTCGCAGCTCCAAGTATAAGGCCAACCCCGACAAGAACTTCGCCCCATGCCACTAGAGTGCTGAATAAGTCCGCGTTTGGCAGTGCTATATTTTCCAGGAATCCCGCATACCAGCCCTGCACTGCCGGATGATCGCCAGCTGCTTTGGCAATGGCCCCCTGCATAAATCCGCCTGCATCAAATCCGTCTGCTACCTTATGCCATCCTGCTTCAAGCCACTGAATACCCAGCCAAACCCTTAATACGGTCCAAACAGCTGCTGCCTGAGGAGTTTTCCACCATTTCATCATCATAATCATCTCCATATTATTATTGTGAATAATTTCACATAATATCTTAAAATTTTTTCCCTCTTGGGGATTTAAAAAGCCGGCCAGCTCTTAGGAGGAAGGAATGCTTTAGTGAAGTTGTTTTTTGAATTTTTTTGTGAAGCATTTCACTAACTTTCCTCACTTATAATATACTCCATCCCTCCCCTTTTCGCAATACACTTCACCAATTCTTCACAATTATTGGGCCATCATAAAACAGGCTGTTTTCATCCTCCCAAAGCGGGAATAGTAAAAGGGGACTGTGTAAATTTATTGCTGTAATAAAGGAGGACCTTTGACATATGCTTGAAAACTTACTGAAAGATCTCATTTCCATTGACAGCTCTTCAAAGGAGGGAGCAAACCAGGCCATTGAATATTGCCATCAATGGCTGTCAGGACATGACCTCCCTTCCAGAGTCATCGAAAATAATGGCTATAAAATGGCTGTCTGTGAAATTGGAAGCGGGGATCAGACCATTATTTTTAACGGACATGTGGATGTTGTTTCAGGAAAGGATGAACAGTTCATTCCTGTAGAAGTCCGCGATAAGATCTATGGGCGTGGAGCTGCGGATATGAAGGCCGGGGTTGCCGCCATGATGTGCGCGGTAAAAGAGCTCAAAAATATGCCCATAGGCGTAAAAATACAGCTTCAAATTGTTTCAGATGAAGAAATCGGCGGCTTTAACTGTTCCGGATATTTAGCAGAACAGGGATATCGCGGCGACTTTGTCATTTGCTCTGAACCCACTCAGCTTGGAATTGCGCTCGAAGCAAAAGGGGTTATCAGGCTGGACATCGAGATAGAAGGAGATCCTGCACACGGCAGCCGTCCATGGGAAGGAGTCAATGCTATCGAAAAGGCTTTTGAAGTACATCAAAAACTATTAGAATTGCCTTTTGCAAAGGAATCATCGGAATTTTACCCATACCCTTCGATTAATCTTGCAAAAATAACCGGAGGGGATGTTTATAATAAGGTGCCTGAAAAATGTGTTATGTCGTATGATATCCGCTATTTGCCCCAGCAGAACCATGAAGAAATCATTAAACAAATTGAAAATATCACAGATGGGGAAATTATCATGAATATGTTCTCAAAGCCGCTTGTGACAGCCAGAGATAATCCTTTCATCCTGATGCTTGAACCTATTGTGGAAAAACACACAGAAGATAAAGCGGTTTTCTTTGGACAGCATGGTTCTGCGGATACTGTGTTCTTTGCCAATTACGGGATTCCAGCTATCGAATTTGGCCCAACCGGCATGAACTGGCACGGTGATAAGGAATACGTTCTGCCGCATTCCATCCATTTATATGTAAAAATGCTTATCGACTTTGCTATGAAATTTTCAAATTAGAAGGCTTTTTTAATGCGGATAGTCTCCCGATATGGTAAAAATCAGAATATATGATTAAAGGGGGATTCCAAAAAAATGAGCTCTATTAGTTTATTAAAAAAATCAGCAGGCATTGTACTGGAGAAAAAGAACCTGACAAATGTCACTGCCAGAGTCGGTCTGGTGCTGGACATTTCCGGCTCCATGCGCAAGTTATATAAAAACGGGACCGTCCAGAGGGTTGTGGAGAGAATCTTAGCTGTTGCCAGCCAATTTGATGATGATGGCGCATTGGATGTCTGGGTCTATGATAATGAATTTTCCAGGCTGAAGCCGGTAACCGAACATGACTTTGAAGGATATGTGGATCAGTATATTTTAAATAATGATCTGATACACAAATTCGGAAGAAATGATGAACCTCCGGTAATGGAGGATGTCATTCAGAAATATACCTCTGAAGATCCGAGCAAAGATCCTGCCTTCATTGTTTTCATTAATGATGGCGGCTGCAAAAGAACCATCAAAAAACCTGTTGTTTCATCATCCGATAAACCCTTGTTCTGGCAGTTTGTCGGGATAGGCGATTCAAACTTTGAGGTATTGGAAAAGCTGGATGAAATGGATGGCCGCTATATTGATAACGCAAATTTTTTCCACATTAAAGATGTAGAGGCCATTTCTGATAGCGAACTATATGACCTCCTGCTGAACGAATTCCCGGACTGGCTAAAAGAAGCAAGAGAAAAAAATGTCATTTGAGCGATAGCGAAAAGGCGGATTTGATCGTAATCAAGTCCGCCTTTTGTGTTGGGATAGCCATTGACTTCAAGCATTTGCCCCTGCTGCCGCTTTACCATGCAGCCGGTAATAAAAGCCCTCCTGTTCAAGCAGTGATTCATGTGTTCCTTCCTCAATAATCCTGCCCTCTTCCAGAACAAAAATTTTATCCGCATTTTGAATGGTGTTCAAACGGTGGGCAATGACAAAGCTGGTCCTTCCTTTCATCAGCTCCTGAAGGGCATCCTGAATTTTCAGCTCTGTCACGGTATCAATGCTGCTTGTTGCTTCATCCAGAATTAAGATGTCCGGGTTGGCCAGAAATGCACGTGCAATGGAAAGAAGCTGCTTTTGCCCCTGGCTGATGCCATTTCCGTCCTGACTCAGCACTGTATCATACTGCTGAGGAAGTTTCATGATAAATGAATGGGCATTGGCAAGCTTAGCCGCCTCCACCACTTCTTCATCTGAAGCTTCCAGCCTGCCGTAGCGGATATTTTCGCGCACAGTGCCGCGGAATAGAAATGAATCCTGCAGGACAAATCCCATATGCTTTCTAAGGCTTTCTTTTTTCACATTTGCGATATCCTCACCGTCAATTAAAATACGGCCTGATTCCCGTTCATAAAAGCGGGAGAGCAAATTGATCATAGTAGTCTTTCCTGCACCTGTCGGACCAACGAAAGCAGCGGTCTGGCCTGCTTTGACATGGAGGCTTACGTTTCTTACCGTATTTCCGTCTTCTTCATACGAAAAAGATACATCTCGAAATTCGACCTCGCCTTTCACTTCGGCAAGCTCTTTCAGCTGCTCTTCATTCCGGAATTCTTCATCCTCATCCATGATGTCAAAAACCCGCTCTGCTCCTGCAAGCGCAGATAGAAGGGTGTTAAATTGGTTTGCCAGATCATTAAGCGGACGTGTAAATTGGCGGGAATACTCAGTGAACACGACAATCACACCAATTGAGATCATCCCATTCAGGGCAAAAATGCCCCCTGCCCCGGCGATAATGGCAAAGCTCAAGTTGTTCAGGACATTCATCAGCTTCGGGATAAACCCGGAATAAGTTTGAGCCCAAAACCCTGCCAGCTTAAGTTTTTCCCCTTTTTCCCGGAACTCGGCCATCACTTTCTGTTCCTGAGAAAAGGTCTTGATGATCCTCTGTCCGGATATGGTTTCTTCAATAAAACCGTTCAGCTCTCCAAGATTCTTCTGCTGCTCTTTGAACAGCCTTCCTGTCCGTGCTGTAATCCATTTCATTCCAAAGAACATCAGCGGCACAATGATCAGGGTAATGAGCGTCAGCAAAGGACTTAGCCAAAGCATAACGGAGACAGTGCCAATCAAGGTCAGCAGGCTGGAAAAGACCTGGATCACTGAACTGTTCAGAGTTGAGCTTACATTTTCAATATCGTTTGTGACCCTGCTCATCAGTTCCCCCTGCTGCCGCTTGTCAAAGAACGGAATAGGCAGCCTGTGCAAGTGGCCGAAAAGCTTCGTTCTCATTGTAAAAACCGTTTCCTGTGCAATGCCGATCATCCAATAGTTCTGAAACCAGAGGGCAAGCGAGTTCATCACATAAATGACTCCCAGCCAGATCAGTAAAGCGATAAATCCATCGCTGTTCTTTGTGACAATATAATCGTCAATAGCCATTCCTACTAAATAGGGGCCAAGCAGCCCCATCGCCGAGCTGATGACCACCATTAGTAAAACGAGATATAACAATCCCTTATTATAGGCTAAATAGGACCAGATTCTCCTTAGTGTGGCCCCCATGTTTTCAGACTTAGGCTTTTTCCCTTTTGAAAATTCACCATTCAGCTCAAGAGGAATTCTTTTATGCTGGAAAGGTTCTTTAATTTGCTTAAACATAGTTTCTGTTCTCCTCTCCAGACTGGGATTGAAAAATCCGTTTATACAATCCGGATGATTTAAGAAGAGTCTCGTGGTCTCCTTCAGCAAGAAGCACGCCATCCTCAAGCAACAGGATTCTGTCTGCTTCCACTGCTGTACTGATTTTCTGCGTAATTATCATGGTTGTACAGGTATATTGTTTCAATGAACTCAGAAGTTTTGCTTCTGTTTTCATATCCAGTGCACTTGTACTGTCATCAAGAAGAAGGATTTTAGGCTTTCGTACAAGCGCCCGGGCAATGGAAAGACGCTGTTTTTGCCCGCCGGATAAGTTAACACCCTTTTGCCCCACTCTTGTTTCATATCCCTGCGGAAGCTTCATAATGGTATCATGAATCTGCGCATTGACAGCTGCTTCAGTGATTTCCTCCATCGTTGCATCTTCTTTTCCCCATGATATGTTTTCTTTCACACTGCCTGTAAAGAGCAGGGCTTCCTGAGGAACAAAACCGATTTTCCTGCGGAGGTTCTCCATTTTCAATTCCCTGACATCCCGCCCATCAATTTCAACTCTCCCGCCGGTCACATCATAAAGGCGAGGGATCAGCTGGAATAAAGAGGTTTTCCCGGAGCCTGTTGCACCCAATATTGCCACAGTTTCCCCGGAATGAATGGTAAAGCTGATGCCATCGAGTACCCTCTCTGAAGTGCCGGGATAATTAAAAGATACATCTTTAAAGTGAATTTCCCCCCGGGTCACTGTTAAGTCCTTCCTATCATGAGATTCTGAGCGGTCAGTCAAATCCACTTCAGTGTCCAGTACCTCTGTTACACGGTTTGCAGATGCCCTGGCCCTTGAAAAAGCCATGATAATCCAGGAGAAAATGGAGAAGGCGGCCGTTATTCTGGTTGCATAGTTCACAATCGCAACTACCTCGCCTACCTTTACATCCCCTGCATTTACCTGTATGCTTCCAAACCAAAGGACTCCAAGGATACTAAGATTCATAATGAAAAGCAGAACAGGCATAGTCACTTCCATCAGACGCAATGCTTTAACGGTTCCATCTCTGAGATCCTCATTTGTGCGCGTAAAGCGTTTCACTTCATGATTTCTGCGGACAAAAGCTTTAATTAGCCGGATCCCCGTCAGGTTCTCCTGCATGACGCTATTCACAGAATCAAGCTTTTCCTGGACTGCCTTAAAAAGCGCACCGCCTTTTCCCATGACCCAAAACAGAAATAGAAAAAGGAATGGGGCCACAGCTGATAAGATAAGAGCAAGCTTCACATCTACCACAAATGCCATGATCAGACCGCCGATGATTAATAATGGCGCACGCATCATGATTCGAAGGCTCATAAAAACAGTATTCTGAAGCTGCGTAATATCATTCGTCATACGGGTAATTAATGAAGAGGTCGGAAATAAATTAAAGTTGGCAAAGGAGAAG
The DNA here is from genome assembly GCF_051964675.1 of Cytobacillus sp. SAFR-174. Classification (NCBI taxonomy): domain Bacteria; kingdom Bacillati; phylum Bacillota; class Bacilli; order Caryophanales; family Bacillaceae; genus Cytobacillus; species Cytobacillus sp. SAFR-174. The sequence continues at coordinate 69,091 of NZ_JBQCMZ010000016.1, read as the reverse complement.
GATTGAACCTTGTCATATAAGCTTTTCCTTACATCAAAACCAAAGCTCTGGCTGACATGTGCAGCATAAAAGGAATTAATGACTCCAGCCGCAAAAGCCACAAACGAAGCAGCCAGCATGATCCCTCCCCACTTCAGGATCTCCTGAAGATCATTCTGCAGGATGCCTTCATCTATGATTTTTGCCATTAATAATGGCTGAATAAGCTCAACAGCAAGCTCAGTCAGCATTAATGATAGAGCTATAGCCACCGCTATCCGGTAAGGCTTAAGAAATGCCAATACTTTCGCCATTTATAGTCCCCCAAGCTGTAATTGCAGTTAATATATGTATAATAATACTCTTAAAATCCTTCGAAAAACTAAATAATCCTATCCATATCATAATCCTTTTTACAAAATTTTTAAATAATTCTATAGAAAAAATTTAAAAACGCCTGGATCAGACCAGACGTCTATTCTTTCTTATATATTGGGGCAATCAGCTCAATCCTGTTTGTCCAGATGCCTCCTGAATAGCCAGCAGGGAGCCGTTTTAGGTCTTTTGGTCTGTCAAATCCTTCCGACCAGCTGCCATCCCCTGCAACCACTATAACTCTCGTGCCTGCCTCATCCATTCGGTTTAAGAACTTATTTGGCCAGCCCCACATCAGCTTTGTATACGATTCAGGAATATGAACCTGTGTGTTTTTGCAGGCATTTGGCACATAACCTGTCCATCCCGCACCTATATATGGCAGGAGGCAATCTTTCAATGTAGCCTTAGACATCACCCGCATTCCAGGCATTTCTTCCTTCAGAGCTGCAATTGGATTGTCTCCTCCATATACAGATATCTTCTCCAATCTCTCCGCTGGAAACAAGGAAAGGTATTCAGCAAGCTTTACTCCTTCCTGGGAGTCATTGCTTTTAATATGGATTAAGAGCTCTCCTTCCGTGAACTCTTTCAAGACTTCATCCAGGCTTGGCATCATTCCGATTCCCTTACCGCGAAACGGATGGGTTTTTCCGTGATCGGCTGTATAGCCGTATCCAATGTCCAGTTTTTTTAATTCCCCCATTGTATAATCTCTCGTATTTCCCTTTGCATTTGTCCTGCATTCCAGCATCCAATCATGGAACACCGCAAATTGTCCATCCTTTGTAAGCTGAATATCCAGTTCGACTACGTCTGCCCCGGCCTCAAAAGCTGCTTCCATGGAAGGAATCGTATTCTCAAGAAAGTTATGCTCAGGCTCGTAAATTCTTTCAGCCGTACACGTCTCCCCTGTGATCCCTTCCATATGAAAGGTCTGTGCCATTCCTCTATGAGCGAGAAGCAGCGGCTTATCGTTTCTTTCTTTTGTAAGCATGGAGCTGTTGTTTAAAAATAGAAATACGCCGAGAATTAATAAAGTTATCATTATCCTTTTAAAGATTTTCTTTCTCTTGTTCATTTGTCCTCCGGTTTTCGCTTGTTGATTTCTGTTATTATCATAATGCAATAGAAAAAAAGATAAAAGGCCAAATCAAAAGATTCGGCCTTTTATCTTTAACTTGATTTACGCCCCAGATAGGCTTCCATGATACGCGGATCATTCAGCAGCTTCTCTGAACTTCCCTCAGCAACCATTTTGCCTGTTTCCAGGACGTACCCATAATGTGATATTTTCAGGGCCTGCCTTGCATTCTGTTCTACCAATAAAACAGTCGTGCCCGCTTCATTAATTTCTTTTATAATTTTAAAGATGTCAGCCACGATCAGCGGGGCCAGCCCCATTGACGGTTCATCCAGAAGAAGCAGCTTTGGTTTGCTGAGGATGGCCCGCGCAATGGCCAGCATCTGCTGCTGTCCGCCGGATAATGTTCCGCCAAGCTGTTTCTGCCTTTCTTCGAGGATGGGAAAACGCTCCATAACGTTCTTAATATCCCGGTCAATTTCATTATCCTTCCGGTGGTATGCCCCCATTTCCAAGTTTTCAAGCACTGTCATTCCGGCAAGAATCTGGCGGCCCTCCGGAACAAGGGCAATCCCTTTGCGCAGCAGCTGGTCCGGCCTGAGTCCCGTTACATCCTGCCCCTGAAATTGAATGCTGCCGGCTTGAGGCTTAAGCATTCCTGAAATAGACTTCATGGTCGTTGTCTTCCCTGCACCATTTGCGCCAAGGATCGTAACAATACTGCCTTCTTCCACTTCGAGGCTGATGTTTTTAAGAACCTGGATTTTCCCGTAAAAAGCGTTAATCCCATTTACTTTAAGCATACATATCCTCCTCCTCACTGCCGAGATAGGCTTCGATGACATCAGGATTATTCTGGATTTCAGCAGGTGTGCCTTCAGCAATCTTCTTGCCGAAATTAAGGACGGCAATACGGTCGCATAATTTCATGACAAGCGGCATATCATGCTCAATCAGCAGGACCGTGACGCCCTGTTCCTGAATTTTTTTGATGAGCTGAAATAATTCGCTTGTTTCAGTTTCATTCATTCCGGCTGCCGGTTCATCGAGCAGCAGAAGCTTAGGAGAGCTGGCCAGCGCACGGGCAATCTCTAGCCTTCTTTGCTGGCCGTATGCGAGGCTGTCTGATACCGTTTCCGCGAACCCGCCCAGCCCCACAAACTCTAATAGTTCATTCGCTTTGCTGCGGATTCTCTCTTCTTCCTGCCGCTGTGATTTTGTCCTGAATACACTGCTGAAAACCCCTGATTTGCTTCGGCAATGCTCCCCAACCATCACGTTTTCTTCTGCTGTCATCTGCGGAAACAGGCGAATATTCTGGAATGTCCTGCAGATGCCTTTTTTCGTGATCAGGTGCGGCTTTAAGCCATTGATATTATCTTCATTAAAAATGATCTCGCCTGAGGTAGGAGTAAACATCGATGTTATCAGATTGAACATCGTTGTCTTCCCGGCTCCATTTGGACCAATCAGCCCAAAGATCTCACCTTGATTTATAGAGAACGAGACATCAGACAGGGCACTCAGCCCGCCAAAGTTTTTACATGCTTTTTTGACTTGAAGTACCATGCTTTTGCCTCCTCTTTGATGTTTTAAGCTTGACCCAGTTTAAAATATTTACATCAATTAATCCCTGCGGCCTGACTGCCATCATAATAATAATGATCAGACCGTAAATCATGTAGCGGTATTCGCTGATAAATCGTAGCACTTCCGGCATTACAGTTAAAAAGAGCGCCCCAAACACCGGTCCCCAGATTACTTCACTTCCCCCGAAAACGGCGAAAATCAGAATCTCAACTGCACGGTGATAGGCAAAATCGGCAGGACTTATGTATGCAAGAACATGTGCAAATAGTGCACCTGCAAATCCCGCTACCAGTGCACCCTGTGCAAATGCCAGGACCTTATAATACGTGATATTGATGCCCATTGATTCTGCAGCTTTTTCATCCAGCTTAATCGCTGCGAAAGCCCGTCCTACTCTTGAGCGGTTCTGCCTTCTGAAAAATGCGATGATGCTGATTGTCACCCCTAATAAAATGAGGAAGATAGCCAGAAATACAAACTGGTTATTTTGAAGTCCAAGTATTTTCGGATCAAAGCCTAAGTCTTTTAATGTATTCAGCAGCTCACGGCCCATATGCGGTATGCCTGATAGACCGACAGCTCCCTTTGTCATTGACTCCCAGTTTACAAAAATAACGCGGATAACCTCTCCAAACCCGAGGGTAACAATGGCGAGATAAACACCCTGAAGCCTTAATGTCGGTATCCCGATCAGGATTCCGAAAACACCTGCCAATAAAGTACCTGCCAGTATGCCCACAATAATCGGAAGGTCAAAATTCAGCGTCAATAGTGCAGATGTGTAGGCACCGATCCCCATAAATCCTGCGTTGGCGAGTGAAAGCTGTCCAGTTGATAGAGTAATATAAATACTACCCCCTAATATAATGTTGATTAATATAAAAGAAGCTACCTGTAAATAATATGGATTTATTAATTCTGCAAGCATGAGTTCACCTTCTTACGCTGAAATTTTTTGGCCAAACAATCCCTGCGGCCTGATGAGAAGTATGATGATGATGGCCGCAAAAGCGATGGCATCCTTGTATCCTGAATCGCCGTAGACAACGACAAAGGTTTCGGCCAGACCAAGGATAAGCCCCCCGGCCATCGCTCCCTTGACATTCCCCATGCCGCCAAGAATGATGATGGCAAGTCCTTTTAGCCCAATGGATAAACCCATCTGCGGCGTTACAGAGTTAAAGGCCATTCCGACAAGGATACCGGCAATCCCGCCCATTTCCGATGCGATAATAACCGTCATTGTAATTGTTCTTTTGACATCAACACCAAGAAGGCTTGCCGTTTCCAGATTTTCAGCAGTTGCTCTTAAGGCTTTTCCTGCCTTTGTTTTTCCCAGCCAAAAAGAAAGGGCGTACATGAGAAGAACAGAAATGACAAAGATAACAATCTGCACAAGATATACAGTTATCGAACCGATCTGGAAGCTGATTTCCGCAAAAGAAGCACGGAAAGGATGGTTGCCCGGTCCAAAAATATGGTGGGAAAGGTTTTCCAGCAGTATCGATACACCAATGGTGCTGATCAATGGCGCCAGATGGGATACACCCTGTTTATTCCGGAGCGGCCTCAGGGCAAATCGCTCAAGCAGATATCCCATTGCAGCAGTTACCGCAATCGCAGCCAGAAAAGCCAGCCAAAGAGGCCCTTTAAAAGTGGAAGTGACCACAACGCCAATGAAGGCTCCGAACATAAAAATTTCTCCGTGTGCCATATTGATAATCCCAAGCACCCCGAAAACCAATGTAAACCCAAGTGCAACGATGGCATAAATGCTGCCAAGGGTAATTCCGTTTATTAATTGTTCGATTAACACGGCATTCACCTGCTTACTCGTAATTTTCTTAAAAGTAAGCTCTGGCACTGAAGGCGCCAGAGCTTCACTTTCACAGCTTTTTAATTAAATTCCTTAAATGCTCCTTCTTCAATAACTAAAACGGTCGGATCCATCACGACATCTCCTTCTTCATCGAAAGAGAACTCTCCAAGAATTCCATTAAAGCCCTTGACCTCTGCCAGAGCATCCCGGAGTGCATCACGATCAGCTTCGCCTGCATTCTTCAATGCCTCAGCCATTATGTAAAGCGCATCGTATGCCTGTGCTGCAAACTGATCCGGCTTTTTGCCGTATTCCTTTTCATATTTACTTACAAATTCCTTGACCTTATCATCTTCTTTTTCACCATACCAGGGAGTTGCCACAATCAGGCCATCCGCTGCATCCCCTGCAATATTGATGACCTCAGGAGAATTGAAGCCGTTTCCTCCGACAAATGGAACATCGATGCCCATTTTCCTGGCCTGATCCATGATGACCGCACCTTCATTGTATAGAGCCGAAGCCAGAATCAGGTCCGGTTTTAAACCTTTAATTTTTGTCAGCTGAGCATTATAATCTGATTGGCCTTTTTGGAACGTTTCAATCGTTAAGATTTCAAGACCCTTCTCTTCCGCTGCTTTTTTCATTGTGTCAAAGCCTGATTTTGTAAAAACATCATCATTTCCATATAGAATTGCTACTTTTTTAGCATCATATTTTTCAATGGCTTTATCTATTGCAGCCGGAATCGCCAATGCTTCAGGCAGTGAGTTGCGGAAGACATAGTCCCCAATTTGCGGAATCCCTTCTGCCGTTGTGGAAGTCCCCATGATCGGCACTCCGTTGAGGTCGGCTTCCGGACCGACTACGTTCATTTCTGTACTTAAGGTAGGCCCGATAATGGCTGTCACATTCTCGGAATTCATAAGCTTTTGTGCTGCTGTCAATGCCTGATCCTGCTTACCGGCGGAATCCTCAGTTACAAGGTTAATCTTGACTTCTCCGTTGCCATTGATTTCTTCCTGTGCTAGTTTTAACCCATTTGTGATAGCTTCACCATAAGCTGCACCAGGTCCGCTGATATAAGAAATAACTCCAATATCCGCTTTCACTGCTCCTCCGCTGCTCTCCCCTTCCTCATCCCCTGCAGCCTGGTTGCCGCCGCATGCAGAGAGGACAAGCAAACTGGACAATGCTGTAAATTGAGCAAATTTCTTTAACTGCTTTCTCATTTTCTCTAACCCCCGTTTTCAGAAATAAGTTAATATTCAAAACTATATTACTATTTAAATACAAATGCTTGTCATTGTAAACAATAATATGGAAACTTTTCTTACATATTAATTAGCAGCGGAATATGGAAAATGCAGCCTTTCATTGTCTGCTGTCAACAATAGAATTATAGAATCTTTGTTTTTTATGAACATTGTCGTAACTTGTCACAGAATTGTAAGATTAATCTAAAGATATAACCATTGGAGGTGCTTGTTAAAATGGAAGCGATTACAAGAGACTTTTTTCTATATTTATCAAAAAATAGCTTACTGAATAAAATTGCCCAAAACAGAGGCGGAAGTTTTGCCGCAGGTAAATTAATTGGCGGAGTTGATTTCAAAAGCAGCGTCCGTTTTATCAGAGACCTGAATAACCAGGGACTTTCTGTAACAGTGGACCATTTGGGTGAATTTGTTGACTCTGTTGAAGTGGCAAATGAACGGACAGAGGAATGTATTTCAACTATAGAAATGATCAGCAAAGAAGGACTGGATTCACAAGTATCCCTTAAAATGACTTCCCTTGGCCTGGATATCGATCATGATCTTGTTGTGAAAAACATGACCAGAATTCTTGATACTGCCGAGAAGCATAAGATCATGGTGACAATCGATATGGAGGATGTTCCGCGCTGCCAGGCCACTATCGATTTGTTTAAACAGTTTAAAGAGAAGTACAGCTTTGTAAGCACGGTTCTGCAGGCGTACCTGTACCGGACTGAAAAGGACCTCGAGGATCTGGGAAAATACCAGCCTTTCTTAAGAATGGTAAAAGGGGCTTATAAAGAATCACCGGAGCATGCATTTCCTGAAAAGACAGATGTAGATGAAAACTATAAGAAGTTAATTGAGCAAAGTCTGTTAAATGGAAATTATACAGCAATAGCTTCCCACGATGATCAGATTATCGAGTACACAAAAAAATTAGCAAAGAAGCATAACATTCCAAACAATCGCTTTGAATTCCAAATGCTATATGGCATGAGGAATAAAACACAGCTGGAGCTGGCAAAGCAAGGCTATAAGATGCGTGTCTATGTACCATACGGCATGGACTGGTATGGCTATTTCATGAGAAGGCTTGCTGAACGGCCGGCTAATATTGCATTTGCTTTTAAGGGCATTTTCAAAAAATAATATTTTTCTTCCAAAATATTAAATAATAACTATAATAAAAGAAACCATTCTTGATTTCTAGGTAATGAGAAAGCAAACCACCGCTTTCTCATCGCTTATTTTATCTAAATATTTTGTTAAACCAACAAAAAGGAGGCTGACAAAATGGATTATGCATTAATAATATCCATTACTGTGTATATGATTGGAATGCTTTGGATTGGCTATTATGCGTATAAACGGACTTCCAATCTATCAGATTACATGCTCGGAGGACGAACATTGGGTCCTGCGGTAACCGCTTTAAGTGCGGGAGCTTCCGATATGAGCGGATGGCTTTTGATGGGCCTTCCTGGAGCCATGTATGCCACTGGCCTAAGCGCTTCCTGGATTGTCATCGGCTTGACTCTTGGAGCATGGGCAAACTGGATCTATGTGGCACCAAGGCTCCGCACGTATACTGAGGTAGCCAATGATTCTATTACGATTCCCGGTTATTTAGAAAACCGATTCGGGGATACTTCCAAAATCCTTCGCCTGATTTCGGGATTAGTTATCTTAATTTTCTTTACCTTTTATGTATCATCAGGCATGGTTTCCGGGGGAGTTTTATTCCAGAGCACTTTCGGGCTGGACTACCACACAGGTTTATGGATCATTACAGGTGTTGTGGTTGCGTATACACTTTTTGGAGGATTTCTTGCGGTTAGCTGGACAGACTTTGTTCAGGGTTTGATTATGTTTCTTGCCCTCATTCTTGTACCAATCGTAACCCTTTTTCATGTAGGAGGATTTGGGCCGGCAATTGATACTGCCAGAACAATCAATCCGGCTTTCCTTGATATCTTTAAAGGGACAAGTCTATTAGGCATCGTATCCCTTTTTGCATGGGGCCTTGGCTATTTTGGGCAGCCTCATATTATCGTCCGCTTTATGGCTATCAGTTCTGTTAAAGAAATCAAGAAAGCCACCCGCATTGGGATGGGCTGGATGATTTTCTCGAGTATTGGCGCTATGCTGACTGGTTTTGTGGGAATTGCTTATGTGGCGGATACAGGGATTAGCATCGAAGATCCCGAAACGATCTTCATCCTCCTTGGCGAGGTCTTATTCCACCCGATCATTACCGGTTTTTTAATCTCGGCAATCCTTGCGGCTATCATGAGTACCATCTCATCACAGCTGCTAGTAACCTCAAGCTCATTAACGGAAGATTTATATAAGACATTCTTCCGCCGCTCTGCTACAGATAAAGAATTGGTTACAATAGGAAGATTATCTGTATTGCTGGTTTCTGTCATTGCATTATTTATCTCATGGGAGAAAAATGAAACGATTCTCGACCTTGTGGGTTATGCATGGGCTGGTTTCGGATCCGCTTTCGGTCCGCTTATCATTCTCAGCTTATACTGGAAGCGCATGACAAGATGGGGAGCATTAGCAGGGATGATTATTGGAGCAAGCACTGTCATCATTTGGTCTCAAGCCGGATTATCCGACTTCCTTTATGAAATGATTCCAGGCTTTGCTGCCAGCTTAATTGCCGTCATCGTGGTGAGTCTTCTGACTGAGAAGCCATCTATTGAAGTTGAAAAACAGTTTGCAGACTTTGAAAAATCCTTAAAATAAACTAGACTTATCAGGACTGGGCTAAGAAAATGCCCAGTCCTTTTTCTTTCGGCAAAATCCGGGTGGTGCCTGTCACCTTTTTTCACTATAATAAGAACAGCAATAATGAGGAGGGAGCTTAATGAGCCAGCCGCTGGAGAAAATCCTTACTTTGACTGAAATTGATGAGATTACAGAAATGGTCAGCACTTTTTTGAAGAAGCCTGTTGTCATCGAGGATGAGCAATTCTCGCTGCTGGCTTATAGCTCGTATTATATAGAGCATTTTGATCTGGCGAACCAGCAAACCATATTTTCGAAGAGATGGCCGATTCCCATTTTGGAGAAATTTATGGATGAAGGCATTGTTGATCAGTTAAAGACAATCCCTGAGCCTTTTAGAATTAAGAAGATGGAAGAAATCGGCCTTAACCAGCGTGTAGTTGTAAGCGCTAAATATAAAGAGCAGATACTTGGATTTATCTGGGTTCAGGAATTGGACGGCAGTCTGTCAGAAAGCGAAATGAAGTTTCTTCATGACGTTTCCTTCCATATTGGAAAGCTTTTATATCAGAAAAACCTGAAGAAGCTCCGCAAAGAAGAAGAAAAACATCAATTTTATCAAAAAATCATTGATCGTACGTATCACACGGAAGATCAGATTAAGTGGGAAGCAGCCAATGTGAAAATCATTCTCCCGGAGGCCTTTATCATCAATGTATTTACGGTCGTACAGGGAGATGAAGAGATGTTTGCGGAATTAAATGAAACCGTTCGGCTGTTTGCTAATGCTCTCAGCCACCCCGCTCACATCTTTACGAATCAGCATGAAATCATCGTTATGATCGGCAGCAGCTCTCCTGCACCCGGCAGCCTTTCAGAAGACGCACACGAATTAACCAACACCGTTCTAAGCCAATTCAGGCAGCAGACTGTGTATGCAGGAATCGGAGGAGAATACTCATCCATCCTCAAACTTCGTAAAAGCTATAGAGAGGCCCTGGAGGTCATCAAAGCCGCCAAATTCATCGGCTCTCCTGAAGAGCTGCCTTATGAGTATAAAAAACTATGGGTGTTCCGTTACCTGGAACCGATCGCCCAGCATAACAGCAAGACCAATTATGAAAATGAAGATCTTATGAAGCTGCAGAAAAAAGATCTGGAGACCCAAACCAGCCTGCTGAAGACGCTTGAAGTCTATTTATTGAACAACTGTCGCCTCAAGCCGACAGCGGAACAGCTTTTCATCCATACCAATACATTAAAATACCGGATGAAACAAATTACTGACCTGACCTCAATTGACTTTGACGACTTTAATACTAGATGCCAGCTGTACATAGATTTACAGCTGCTTAAGCGGAGGAAATAGGAGAGGCTGTGGTTGAGGATGAAATGCACATAGGATGATTCATGGAGCGCTCTTGGCGACCGGTTTCCTAGCTGCTCCCTGCCTTTCCGCTTCATCCCGCCTCTTTTTCCGTCACTTGCTTCTAAACTTGCCTGGATTTTCAACTCTGATAGAAACAATCTCCCCGCAGCTTAAACAAAAGCGAAAGATTTTTTGAGATCCGACTGAGAGTTTTTTATTCAATGGCCTGACTGCCACATAGTCAGTGCCTTCTGCAAATTCTGTCCCTTTGCATCTCGGGCATTCTTTAACATGGTTCACCTTTATCAGCTCCCTTCAGCTTATATACGCATCAGAATTGTAAAAGTTCCCCAAAAATGAAATGCCTGTCCCCTTTCCAGGGAGCAGGCAATTTATTGTTCTTCTTTTTCCGGCTTGAATAAAAAATAGGAGATAACACCTGATAATAGTGCTGCACCGGCTGCTATCATCAAGCGGATCATCAGGTCTATCTGCTGATAATCCTTATTCAGCATCCACATGGCAGCCCCGGCTACAAGTATCATAATGGGAATGACAATAAGCTTTCTATTTTTCAAGATTTCTTACATCCTTTCGTGCTCGTGCTAGTCATATCTATTATATAAGAATTATACAAAAATAGATATTAGCACCCCCCTGGTGAAATCCCTTCCAATTTTCATAATTATTAAACCTTATTTTTTTCCTCTCATTCCCTTTACAAAGGGTCTCGATGGGCTTTATAATCCCGTTGTTCCACTTTTTACGGAATCCGAAAAAAAACTATAAAAAAGGAGGTTGCGGCGATGCGGCAAAAACTGTTTTCTTTTATGATGATCAACCTGGGAGCTTTCCTGGTTTCTATAAATGTCCATTTTTTCTTGTCCCCCAATAATTTAGCAACTGGAGGGGTCAGCGGATTGTCGATTATCATGAATGATTTGTTTCCAGATTTCTCAATCGGTACATTCATGATTCTTGTCAATTTGATTTTGTTTGCAGTTGGGTTTGTTTTTCTTGGATCTGGTTTTGGGGCAAAAACCATTTATGCAAGCTTTGCGTTGTCCTTTTATGTGTGGGCGCTTGAGAAGTTCGCCCCGATGGCTCAGCCGCTTAGTGATGACTTGCTTATTCAGCTGATCATTGGGCAATGCATCGCCGCAACCGGCATGGCGATTGTGTTTAACCAGCAGGCCTCCACTGGCGGTACAGATATCATCGCTATGATTTTTAATAAATATTTAAATATTGAAGTTGGCAGAGGAGTGCTTCTGGCTGATTTAGCCATTGCCCTGTCTTCCGCCGTTCTATTTGGGCCGCAAGTCGGCATGTATGCCTTTTTTGGAGTCATTATTAATGGATTTGTGATTGATTATGCACTTCAGCAATTCAATTCAAACAAGGAAATTGTGATTATCAGCCACCACAGTGATCAAATTAAAACCTATATAGTTCATGAACTGGGGAAGGGTGCAACCATTCACACGGCAACCGGTGCCTTCACTTCAGATAAGAAAGAAGTCATTACAACCATCCTGGGCAGAAAAGATTTTACTAAGCTGAAAGGCTATATTACCCAGGTTGACAATAAAGCATTTATCACAGTACACACGATGAATGAAATACTCGGACAGAATTTTAAACGGCTGGCCTAAACGGCAAAGCTCCATCCGCAAAGGATGGAGCTTTATTTTATATACAGTGAAACTCCTCAGTCATGTATCGATTTATAGTGAAATCAGCGCGGTCCTCCTAATGGGCCGCTTTTTTGTTTGCCTGATTTTGGTTTTAAATAAACCCCTTGTGGAAAAAAGGTAAAAAAGGAGGCGTTAGCATGAAGGTGATTGTAATCGGTGCCAATGGAGATGTCGGTGAGCATGTAATCAGGAAGCTCGCTGACAGGAAGCATGAAGCTCTTGCCGTTGCGGCAAATGAAAACCAATTGGAAGATCTGATCAAGCTGGGAGCAGCACAGGCAATTGTTTATGACGAGGAGAAGCTGATCCCCTATCTTCAGGCATCAGATGCCGTGATTTATTTAACAGGCGTCAATCCTAAAAAACATACGGGCAAAACCGTTATGGTCGATCACCAATCTATATCCGACATCATCCAATTGGCACAAAAATCAAATGTCAGGCGATTTGTGATGCTGAGTGCAGTTAAAGCGGAGGAAAGCGAAACAGACCCTTCACGCAAAATTGCGGCGAAGGATCTGCCGGAGGATATGCTTAAAGCTGCCAATCTAGTATACACAGTGATTCGGATTGGCCAATTGACGGACAATCCCGGGAATGGAACCATTACCCTGTCGAAGAAAATCCATGACCGAAAGGCTGAGATACCGCGAGAGGATGCTGCTGAAGTTCTGGTCGAGTCCCTTGACCAGGAAGCGATCTTTCATTCAACCATTGAAGCAGCCTCGGGAGACACCCCTATCAGTGAAGCCCTAAGCCAGTTTTAATAGAAGGAGGATAAAATGAGTTTAACAGATTACCTTGTCATTGCATTATTCGTATTTATCTCATTGGTTATTTTCGTCCCTGTCATTCTATTTATATATTGGTATATAAAAGATGACAGGCAGAAGCAGCACTCCATACTGAGGAACTTCCCGGTAATCGGAAAGGTGCGCTATTTCGCAGAAAATGTGGGGCCTGAGCTAAGACAGTACCTGTTCAATAATGATACAGAAGGCAAGCCTTTTTCCAGAAAGGAATACCAGGATGTTGTGAAAGCCGGCAAATACAAAGAAAGATTAATAGGCTTCGGATCGATAAGGAATTTTGACGAAGAAGGCTTTTATATACGAAACACCCTGTTTCCAAAACTGGTTGATGAAATGAAGGTGGATAATACAAGGAAAATAAACACACGTGTTTATAAGGTCGATGGGGATAATCTTTTTTCAAGAAAGGAGCACAGCGAAGAAAAATTGGCTGATCCTTACTATCTTCGGGATGAGGATGCGGTCGTACTGGGAGAAAACAGCTGCCGGCAGCCATTCAGGGTCAAGGGACTTGTGGGACAATCGGCCATGAGCTATGGATCTCTCGGTGAAAAAGCCATCACGGCCCTTTCCAAAGGGCTTGGCCTTGCAGGAGGAACCTGGATGAATACCGGTGAAGGCGGCCTTTCTCAATATCATTTAGCCGGCAGTCCCGACATCATTATGCAAATCGGTCCTGATATGTTCGGTGTCCGAAAGGCCAATGGGGAATTCTCATGGGAAGAATTTAAAAAGAAAAGTGAAATACCTGAGGTCAAGGCCTTTGAACTCAAGCTTGCACAGGGTGCAAAAACCCGCGGCGGCCATGTGGAAGGCCAAAAAGTAACCGAAGAAATCGCCAGTATCCGGCTTGTCGAAGTCGGCAAAACCATTAATAGTCCAAACCGTTTCTATGAATTTGATAATGTCCCTTCCATGTTCGATTTTATAGAGGAGCTCAGAAGTGTTGGCGGAAAGCCTGTCGGTATGAAAATTGTAGTAGGTGACCTGGATGCTCTCGAAAACATGATTTCCTATATGAAGGAGAGCGGCAAAGGCCCTGATTTCATCACAGTGGATGGCGGCGAAGGCGGAACAGGGGCGACTTATCAGGAGCTTGCAGACAGTGTGGGGCTCCCTATCCAATCCGCCTTGACAGTTGTCGATGAAATGCTGAGGGAGTATGGGGTACGGGATCGTGTGAAAATCATCGCTTCCGGTAAATTAATCACTCCTGATAAAATTGCCATTGCGCTTGCGATGGGAGCGGATCTGGTCAATATCGCCCGCGGTTTTATGATCAGCGTCGGCTGCATTATGGCCGGTGTCTGCCATACCAATCACTGCCCGGCAGGGGTGGCGACAACCGACAAAAAGCTTCAGGATGGATTAATTGTTGAGGAAAAGCATTACCGTGTCTGCAACTATGTCATTTCGCTCAGAGAAGGGCTTTACAATCTGGCGGCAGCGGCAGGAATTGATAACCCCACCCAGTTTGAAAGAAAACATATTGTCCATAAAGATAAATTCGGGAGAGTCTCTCCTATCGAGGATATTCTGCATGCCGCCAAACGCGCACAGCTGCAGAAGGAAAACTAAACAAATGAAAGCCCGGTCCTGAATGGTCCGGGTTTTTATAAGAAATAAGATTTACCATCCGCACCTTTTTCTGACATAAAGTGAAACTTCAATCAGTGGGGGGTTCTTTATCCCCCACTGATTGTTAGTTGAACTAATCGGGCTTTTACGGGCAGTTAGACCCCCACTTATCCTCCTTTGATTCCTCTGAGTCTTGAAAAAGGGGTCTTACTGCCCGTTAAACTGCGATAAAAACAGGACTATCGTGTTATTTTGAGGTTATCATTCGAAATCCCCCCGCAATAAAGGTATAATTTAGTTTGGTAAAAAAATAGATACCGAGAAAAAAAGTGTTTACATAAGGGAGGATTTTAGGATGGGATGGGTAATTGCCATATTATTTGGTTCAGCAGTCGTGCTGCTCATTTTATCGTTTTTTAAAACGGCGCAGTCGAAATCAAATATTGAGCAGCAAATTGATCAGGTTACTTTTACACTAAAAAATGAAATTCATGAGCTTCAGCAGCAGATCAGAAATATTGAATTGGACGCGGAGATTACGGCTAAGCAATCAGGAGCTATGAGCGGGCCATCAGAAGAAAGATTGCTGCTTCGCGAAGTACTGGATATGCATAAACGCGGATATTCCAATGAAAGCATTGCATTAAAAAAACAGCTTACGCCTAACGAGGTTGATCTGATGCTCTTGCCTTATTCAGCGAACAAGGGTGAAAGGAGCATGGTTGCCCAATGACACCAAATTCCTTGCGCAGTTTTGCAGCGGGCCTTTTAGCGGCTGCCATTTTGACAGGAAGCGTTTACCTATTTGGACCTTCTGAAGCCAAGAGTACTGAAAAACCAGCGGATAAAACAGAGAAAGCGGAAAAGCTGTCAGATGAAGAAATGATTGACCTGCTGGCATCCAAAGGCTACGTCATCAACACAGAAGATGAATGGAGCAAGCAGCTCGCTGCTGCCGCAAAGTCCAGCGAGAAAAAAGAGGATAAAGCAGAAAAGAAGACCGATGACAAAACCGGCGAAAAAGTTGTTTACCGGACTATTTTAACCGTATCAATGGGCATGACCAGCATTGATGTTGGGAACGCGCTTGAAAAAGCCCATATTATTGAAAGCGGCATCCAATTCTATAAAGATGTAGAAAAACGCGGTCTCGAGAATGATCTGCGTCCCGGCACGTTTGAAATAGAAAGCGGAATGACATCGGACGAAATCATTTCGGTAATTTTTAAATAAGCAAAAGCTCCTTTTCGGCTTGAAAAGGAGCTTTTTTTTATATTTCAATCGAAAAATGATTAATTTGGCCGCACAGGAACCTTTCTGTGCGCATAACGCCAATTTATGTGCGGATAAGATTTTTTATGTGCGGAAAAAAAATCTTATGTGCGCTCCAAAACAAAGACTGCTTACTCTTTCAAAAACCCGCGGATAACCTCAGCCAGTTCTTCCGGTGCTTCGTACATGCTCATGTGCCCCGCATCATCAATGGTCACCTGCTTGATGTTAGATTCTTTGACTGCAAATGATTTCTCAGGAGGGACAATCTCGTCCTGTTCTCCAGCAACAATTAATACCGGCAGCTCTGTCTTTTTTAAAACATGACTGCGATCACCGCGCTGTTTCATTGCTTTTAGGGCAGCCTTTGCCCCTTCAGCACTTGTACGATAGCCAATTTCTTTTGCCAGTTGAATTTCTTCGGGAAGTTTCTCCCCTGGTGCAAACAGCTTCGGCACCAGTCCATCTATAAAGGATTCCATTCCCTCTTTATCAATTTTACCGGCAGCGACATCCCTTCCCTTCTTCCCTTCTTCAGAATCCGGGCTGGCTGTTGAATGGATAAGGGAAAAGGACTTCAGCTTGTCCTCATACACTTCAGCAAATGCAAGGGTTACATAGCCGCCCAATGAATGGCCGAAAAGAGATACTTGTTCAAGTTCCAGCTCATCTATAGCCCCTTTGATTGCTTCAGCCATCCTCTCAATAGAGGGTTCGCCATCCGGCAGTCCTGACTCTCCATGCCCCGGAAGATCGGCCGCAATCACGCGAAAGTCCTCTGCCAATAATGGAATGACCCTTGCCCAGTAATCTTTGCTGCCGCAAAATCCATGCAGCAGTACAAGCGGCTCCCCTTTGCCTTCATCATAGTATGAAATGGCTGTTCCATTTACATCTATTCTTTTTGCGCCCATTCTGAAAACCTCCTTTAGTTTGCAAGCAAATCCTGATATTCGCTCTTTCGGTCAAAAACAGCTTTGGCATATGAGCAGGCAGGCACAATCTTATATCCCTTGCTGCGTGCCTCCTGAACAACGCTTTCCAGAAGCTTTCCTGCAATTCCCTGTCCGCGCAGGGAGTCGCTTACATATGTATGGTCTATGGTTATGACAGAATCGCCGCTTGGAATATACGTAATTTCCGCTATCATATTCCCTTCTTCATCATTCATAAAAAACCGGTTTTCTTCTTTTTGGATATCTGTATTCATATCATTTCCTCCTGTATTTAAGATGAACTCTATTCTTTCTATCTTGCTTTCCCTCCTTTTTGGAGAGACTAAACCTTCCTCCTCGTGATTTCCTCACACAAAACCCGCGCATGGTTATGAATGGGATCTTTCGCAGCATATAATAATGTAACATTCTGCTCTTCTGCCATTCTTGCCAGCTCATCTATTTTGCGGATTTTACCGTCTTGTGTCCGCAGCTCTTCAAGATATTTTTCCCGGAAATCTTCAAAAAGCTCAGGCTTATGGTTAAATGCTTTTCTCAGTTCATGACTCGGCGCAGCCTCTTTTTCCCATGCTGACAAACGGGCATCTTCCTTTTTAATTCCGCGGGGCCACAGCCGGTCAATCAGCACCCGATAGCCGTCCTCTTCTTCGTATGGGTCATAAATTCTTTTAATGAAAATTCCGGTCAATTTAAGACACCCCTTGTATATCCCTTGTGATTTGCTATTATTATAAACATAATATACAATTTTTTCTAATTCAATCAAATGTGAGGTGCAGGAAATTTGACAGGTACTATTGCCGTGATTATGATTTTCTCTATTCCCATCATTGCCATCATGACTGTTCACACTCAAAAACTCGCAAAGATCAAACATAATATGATAAAAGATGAAATCACCCTGGAAAAGCTGAAGCAGGAAAACTTTCTGCTTGAAACAGAAAAGATGAAGCTCGAATTGGAGCAAATGAAGATTGAAAGTCCTAAGGATCTGACCAAAATCATATGAGCAAAAAATCCCCATCTTACACAGAAAAGGGTTCCGTTTTGAAGTACTTTTCTAAAAAAATGCACAGAAATGACAGTCCTTTGACATCCAATATGGCATACAAATAGCAAAACTCGCCCCTAAAATGGCGAGTTTTCTTTGTAATAAATTAGTCGTTCTTATTGAGCTAATACCCGTTCGTTCCAATCTCGATTAACTCCCTCGTTACATGCTGTACTCTACATTAAGTTATTACTGACGAACATCCCTATAAGCCAACCAACGATTCCACTTAAAACACCTAAAATAATCACAGTTAGTGAAATAACGAATATGAATTATTCACAAGCTACAGACCAGATAATAGCTAAGAAGTTCTTTTCAGCCTTTGATGTCTTATTGTTATCAAGACATGCATTTTTTGTGCTTTCAAGTGAATTAAAGTTTGAGATAATAGCCATTGAGAAAATGACAGTACTATTATCCATTTGGAAACTGTTATAATAAAGTTGTTTGTAAAGCCTCAGTTAACATGGAATCAAAACTTTCAAATGATTGGATTTGGGTTCCAGAGGGTTTGTCTAATTCAAGATATATTTCCTTATGCAGGTCTAAACAGTACCAGGCTGTATCAGACTCTCCCCAAAATATATATTGCTTTTGCCATTCATTTTCATACCAAATCTCGTTTGTATCAACAAACCCCTGAAGATCTTCAACTTCTTGGTCATCAAGTAGATGTTCATCAACACCATAAATGACCAACCCATTAAAGTCTAATCCATTTACAGTTTTCAAAAACTCTACATAAGACTTTGGTAATTCAATATTCCCTAATTTCTCCTGAATGTCCAGCTGCAACTTGCTGATCTCTACATCCGTAACTGGATTCCTTAGTGAACTTCCATATTTCTTTTCAATTTTTTTTATTTGTATCAATAATTCTTTCCACTGGGCCATATCTTCTCATCCCTTCTTTATTTAAAAGGTTCCGGTGGGTAAACCTCATCTTCAAAAATTGGCCAATTAATCTTCTTACTTTGTGTAGGAGTTAACTCTCTTGTTAGAGAGTTTTGTTCATTCGTAACTGCTTTATGATATGGATCATTTTTTATCAATACCAAGTTAGTAAAATCATTGGTACCACCATCATCTAAAGGCAAATTGTGATGGACTTGCCATCCCTTTGGATTAAGGCCATCTTTCATTCTGGCAATATCATTATTATCTAACCCTGCGTTTCGAAGAGTTTGTATTCTTATTGGGTCGTTAGCAAAAGTTTTAAGGAAACTTTTCTTTACAGAATTATTAAAGGTCCTTCTTAATTGCGCAGTTTCTTCTGGAAGTCTTTTTGTATATATAATCTCTTCTACTTTCACGCCTTTTAAGTGGACTTTTTCTCCCTTTAATGTACCGATAAAGTAATCATCTTTTTCAATTTTATCTGTAGGCTTGGAACTATACCCCTCAACTGTTAACTTCTTAATCTGTGTCAAAGGATTATGAAGTACATTGTAAGGTACTATGCCCTGAGCTGATCCTCCTACCATTGCTGGTGTTGGCCCATGCGTCTGAAATGAAAGTCCCTTTTCTCCCTTAGTAACCTGGCCTACCGTTTTGGCGATTGTACCGGCTTTACCAATTCCTTTATCCCCGAGAAATCCAATTCCAAGGGTAGTCAGGCCATAGGTAAAAAAGGCTGTCCGACTTTTAGCATCTCCATTGACAACATCCCTTTGCCAGGCATTGGTAACAGCGGACCATATGTATTTCGGCATATCCAGAGCCTGGCTTACTTTTCCGATGGGATCATTTAATATTCCTAGATAGAATTCCTGGTGCTTCCTTTGGTTTTCGATTAACTGGTCACGGTTAAACAGCAATTCACTGCCCAAAAACAGTGGATTAAATGGGCCCATGATGTTCCTGCCCAGCTCATAGGTCGACTTCAGCCCATCCCATGTATCCCCTACGGCTTTGGATGCCCCCTCAATAGCTCCTTCAGCTATATCCTGAAGAATACCTTGGCCACTTCCTGGATTAGGATTCGATATTTCCTCCTGGTAATCCTTCCAGCTGAGAGATTTAGGCTGATATTGGGCCAGAGATAAGCTGCCGCTTTGGAACATGCCCGCCATTTTTTGGATGTACTGGTTCATGAGGGATAGATCTTGCAGTAGAGGCTCCAATGCAGCCGTTTCCTGATGGTCGAAGTCCTCCAGTTTCTCAACGGTTTCTCGACTTGAATCCTCAGCTCGCTTTGATGTCTGGATAAAACGGCCATCCTCCAGCCGTGGAAGCACAACAATATCACTTACTGACTTCATAATCTCATTTGCTTCATGTGTTAGATCTGCGGTAATCTGCAGGGTGCTTCTCAGCCCCTGTTTGAGCTCATACACCAGGAATTCCTGGCGGATTAAGCCTGAATGAGAGGGTTCAAGATCCCGCAATGAACCTATGAAACTTTTTAAATAGGATTGATACTCGCCAATCCAGAATTCAAGGAATTGCAGAAAAGGCTGGTGGCATTCCTGGTAATACGCAAGTATAGCATGGCCGCCCTGCCCTTTAAAAGCATCTTCGAGAGACACCAGCTCCTGGATGGATACCTGAACTTGATTTACCTGATCTTTAAGGATAGATAATTGATTGCTCGTCTCGTCGATTCCTGCAAGCAAGGAATCTGCTTCTAATACCTTCAATAGAATCAGCTCCGCATTATAAATTCCATTTTCTTCTATTTCATCTTAAAGGACCCGGGCAATTAGTTGAATAGGAATTTAGGCATGAAATAGTGTAAAAAGTTCCTTAAAAGCTGTTAATTCCTTTAAATATGCTGTAGTCATCATTGATCCCGACTTAAGGTAAAACATAGCTGCATAACCCACTCTTAATTTTTTGGGCTGTTTTCGTAAACATTGTTGCTTACTATCAGGTTATAACAAAAAAACTCGCATTAGAAAATTGCGAGTTTTTATAATTTAAGGATTTGCTAATTCAATTAAAGCACCCGAAAACGGAACCATTTACTTACACGATTTTCGTTTTACATTTTCTCAATAATTTTACCGGCCGTTTCTGCCCCATTTTCAATGCAATCAGGAATGCCGACACCGTAATAAGAGCAGCCTGCAAGCCATATTCCAGGGTATTCCCGGCCCAGTCTGCTTTCAATGGCTGCTACTGTCTCAGGATGGGAAATCAGATAGTTCGGCATTTTTTCAGTCCAATTTGTCACTTCACTGGCTGCAGGCTCGGCCGTAATGCCAAGACTTTTTTCAATATCAGCCAGAGCCGTCTTCAAGAGCTCTTCTTCACCCATTTCCTTTAGAGAGGCAAAGGCCGGATGACTGCTTTTATAAAATAATCTTACAAGCAAATTACCGCTTTCCGATGTATGCTTCCACTTGCGGCTTGTCCATGTACAGGCATTGCAGGTTAGTTCATCCGTATTGGCCGTGATGAAGCCTGTCCCGTCTTCAAGCAGTTCGCTGTCTGGAATATCATAAGCAAGATAAATAGAAATCAGGGAACTGTTCTTCAACGGTTCGAACTCCGCTTTTAGCTCCTCATCATCAAACAGGACTGCAGCTGCATTATGCGGAATGCCGAGCACTATATGATCTGCCTCCAGGCTTTCGCCATTTGAGAAATCAACCTTATATCTGCGATCTGTCTTTTCTATTTTAACAGCCTGTGTGCTTTTTACTATTTCTGTTCCGTCCAATCTTTCTTCATAAGCATCAATTAATGTATCCAGGCCTTTATTAAAGGAAAGGAACTTCTTTCCCCCGCCGCTCTGGAACACCTTTTTATTTTCCTCGAACCCTCTTATGATGCTGCCGTATTTTTCTTTATAATCAAACACCTGCGGAAGAGTCGAAGCAATGGTTAATTCACTGAGATTTCCGGAATATACTCCCGAAAGAACAGGCGCAATTTGTTTTTCCACCAATTCTTTTCCAAAGAAGTGCTCAAGGAAATCGCCGATCGAATCGTTCTTTGTAAATCGGTCATTTTTCGTATAAAAATCCTTCAGGGCTTCAACCTTTCCTTCTGCTGAAACAAGTGTTGATTTGGCAAGAGATTCAACACTGGCCGGAATCCCAAATACAGAATCTGCCGGGATCAGCTTCAGCTCGCCGTCAGTGTAAATATACGACCGTCCCGCCGCATTGTACACAACCTCTTCTTCCAAACCGAGCTCCTGGATAAAATTCATCGCATCCGCTTTGCGGGCAACAATCGAATCAGCACCCGCCTCGATTGTGAAGCCGCCTTCTCTTACTGTGCGGATTTTTCCGCCAAGCTGTTCTGCTGATTCCGCCAGCACCAGCCGTATATCCTGATCGTTTTCTTTTTTCCACTTATTCAGTTCATACATAGCGGACAATCCTGTTACACCGCCGCCTATGACTAATACTGTTTTCACTCGTATGCACCTCAGTTTACATCCAATTCATATATAAAGTGTACCACAACATGTAGAGATGAAAGTACGTGAGGGTTTGTCCATTTTTCAAAAACATTATCATTTCCTGAACCAGTTCGCATGCTCATCCATATGCAAAAAGGGAATGTCCGTATCCACTTCACCAGTGATTCTATTCATTTCAATATCCTGGCCATCGAGCCAATGCCCAAAGTCAAAAATTACTGGCTCTCTGTCGCCGCCGAGCGCAAACCAGGCTTTCATCTCTCCCGGCAGATAGGCTGATGTATGAATGGTCCCTGCCCAGCTTCCATAAAGATCTGAAAAGACACCTTTATCACTATCATTCAGAAGGCGGAATGCATCATGTGCATCCAGGCGCCCATCCTGACGGCTTTTCATGACATCCAGCCTGCGCAAGCTGTCAGCCAGATGGTTGCGGTTTTCATCCTTCATGATTTCAAAATGGTTTGTACAGGCAGTCGTCTGACGGACCTCTACACCTCTCGGAGATGTTTCCACTGCATATGTCTCTCCGCTTGTATCATACACCACATAGGTAAAGGAATGGCGGTGCGGAATTTCCTTCAGCATCTCAACCGCTTCTTTGACATTTGCACATGCCTCCAAAATCAGGCGGCCGATCATGCAGCAGATAAAGCCATCAGCAGGCTTTTTACGGTTCATGAAATTATAGCCGATGACAAGCCCTTTTTCATTCATGCCATCCATCCGGCCAGTCACCCTCTGGCTGGGACCCATAATCGCAAAGCCCTGATCGGTTGGCTGATAAAAGGTATAGCGCCCTTCATAGGTTTTCGGATGGTAATCATAATTGCGGACCAGGTAATCAGCCCCTGTCAGAATGGAACAGCCTGAACGGACATAATCAAGTCGATACCCGCCAAATTCCTGTAACACCCGCTTCATCGGCCATTGCAGCGCTTCCTGTATCCCAAGCAGCTCATCCCAGATTCCGGGCGCAAACCTCGTAATTGCTTTTTTCACTTCTGCTTCATTTATTGAAAAACGCGGCTTCCGTACCTTCCACTGATCCTCCCGATTTTTAACAGAAAGAGAATCCTTTATTCGCTCTCCCTGCATAAAGCCAAAATCAAAGTGAGTGCCGCGAAATTGAATAATATCACTGTAAATCTTTTTCAAAGTTGATCCCTCTTCTATTCGTTTCTTTTATTTAGAATAAAGGAAGGCTGCACGAAATTCCAGCCGAGGGATTTATGAAATTCTATATCTCTTTCAGTTTAATGCTATAAAACCTCATACTTTTCGGAATTCCTTTTATCGCAAATACACCGTTATAAATTAGGGATCTTACTCTAAACTCAGCAAAGCCATCACCAATTGGCTCATCCAGATGCCCTATCACTTCCCCGATTAATCTGGCTGATTTTATAAAACCCTTGTTGCTTTTATGAAGCTTCCTGGCTGATTCGATGATATAGTCATCAAAATAACTCTCTGGCATACTATGTATTTCATTCTCTTCCCATATGCGCAGTACTTCCTTTGTCATGGAGAGCGCCTGCCAATCCGATACAAACCTGGTTCTTTCTTCTGCAGATAAGGGGCTTCCCATGTTTTTATCTAATATGATCTTCAGTTTTTCCGGAGCTGCTTCACCTGAGTGCCTTAAAAGGACTTGATTCTTTTTCGCAGGAAAAAGCTCCTTATATGACTGAGCAGTATTAATAACATGCACATTATTATCTTTGTTTCTTAATACGTACAGGAAAAACCGCAAACCGGTTTGTTCATCGGCGTTGTCAGCGGTCCAGATCACGATCGGTTTTCTTTCAGGAATGGCACCAATCTCCTCGAGTGCTGAGGCTATTTTTCTTTCATATTCCTTTTCCAGATAATCCTCAGGTATATTAATATGATCCTTCAGCCATTCTAATCGATGTTTTCTCCCCTCCTCTTCATCCATCCTCCAGAGAGGTCCATTGCTGAAAAAGTCAGGAAAGCCAATGACTTTATTCTCTTTACTGAGACCAACCTTTAAAGCGCCTGCCGGTGATTCTCCACACACAATGTGGTATGTTTCATATTCCCGCTCCAATTTCCTCCCCTGGGAATAAAAAAATATCTTTTTTTGAATATCATTAAGCAGTTCCATGATCTCTTCCTGAGAATCAGCACTGTTTTTTAATAAGTGAACCCGAAGCAATATGTTAAATAAATAGCTCTTCGCCCCATGCTCCGGCAGTTTCTCAATTGCTTCCCGCAATTCGTCCAACATTATAATCATCCTTTGTAAATGAATTGGAAATCTATCTTTCCTACGAATGAACCTTAATGCTAGTTTCATAAAAAGCTGATTTGTTGCAAAAGGAATTTAAATCGCTTAAGATTAAATCGCACACGATTAAAAAATAGGAGGTATCCCAATGACAACGGTTTATGATTTTGAAGTCAAGAAAACGAATGGTGAATTGAAATCTCTGAAAGAATACGAAGGAAAGCCTCTAATTATCGTAAACACAGCAAGCAAGTGCGGGTTGACGCCCCAATTTAAAGGGCTGCAGGAGCTCTATGAAAAGTATCAAGACAAGGGCCTTGAAATTCTTGGATTCCCTTGTGATCAGTTCAATAACCAGGAATTCGATAATATTGAAGAAACCACTGAGTTTTGTCAGCTCAATTATGGTGTGTCTTTCCCGATTTTCGCAAAAATTGATGTAAATGGCGACAATGCGGATCCATTGTTTGCTTACTTGAAAGAACAGAAAAAGGGCATTCTGTCCAAAAACATTAAGTGGAACTTTACCAAATTCCTCGTGGACCAGGGCGGCCAGGTTGTAGAACGCTATGCTCCAACAACAGAGCCTGGAAAAATTGAGGATGATTTGACGAAGTTATTGTAATGCCGGAATCAGGTGATAATGTGAAAGATTTTTTTACACTGGATAAACAGCTTTGTTTTGCTGTTTATGAAACAGCAGGCGAATTTACCAAACTGTATACAAGTGCCCTTCAGCCATTCGGCTTAACTTATCCGCAGTATCTGGTTCTTCTGGCCCTTTGGGAAAAGGATGGCATGACAGCCAAAGAGCTTGGAGAAAGACTGAACCTTGGCACCGGGACACTCACCCCGATGATCTCAAGGATGATTTCTAACGGATGGCTTCGAAAAGAACGCTCCAAAGCGGATGAACGCAAGGTGTATATCTTCCTTGAGGAAAAAGCACACAACGAAAAACTGTATATCACTAAAAGTGTCGGAGAGGCCATTCAGACGTGCAGCATTGAACTCGAAGAATATGAAGAACTTATGAAGCTTCTCGGAAACCTGAGAATAAAGCTAAGAAGCAGAGTACCTCGCTGATGCGGGGTACTCTTTTCACAGTTCCGTGTTTAATCCCTCCAAAAATAGCCATATTAAGGATAGCTAATATGGAAGGGAGCAAGCATAATGGAGTTTTTACCAAGAGAGCAAGTTTTAAATTCACTGCAGGAGCCATTTCAGTCCTATATAGACAAATATGGAATCGATGATATTGGCATTTTCGAGGAAGAAGGCCAGGACCAGCACTGCTATATGGGATACACGGTGAAAAAAGCAGGGAAAACGTACCATGTGCACAGTCCATTCTTTAAAGATGGGAATGGAGGATTATCACCTGAAAGAAATGAGTGGACCATTGAATCAGATGAACCCGATCGTGCTGATAGAAGCGGATTTACCAGTATAGAAAAAGCACTTCAGGAATTATAAAGATTGTTGTGATTTTGACTTTTGAACTATATTAATATTAGAATATTTTGTCTATAATGGAATTGTATTTAAAGGAAGGAGTGGACAGGTTGGCTGTTAATCCCTATTTAAATTTTAATGGTAATACACGGGAAGCAATTGAATTTTATGTAAAGGCTTTTGAACTGGAAATGCCGGAGATTACAACTTTTGGTGAAACTCCGCAGAATCCTGAATATCCTCTGCCGGAGGAAGCCAAAAATCTGGTTATGCATTCAAGCCTTACTATTTGCGGCAGTACTGTCATGTTTTCAGATACATTTCCAGGTATGCCGTTTACAGTAGGAAATAACATTAATCTCGCAGTTGTCATTAATGATGTGGATAACATGAGAAAGTATTTCAACAATCTGGCAGATGGCGGTAATGTAACCATGGAGCTGCAGGAAACATTCTGGAGCAAGAGCTTTGGCCAGTTAACAGATAAATTCGGGGTTAACTGGATGTTCAGCCACGAAAGCGAATAACATACATAGAGAATAATGGAGGCATGCAGCCTCCATTTTTTTATTCATTCAGCAAATGATGGAGCATTCGATTCTTATCATCAAAGAATTGCTTCATAATGCGGTAATGATTCGTTTCTTCGAGCTTCTTTTCCGAGATGCCGTCATCAGTGAATTCATATATGGCTGCATCCGGATAGGCCATAATGATCGGAGAATGGGTAGCAATAATAAATTGTGAATGGTCGCTGACCAAATCATGAATCCTTGTCAGCATGGACATTTGCCGCAATGGTGAAAGTGCCGCTTCAGGCTCATCCAGAATGTAGATTCCGCTCCCGCGAAAGCGATGAAGAAAGGTGGAGAAAAATGCTTCCCCATGCGACTGCTCGTGTAAAGAACGGCCCCCAAAGGAGTCAATCACTTTTGGTGCGCCGCCTTCCCTATCCATCTCTTCAATATTGGAAGCTACATTATAGAAGCTCTCTGCCCTTAAGAAAAAACCATCAGACGGCCTATCTACGCCTTTTATAACCTTTAAATATTCGCCCAGTATGGAATGTGAATCAAAGGTAGAAAAATTAAAATTAAATGATCCGCCTTCCGCATTGAATCCCAGTGCAACCGCAACCGCCTCCAGCAGGGTCGACTTACCCATCCCATTCTCGCCGATCAGAAAGGTGACTTTCGGGTGAAACGCCATCTCATCCAGCGTTTTCAGGCTCGGAAGGCTGAAGGGATACTGATGGAAGGATGGTATATCTTCTCTTTTAAGCCTAATGCCTCTTACGTATGGTGAACTTAATAGATCCATAAAAATACCTCATATATACTTTAGTCAGCTATTTGCCATCTGGGCTGAACCCCGCCTTGGATACACCTAATTGAATGGGTGCATCTTGAAATTCCTGCTCCAGCATTTTAAGAACCACTTTATATGCAGACGGATTATACCATTTCTCCAAACCAAGCTCATCAAAAATCTTGCGGATTCCCAGTCTTTCGGTCCTTCTTCCTCCGCTTCCATCCCCCATCCAAAAATCGTCAATCGTAACACGGTTCGCAATAGATTTTAGTTTTGCCGGAAATTCCCTTGAGCATGGAAGTAAAGGGGCCAGTGTTGCCTGAGTTATAATTCCTGCATCTTTTATAGCTTTTAGTGCAGCCATTCTTGCCGGGATGGGAGGTGCTGCTGGTGCAAATGCCTTTCTGACCTCTTCTTTGTCTGTCTCGATTGTCATAGAAATTCTGATTCTGTCTCTGAATTGCTGGAATAAATCGATATCCCGCTTCACCAGTGGTGAACGGGTTTGTACATGTAAAAAGTCAGGCTGATTTTCAAGCATAACTTCCAATAAACTTCTGGTCAGTTTTGAGGTATATTCAATCGGCTGGTAAGGATCAGTGGAAGAGGACATAAATAAAGAAACTTTTCCCCTTTTCTTAGCTTTAGTCAATTCTTTTTCCAAAAGCTCGGCCGCATTTGATTTTATATCAATCCACGAACCCCATTCCTCTTCACGGAAAATGGAAACAGGGAGCTCCCTTACGTAGCAATATTTACATCCAAACGTACAGCCTGCATAGGGGTTCATTGAATGAGTAAAATTGTCTATAGCACCTTTTGCAGGTGTTAAGATACTTTTTGATATAATTTCTTTAAGCTGTATGTTCAAGTCAATCACCAAATCGAATGTATGTTCTATATTGAAAGTAACACTTTGAGTTCATGATGTCAACAATAAGCACTAGCTTCTCCTGCCATTAGAACTCTTCTATCAATTAGAGAACTCAACTATTTCAATCTGATTTCCTGAAGGATCCTCAATAATGAAGTAACGTCCAGGTGGACATGGCTGAGGATTTTCAAAAAGCATTTTCACACCAGCTTCTCTCATTCTGATAAAATCATTTTCGATATTCTTTGAGAGGATTCCAGGCAATACGTTTGATCCCGTTTTTTCATCTGCGCTTTCTTCCAGAACAACCGGCACATCATTATGTACAAGACTGACAATTTTATCTCCATAATGTTTCGATACTTTGAAGTCTAAAACCCCAGTATAAAAATTCACCGCACGTTTCAAATCCGTTACTTTGATCGTAATAACACATAATTGATTTAACATGGAAATTTCCTCCTTTTTTTAATCATAGATAGTATTCTTTTCTAAAATGAAAATTCCTGCATAATAAAAAATGCCTGACCCGATAATGGGGTCAGGCTTTGCCTATTTATTGTTATTAAGTTCCGCAAAATGTTCGATATGGTGCGCCGGCTGGCTCTGGAAGTCTGCAGTATTCTTCCTGATCTTCCCTATAAGCATAAGGATTCTCCAGCGCTGCAAGAAGCTTTTTCATTACGCTGTAGTCTCCATTGTTAACCGCTGCTTCCAGAGCTTCTTCCACCCGGTGGTTTCGCGGGATGATGGCCGGGTTGCTGGCCCTCATTAACTGATTTACTTCTTCTTTGGTTTCCTTCTGCCTGGTCAGCCTTTCCTGCCATTGACCATGCCAGCCGGCAAATTCCTGATCATTACCTAACACAGTGTTCTCAAGGTCGCCCAGAGTTAAGGCACGGAATGTGTTCGTATAATCGGCTTCAGACTTTTGCATAATCTTTAGAAGTCCGGTAAAAAGGGCTTCATCTTCTGCTTCTTCATTAAAGATCCCAAGCTTTGCCCTCATGCCGGCAAGCCAATAGTCCTGATACATTTTATTGTATTCTGAAATAGCGCCCTGAGCTATTTTAACAGCTTCCTCTTCCTCTTCATGCAGCAGAGGCAAAAGGGTTTCCGCAAATCTCGCCAGATTCCAGCCGCCAATATACGGCTGATTTCCATAAGCATAACGGCCTTCCCTGTCAATGGAACTGAAGACAGTTGCCAGATCATACTTATCCATAAAGGCGCACGGACCATAATCAATCGTTTCTCCGCTGATTGCCATATTGTCGGTGTTCATGACTCCATGGATGAAGCCTACATGCTGCCATTTCGCAATGAGTGCAGCCTGACGCTGGATCACTTTCTTTAGGAGAGCCAGGTAAGGATTGTCATCTTCTTTGATTTCAGGATAATGACGCTCAATCGTGTAATCTGCCAGGATTCTAAGTTCCCCAACAGGCCGCCAATTCGCCGCATATTGAAAAGTCCCCACCCGTATATGGCTATCCGCCACTCTTGTCAGGATCGCACCCGGAAGCATGGTTTCCCGGATAATGGCTTCCCCTGTTGTTACAACCGCCAGACTGCGGGTAGTGGGAATTCCAAGGGCATGCATGGCTTCACTGATAATGTACTCCCGAAGCATAGGGCCCAGTGCCGCCCGCCCATCTCCGCCGCGCGAAAATGGCGTTCTGCCGGAGCCCTTCAGCTGAATGTCGACCCTTTTATCCTCTGGTGTTATCTGCTCGCCAATCAGCATTGCCCGGCCATCCCCAAGCATATTAAAATGTCCAAACTGATGTCCTGCATAAGCTTGAGCGAGAGGTTCAGCTTCTTCTGGAACTTGAGAGCCTGAAAGGACCTCAATACCTGTTTCACTTGTCAATGCATCCATATTTAATCCCAGAGACTTCGCCAGTTCCCCGTTAAGGATCACCAGCTCAGGGGATTGTACAGGGTTGGGCTTCATTTTTGAAAAGAATGTCTGCGGGAGCCGCGCATAGCTATTGTCAAAATTCCATCCGATTTCATTGCTAATTGTCATCATAACTCCTTCCTTGTTTTCATGGTTTTATAGTCATTTTCTTTATTATACCCTTTCTTGTAAAACATAGCGGGCATCTTTTTGTATGTAAAAAAACCTGACAGCCGGGATTGTTTTAATCCTCCGGCGGTCAGGCTTTCTCATGCTTATGCATCCTGCTCAAACGTTTTACAGGCTGTTTCCTCTATTTCATCCGCTTCCCGGCCATTCTGGCCAATCACATAAATAGAGTCAGCTACACATTTATCACCTTCAGCCCAGTACTTACAGTTTTCCACGTTACACAAAACTTCTACTTCCATTTTTGGCCACCTCCTTTTGGTTTAGTGATTATATACCCCTTTTTCTGATCGTTAACCATATGGGATAATATTCCAAATCGAGGCGGAATGTTCCTTGAGGGAGTTAGTCTGAGAGGATTAGGCTTCTTAGTTTCTTTGTCATTTGCGGTGAGGTCTGGTAAATATCTTCATTGGTAATATACATGAAGGCGCTCTTTTTATTATCCTCGCCGAGCCATAAATGAATGCCGTGAGAAGGGAGATCTCCTTTGTATTCAACTGCTATATCATACTCAGGTTTCCTGATATCTGCCTTCCCTGACTGTTTTACCGCAGTTTTTATTGCTTTTTCAAATATAGCGATCGATTTTCTGTCCTTGAAAGCAATAAAACTTTCTTCATTTATTCCGCCTAAACCCTCTGATTTTGAAACTTTGATTTCTCTGATCTCTTCATCAAGCAGAACCATTGTTTCAGCTGATTGACAGCCTGATATGGTTGCAAAAGAAAATACTATGAATGTGCATAATAAAAAAGCTTTCATCCTCATACCTCAAGTTTAATATTTTGGCTCTTGCGTATAAATTGTTGTTTTCGCTTAGCAATGCTGTCCGTTGATTTCCGCTCCAGGCTGCTCAGCGAACCGCGGGGCGGGCGGTGAGCCTCCTCGGCGCTCCGCGTCTGCGGGGTCTCACCTGTCCCGCTACTCCCGCTGGCATTGAATAAGCTCCCTGAGTAAACACCGCACGAAGAAAATGCGAATGCATTTTCGAGGATCTCGCACCTTCCGCTCCAATCAACTCAGTAAATACAATACAAAAAGCAAAAAACCTTGTGAAAAAGCCAAAATTTATTTTTAAAAAAGGAGGATGGACCACAAGCCCATCCTCCTATAGTAATCAGTTATTTTGTTCAAGGTTCTTTGACGCAAAGACATCAAGTAATTCACGCACTTCGTCTGTTGACCTTGTGTTCATCAAATGATTTCTTAGTGCACTTGCCCCTGGGAATCCTTTGACATAGATTTTGAAGAAGCGGTGAAGAGCGGTGAACGGCCGCAGCTCTAAATGTGAATATTGATCATGGAGATCCATATGCAAGCTTAAGAGGTCCAGCAATTCCTCACTAGTATGATCCTTCTTCTCTTTTTCAAAGGCAAATGGATTATGGAATATGCCGCGTCCAATCATGACTCCATCAACCCCGTATTTCTCGGCAAGCTCTAAGCCTTTTTGACGATCAGGAATATCTCCATTGATGGTCAAAAGGGTATCCGGTGCAACCTGGTCACGAAGTTCCTTAATCTCAGGAATCAGCTCCCAATGCGCCGGCACTTTGCTCATTTCGTCCCGTGTACGCAGATGGATGGAAAGATTCGCAATGTCCTGCTCCAAAATATGCTTCAGCCAGTTCTTCCATTCATCTACCTCCGTGAAACCAAGCCTTGTCTTTACACTTACAGGCAAACCTCCTGCTTTGGCTGCCTGTATTAGTTCTGCTGCCAGTTCGGGACGGCGGATCAGCCCGCTTCCCTTCCCATTCTGGGTCACATTGGGGACCGGACAGCCCATATTGATATCCAATCCCTTAAAACCCATTTCCGCCATCCCAATACTCATTTGACGGAAGTATTCAGGCTTATCTCCCCAGATATGTGCGACAATTGGCTGTTCATCCTCAGTAAAAGTCAAACGCCCGCGCACACTATTGACCCCCTCAGGGTGACAATAACTATCTGAGTTTGTAAACTCTGTAAAAAACACATCAGGTCTTGCTGCTTCACTCACCACATGGCGGAAAACAACATCTGTCACCTCTTCCATGGGTGCCAGTATAAAAAATGGCCGCGGTAACTCACGCCAGAAATTTTCTTTCATCTTTACATTCCAATCCTCTCATTATGGGATACCATGCTTACCCATATCCCAAAATTAAAAAGCAGCCTATTTCTGCTACTTATACACTTATACCATGGTTGGTCACTTTTTATCAAACTGCCTGCAGAGGTTTCACATTAGATATTTTTTCCTTAGTTTTTAATCAGCGGCTCTTTAGCAATTCCAGTTAGTCAGTCTAGGTTAAAATCTTCCTCCCGCAGCTGTTTCGTTTGCGGCTTTTGATTTAAATACGCTTCAAATTTTGAGCCAAACAGTGTTTCAGGTCTCAGGTAGCGGGAATATTGCGGGTCTCTCTTCCACTCGGCCGCCTTCAAATCAATAACCTTTTGAAAATCCTTAAAGGTGAAGCCTTGTTCCCACCAGGCCCTGATCAGACTCCTCGATTTCCTGGAGCTCTCCCGGTAGCCCGAATCCGTTTTCTCATTAAGATATTGGATGATGGCAGCATACGGAATGTCCGTTTCCTCGCCATCCTGATGGGAATATTCACTGCCCTTCATTTGAATTGGCCCCTTTAATTCTCCCTCAATCTCTTTCAGCTTTTCATAGTCAATCGAATACCATTTCGTCTGATCCCAATTATGTGCATTGAAGTTATCCGACAGGAGATAACCCTTTTCCTCAAGAATGGCAATCGTCCGTTTAATTGTACTCAGCGACCAGAAAGGCAATTGTTTCTTCCATTCTTCATATGTGTTGTAAACCCATTTTCGGCCATCCTTCTCATTCCTGCTGACCGAAAGCCAATAATGGACATGCTGAAGCACTATCGCCTCCTTCATTCCCAGCTTCACCGCGAGCGATGGAATCACTATAATGGGCCGCTCCCCCACCAAAAACTTGCTCATTTGAATCCCTCCAGAATATCTCCAGAAATGGTTCGCTGAATCTCAAAAAGGTCATCATTGACACTATCCATTGATTCAGCTCCCTCACCCCTTATATATAAAGAAAACAGCAAAAAGGACAGGGTAAATTAAAAAATTTTTAATATGACTGATTAAAACATCAGAAATGAAACCTTTCAGCTGACTGAAAAAGTGAGGCTATGTATATCATTTTGTAAGTATTCTTTGTAGTACTCTATGGTATTGGTTTGCTCAGGCGGGCATGCTTCAAAGGGGTCAAACTGAATTCATCAGGCGGGTCAGGGGGACAGGTTCATCGTTCGAGCATAACATTTTGTTATTTCAACAAAAAAAGAGCGGTTGTCAGCATACCACTCCTCCTTCGGGCTTGTTTCAGGATGGATTCTGAAACAAGGCTAAAAAATATTTTTTCTCATGTTATAGCTATATCAATGTTTGCTTATTTGCAATTACAAGTTCTGAGATGCAATCTGATAAAGTAAAAAGAGCATGAGCTTCTTTTCGTTTCTTTATAAAGGTAAGGCGTCCCTTTATTTTTCATCCTTTAGATATGTTGACACTATACACTCAACATATCCAGAGTGTTGTGGCAACACAAGGGGTGCTGGTGAGTTTTAAGTATAAAACAGCTAAAGCAGGGCAATTTTAATAAATTTCATAAGCAAGACGTTCACCATCAATTGTTGTATATATAACATTAATATACTTTTCATTTGTGCTTTTAGGGATAAGTTGTTTAATATCCCATGAAGAATAATTAGTATTTTCAATGACTACACGGATATAAACACTCCCAGTACTCTCTGCTCCTTGAATAGCTATTTCAGTTTCATATTCAATGCCAGCTTCATCAAGAGGTTGTAAGAGAGAAGGCAGTTCTTCTGTTAGAAATACCTTGTGACTGACCATTGACTCATCATGAATTTTTTCTTGAGGTGTTTTTTCTTCGTCAACTGGTTCTTCGACTTTTTCCTCATCTACCGAGTATTCTTCCTCTTCTGATAAATCTTCATCAGAATCTCCGCTAGAGTATAATATTCCATCTAGAGTTTCACATACCACTCCTGGGCTAGATGCATTAGATATCATTTCATCTATGCTCTTATCGTTTACTCCTTTTGAACTTAGTAACTCCCATTCTTCATCAGTATATCCGCATATTTTGTTTCCAGATTTCTGAGATTTAGCCTCAGCTAGTGCTGCTCTTAACTGTTTTTCAATTTCTTGATCACTATATCCCAGTTGTTTAAGATCCTTTGCCAATTTATCTGCATCAAAATACTTATCAACAAGTTTATACTCTTCACTTGTAAGTCCATATGTATTTGATGAACAACCTAAGAGCAATAAACTAGAACTTAATCCTACTATTACGATAACTTTAAATAATTTATTCATTTTAATTTAAACTTTACCCCCAATTTTCAGTTTAAAAGTTTCAGATTTATATCGAAACTCTTAAAAACTTTTTTTACAATTATTAAATTTTGATTAAATTTTTATTAATCTCGCTAATTATATAAAAAAAGTATTCTTTAAAACACGTGTAAATTTTTCCTTTCAATAGAAAAAAACCCAATTTTACAGTAGACAGGATACTGTGAATTGAGTATTTAAGTTTCGAGATTTATAAGCAAGGCTGCCACTTCTTTATGGCAATATCATTATATGTAAACAACTGCTGATAGGAATAACCGTGGGAGTGCCCTTAAGTCACGCTAAGCTAGACTTAGAAAAGTGGGAACGACTTCATGTAGTAACGGTTCGGCTGGAGTTTCGATTGGTTACGGCCAATGGTCACTCGCAGAAAATATCACATGTGAGCATGACCGCAGTGTTCAGATTCAATACAGCTTCGTTAATCCATTTCAAGAAATGTAAAAAGGCAACGCCCATAAGGGTTAGTTGCCTCCATTTAAAATGAGCTGGGCCACGCATTCAACATGCGCAGTCTGCGGAAACATATCCACAGGCTGTATCCCATTTACTTTATATTTGGAACTCAAGACTGAAATATCCTTCGCCAATGTGGATGGGTTACACGAGACATAAACCACTTTCTTCGGCTGGACTTTCAAAATCGTCTTTAACAGCTGCTGATCCAGTCCTGTTCTTGGCGGATCAACAATGATGACGTCCGGCTTCCAGCCTTCTTTTGTCCATTTCGGAAGCCATTCTTCTGCTTTGCCGACTACGTATTGGGCATGCTTGATTCCATGGCGGGCCGCGTTTTTCTTTGCATCTTCAATGGATTCTCTGATGATATCCATGCCGCGGATTTCGGCTGCCTGATCGGCTACCCATAGTCCAATCGTTCCTACGCCGCAGTATGCGTCAGCTACTTTTTCCTTGCCGGTTAAAGCCGCTGCTCTTTTGACTTCATTATAAAGCTTGACGGTCTGTTCAGGGTTCAGCTGGAAGAAAGTCCGGGCCGATAGTTCAAACTGAAGGTCTCCAAGTGTTTCCTGGATAAAGTCGTTTCCATCCAGATTGGTGGTTTCCTGCCCAAAAATAATGGAGGTTTTTTCACCGTTCACGTTTTGGATGATGGACTTTACTTCAGGCAGCTCACTTTTTATTTTTTCGATAATGATTTCTTTTTTAGGAAGCTCTTTTTGAGCTGTAATTAATACGATCTGCAGCTCGCCTGTCTGTATACCCACCCTGGCAACGATGGTTCTTACGATGCCTTTGCGGTTTCTCTCATTATAAATGGGGATTCGCAGGTCCTGAAGAATCCGCTTCACTGCTTCTGTTGCCTTTGTTGTCTGCGGATGCTGGACCGCACAGTGCTCAATATTAATCAGGCGGTGCGAATTCATGCCATATAAACCGGCCAGCACTTTCCCGTCTTTTTGGCCAACCTGGAACTGGCTTTTATTTCTGTAGCTCCATGGATCTTCCATTCCAATGGTTTCTTTTATATCCAGCTTCTCAGGATTCAGCTTTGTGTGCCGTTCTAAAGCTTGAATAATGATATCTCGCTTTTCCTTCAGCTGCTGGTCATAGCGGAGATGCTGCAGCTGGCAGCCGCCGCACTCATGATAGACCGGGCATGGGGGCTGGACGCGGAACTCCGATTTTTTGCGGATTTTCTTGATTTTGGCCTCAGAAAACTTTGGATTTACCTTTGTTGCTTCTGCTACAATTTCCTCGCCTGGCAGAGCACCCGGGACAAATACGACCTGCCTTTTAAAATAACCGACACCTTCGCCATTGATGCCAAGCCTTTTGATTGTCAGCGGGAACGTCTGCTTTAGTTTTAATTTAGCTGTTTGTTCTTGTTTCATGATCCTTCATCACTCCAAATTACTCGATGCTTCTCCACAAATAAAGCGAAGCATAGCTCAAATAAGGATTCCAGCTCTTTGAAAATGTCTCCATTTCCTCAAGAGTCGGTTTCGCTTCTAATTTATATAATTTTTTCAAGGCATTCTGGATGCCGATGTCTGCAGCCGGAAAAAGATTTGGCCGGCCAAGCCCGAACATTAAGAAATTCTGGACAGTCCAGGGACCGACACCGCGCAATTTGATCAGTTTATCATAAATTTCTTCATCTGAAAGATTTTTAAGCTCATCAAAGTTTATATTTCCCGCGGCTGTTTCTTTTGCAATGCCAATGACATATTCCGCCTTCCGTCCGCTGAACTGCAGTTCTCTTAGGTCTTCCACCTTCAATTCTGCCACTTTTTCAGGCAGCGGATAGAACCACACACCGTCTTGTTCAAATCCAAAGGTTTTCACAAACCGTTCTGTTAATGTGTGTGCAAACGCAAGGTTCAGCTGCTGGTGGATAATGCATTTCAAGATACAGCCGTATGGATCAAAGTCGAGCACAATAGGCGTACCATAATGCTCTTCAAATATCGGCTGTAATTCTGTGTTTTGAAAATGTTTGTGAATGGTCTC
The DNA here is from genome assembly GCF_051964675.1 of Cytobacillus sp. SAFR-174. NCBI lineage: Bacteria > Bacillati > Bacillota > Bacilli > Caryophanales > Bacillaceae > Cytobacillus > Cytobacillus sp. SAFR-174. The sequence continues at coordinate 32,247 of NZ_JBQCMZ010000016.1, read as the reverse complement.
AAGCGGCAGATGCCATTGGAATATTTCCGATAAGCGCTCAGCTGCTTTTTCTTTAAGGGGGCCATCCGTTCCGGAAATTAAAAATTCCGGCTGTTCCGTTGTTCCGATAGCTTTTACTTCTGCCACGACCGGCTGACGCTTAAGCATCATAGGTATTTTCACAGATCTTTCCTCTATATTAACCTGATTAAGAGGATCGTTCGAAAGCCTGTCCAGTACGAGATCAAAATTATAAGGTCCTTCTACTTGTATCTTTTCCAAGAAGAATCCGTCCTTTATCATTTTCCCCGATTATAGCATTTTTTCGCTAAAATTGTTTACCTATGCAAAAATAGACCCTGACGAGCCGGGTCTATTTCTCCGATCATTGTATTCCTGCCAAACTTTAGTACAGCATCCGCTCCCCAATCGCCTGCTCCCATGTCAAGTCGTCGAGGCTCTTAAACGTGTACCCGCGTTTTTTCAGATCCTGGATGGCTTTTTCAAGAGCATCGGCATTGTCCTTGGAGACTGTGTGCAGAAGCAGAATACAGCCAGGGTGGATCTGGCGCATAATATTGTCATAAGAATACTGCCAGCCCTTCTGCCGGTCCGTGTGCCAGTCTACAAAAGCGAGTGACCAGAATACATGCGTGTAGCCTTCCTTTTTAGCAAGAGCCAGTGTACGCTCACTGAATATCCCGCGCGGCGGCCGCAAATAAGCCATTTGCTTAACACCAGTCAGCTTTTCGGTTTCAGCACGGACCATTTCGAGCTCTCTGATAAATTTCTCATCGCTCACTCTGGTCATATCAGGGTGATGCCAGGAGTGGTTGCCTATGATATGCCCTTCAGCCGCCATCCTCTTGACGAGGTCCGGTGCGCTTTTTAAATAATGGCCTGTCACAAAAAAGGCTGCAGGGACATTTTCCTTTTTTAAAACGTCCAGGACCTGTCCGGTATAGCCGTTTTCATATCCATTATCAAATGTTAAATAGATCTCCTTTTTGCTTGTGTCGCCTTTATAATAAGAGCCATGCCGTTCAAGAAGTGAATCGAGCGGCTTGCCTGCTTCAGCGGGCACCTCATTTTTAGCCTTTTTAAATCCCCAATGAACCGGCGAATTGCCGTAGTTCGCATAAGCTGTTCCGGAAAAAAACAGAATAAAAACACTCAGGAAGATACTTAATTTTTTCATCTGAGCTCCTCCAATATTTTTTCTTAGTGTTTGTGAATGAAAAAAAAACATTCACAGGGCCGGCTGGCAAAAATGCACAAAAAAAGAGAGACCGCATGCAGTCTCTCTCTCGTTCCAATATTAAAATACACGCTCTTTAAATTGAGCCAATTTCTCAAGTGAAGATTTATCTACATCACGATGAAGGCTGTTGCCGTGTGAATCCATTGTCACCACTGCGGTAAAGCCTTCAACCTTAAGGTGCCACATAGCTTCAGGAATACCGAATTCCATCAGGTCCACACCTTCAACAGACTTGATGCAGTCTGCATAATATTGTGCAGCTCCGCCAATCGCATTTAAGTAAACGCCGCCATGCTCCTGAAGTGCTGCCAATGTTTTCGGCCCCATTCCGCCTTTTCCAATAACAGCACGGATGCCGAACTTTTTCATGATATCGCCCTGATATGGCTCCTCACGGATACTTGTAGTCGGACCGGCTGCTTTTACATGCCACTTGCCGTGTTCATCTTTCATCATGACCGGCCCGCAGTGATAAATAACCTGTCCATTAAGGTCAACTGGTGCATCATGATCCATTAAGTGGTGGTGGATGGCGTCGCGTCCAGTGTACATCATGCCGTTGATTTGAACGACATCACCGACCTTAAGACCGCGAATCTGTTCTTCCGTAATCGGAGCCTGCAGTGTCACGATGTTTGTTTGCTCTGCTGTTTCTGCTGCTGCCGCTGTCTCAAGTTCAGCTTCAGCTGCACCAAAGTCGATGTGCTCGCCTTCCTGGTACATCCATTCATTAATATCGCCTGTTTCCATGCTGATTGCCACGCCAAGTCGGCGGAACGCCCAGCAATTATAAGCAACAGATACGAAGAAGCTTGCCGGAATGCGATTCATCACACCGACTTTACAGCCTAGAAGCGTTGTTTCCCCGCCGAAACCCATTGTTCCGATGCCAAGCTCATTGGCATTTTCCATCACATAATCTTCAAGCTTGCGAAGATCTTCATTCGGGTTCACATCATCTACAGAACGGAACAGCTGCTCTTTGGCCAGGTCGTAGCCTGAAGAGCGGTCTCCCCCAATTCCCACACCGATGAAACCGGCGCTGCAGCCTTGTCCCTGGGCCTGGTAAACAGAGTGCATGATGCACTTGCGGATTCCATCCAGGTCGCGTCCAGCGCGGCCAAGGCCGTCAAGTTCACATGGAAGGCTGTATTGAATATTTTTATTTTCACAGCCGCCGCCTTTTAGAATCAGGCGTGCGTCAATATAGTCTTTTTCCCATTGCTCGAATTTAATAACGGGAGTGCCAAAGCCAAGATTGTCCCCGCTGTTGGCTCCTGTCAAAGAATCAACAGAGTTTGGGCGAAGCTTTCCGTCCTTGGTTGCCTGGACAATTGCGTTTTTAATCGCTTCTTTCATGACCAGCTGGTTCGCACCGACAGGCGTCTTGATTTTGAATGTCGGCAAGCCGGTATCCTGGCAGATTGGCGAGACATTATCATCAGCCATTTTAATATTATTCGTAATTGTATCCAGGCTCATCGCCGCTCTCGTGCCGGCATTTTCTCTTTCTTTCGCTGATTTGATCGCACGGCGCACGTCACGCGGAAGATTCGTGGATGTCTGAACAATCAGCTGATACATGCTTTCCTGAAATTTGTCGATATTCATTGCTTTAGTCCCCTTCCCTTTGCTCCCTATATCGCTATATCTTTTATGAAAATTATAATTATTAATCGTCTATCATTATACTCCTATCTTGATTGTATTTAAAGACAAAGGTTGCAATCGTTTACAGGGTGAAAAAGGAATTTTCCGCAACTAAAAAAGAGCCCTCAGGCTCCTATTGTTAATCGCGGTTATTAAATTCACGGCATTTGGATTCGAGGTCATCGATCATTTCAATCAGACGGTCGATGTCTTCGATTTCAGTGTCTTCCGGCTCAATAGCTTCCAGTACGTCCAGGAACATATTTAAGCGCTGCTTTAGAAAAGTAACCTGTGAATTTTTATCTTGAATCGGACTGCCCAAAACGTTCTCTCCTTTCGTCTCGATTACATCCTACATGAAATCTGTTATTTCAGCAAATAAGTATTTTTACTTAATATACCCGTCAATGCCACCCTGCAACATGAAAATTGATTAAAAATCGTCTGTTTATTGTCTTCCTTTTAAAGGAATAGAAACTATATAGAAGGGAGGCAAACCATGCTTTTTTCCAGCTGGCAGGACATATGGAGAGTTCTCTCGATTGGGGCAATGAGTTATATATTCCTGGTTATATTCCTAAGGATAGCAGGAAAGAGAACGTTAACCAAAATGAATGCATTTGATTTAGTGGTGACAGTTGCCATCGGCTCTACCCTTGCCACTATATTCCTTAATAAACAGGTATCACTTGCCGAGGGGCTGACTGCCTATATTCTACTGATCAGCCTGCAGTATATCGTTTCCTGGCTATCTCTTCATTCAGCCAAATTCAATAAGCTCGTAAAAGCCAGTCCAGAACTTCTCTATTATAGAGGCCATTTCGTTGAATCGGCTTTAAAAGAGAACAGGGTTTTACGCTCAGAAGTGCTGCAGGCAGTGCGCTCGGGCGGTCATTCCTCAATGGATGAAATTGAAGCGGTTGTGTTTGAAACTGACGGCAGTATGTCAGTTATTCAAAGGAGCAGTTCAACCAGCACGATGAGCACCCTGTCTGATATTGGCCAAAAGAAAAGCTGATGCCAAAACGGCATCAGCTCTTTATTTGCTCCTCAGTAATTCCGGCTGCCTTTCCTTCACGGCTGGAGTCAGCCGCTCCAAATAAACGGCCTTTCTCCCGGTCGATCTGGATGGCCTGAACATTTCCAATCCGGCTTGGCTTATCTCCAAATTCGTACCCCATGGACTCCATTTCTCCCTTGGATTCCATGCTGATGCCCGGTTCCCATTCAATAAGCGGACCTGTTGTGGCAAAAATCCGGGGCTCTTCAATCGCTTCCTTTAAATTCATGTTATGATCAATAACATTCACGATCGTCTGGAAAACCGAGCCGATAATGGTCGGTCCGCCTGGAGAACCGAGTGTCAGGACAGGCTGATCATCTTTAAACAGAATCGTTGGGCTTTTACAGCTGACCGGCCTTTTATCCGGTTTTGGTTCATTGATGCCGCCAGGGTTGGCATCAAAGTCTGTCAGCTCATTGTTTAATAAAAATCCGTAGCCCTTTACCATAATACCTGACCCAAATGGGTGCTCAACGGTTGATGTACATGCAGCAATATTGCCCCATTGGTCGACAACCGTGAAATGGGTCGTTTCACTTTTCTCTAAATCATCCGGCTGGCGGATAATCTGCTTTGGTTCGCCCTCCTGGTATTTCCATGGGTTCCCAAAATCGATGGCATCATTTCTTCTTTTAAAATTAATGAATTTGACCCTTTCAGCAATATAATCATCGTGAAGCAGCCCTTCAATCGGGAGATCTGAAAATTCCGGATCACCTGAATAGGCAACTTTGTCAGCAAACGCCAAGCGCATGGCTTCTGTAATCAGATAATACTTCTCCCAGGACTTTGGATCATATTGGCTTAGATCAAACTTCTCCAGGATTTTCAGTATTTGAATGACGGTTACTCCGCCTGCACTCGGTGGTGCGGACGAAGCAATCTTATAGCCTTTATACTCGCCCCATATCGCTTCATCAATCGTAAGACGGTAATTCTTCAGGTCCTCAAGCGTCATAAAGCCGCCTTCTTCTTTAAGACTCTTTATAATTGCTTCTGCGATCTCCCCCTCGTAAAAAGAAGAAATGCCTTCTTTTTGCAGGATCCGGAATGTCTGGGCTAAATGATCCTTAACTAACCTGTCGCCCTCCTTCAGAGTTTTTCCTTCAGGAAAATAGAAAGCTTTAGCCTCTTCACCAAGTCTGTAATGAAAGTTCTGAAGAGCTTCCTCCAGTACCCAGTTCACTTCCACACCGCTCTCAGCAGCTTCGATTGCCGGCTGGATCAGATCGGCTAACGGCTTGGAGCCGTGTTCCTCAAGAGCTGTATCAAAAGCCTTTAAGATACCCGGAATGCCCACCGCTGACCCATGAGTAGAGCGTTTGCGAAAATCGATTACTTCCCCGTTATCATCGAGAAACATTTCCGGATGCACGCCTTTTGGCGCCCGCGTGTGGCCATCATATATTTTTACATCTTTCTTTTTATTGTCGTATACCATTAAAAATCCGCTTCCGCCAATACCTGTCATCATTGGTTCTACGACATTAAGAGCAAATTGAATGGCTGCTGCAGCATCTACTGCATTGCCGCCCTCCCGCAATATTTTTTCACCTATATCTGTGGCAACTGAATGAGGACTGACGACCATCCCCGCAGTACCAACAGCTGTTTCTCTTTCGTGTGATTGCTTTTCCATATCGTTTGATAATGATTTCCCTCGTCTATAACCCATAATGTAACCTCCAAAAATTGTCCTGTACCTATAATTAAGGGTTACCCCCGCCGTGTATTTATAAAACAACCATCATAAGGAAAAAAAACCAATAAAAAACCCTCCACTCATAAGAGCAGAGGATTTTCATATCATCTATTAAAGGTTGTTGCTGTTTTTTTGAGTCTCAGGGCTGTAAGTAACTGCACTTTCACCGCGCTCTGCCGGAAAAGCAGTATTTGTGCTGCTCACTGCGCCTGTACCTTGATAGTTTGAGCCTGTGGAATTTCCACTGTTTTCAACAGGGCTTTCCATTAATTCCGAGCCAGCCTCTTTTACTTTTGAACCGATATCAGCCAGCTCGCTTTTCGCATCCTTCGCTGTTGACATAGCGTCGGTTGACACTTCCTTTACCACATCCATGTTGCCGAAAACATCTTCATTGACCCGCTGATATAAACTCTGTGCGTCTTTAATGGCATCTTTCAGGGTATTGGAAGCACTCTTGAATTGGTTAATCATATTTTCCTTTACATCACCGGGATTCTCCCTTACTTCTGAAATGAGATTTGCAGAAGAATCCTTAAGATCCATTGCTTTCGTTTTCACTTTCGTTCTTGTTGAGGTATCAAGCATAGCTAAGGCACCGCCAATAATACCGCCAATCACAATCCCTTTCATCAGCTTGCTGTTTTGTCCATTGTCATAATTCATGTCCATATTCTGACCGTAATCAGACCTCAAAGCAGTTGTTGTGTTTGTCGTATTATAAGTGTTATTCTGTTCCATGTTCATTTCCTCCTCTTTGGTTTAAAAGTGTTTCTCGTTTGATATTGAGTTAATTCCCGCAGGAGGAGAAATTAAACGTTATTATGTTATTTTTAGTACTAACTATCGATTGACAATAGATCCCAAAGATTAAATAATGACAAAGGACTTAGATTTTTTAAGGAGATACATATGAAAACACAACTTTCACCCATCACACCGGAATATGATCCATGGGAAGCTTATTCCGACATCGATCAGCACGGAAAAATGGTGCTTTCAAATATTGAATTTACCACAACAGTCTTATGCAATATGCGCTGCGAACACTGCGCTGTCGGCTATACCCTTCAGCCGAAAGATCCTGACGCACTGCCAATCGATCTGCTTCTCAAAAGGCTGGATGAAATTCCCCTTTTAAGATCACTGAGCATAACAGGCGGGGAGCCGATGCTTTCCAAAAAATCGGTTGAAAACTATGTTGCGCCGCTGCTGCGCTATGCACACGACAGAGGGGTCAAAACACAGATTAATTCAAATCTGACGCTTGAGTTAGCCCGTTATGAAAAAATTATTCCTTATTTGGATGTCCTTCATATATCTCATAACTGGGGAACAGAGGAGGACTTTATTGAAGGCGGCTTTGCAATGATGGAACGAAAGCCGACAATAGAGCAACGCCAGCGCCTTTTTTACAGGATGATTGAAAACAGCAGGGAGCTCGTAAAAGCCGGGGTAATGGTTTCCGCTGAAACCATGCTTAATAAACGGACATTGCCTTATCTTGAGAACATCCATAAACAGATTACGGAAGAAATGAACTGTCAGCGCCATGAGGTGCATCCTATGTACCCATCAGACTTCGCCTCCTCATTAGAAACGTTAACTCTTGAAGAAATGAGATCAGCCATCCATCATCTTCTCGATGTCCGGCATGAGGATACCTGGATGCTGTTTGGCACCCTCCCCTTTTATGCCTGCAGCAGTCAGAAGGAAGACCTGGAGCTGCTGAGAAGACTGCACGCTTCCAGAAATGTGACGGTCCGAAATGACCCTGACGGAAGATCACGTCTTAATGTTAATATTTTCACGGGCGATGTCATTGTCACTGATTTTGGCGATGCACCGCCGCTCGGGAATATCCAGACCGATCAGCTTGAGGATATTTATCAGAAGTGGAGCAGAACGGAGCTTGCCGATTCACTGAACTGTCATTGTGCCGGTGTTAAATGCCTTGGCCCTAACGTTCTTGTGAAGAACAGTTATTATAAAGAAACCAACTTTAAGACGAGACGCTCGAACATCTAAAAAAATCAGCCAGCCCGGATATTGGGCTGGCTGATTTTTTTACCTCGGCCTTTCCGAAACAACAAACCCGAATGTCACATGATCCTGGATCGGAATCCAGGCACCTATTCCCTGTGAAGTGACATTTTTAATGACGATCATTTTTTTGCTGCCTTTCAGCATCAAATACACTTCTCCATACGTGACTTTCCCCTTTTCGTTGATGGCAGGAGCATAGCCGTATAGATAGCCTAATCTTTTAGGCGGAATATTATAGATGTGATCCTTTTTTGTGCCCGCGCCTATAATCGTTTCAAAAGCAAGTGGCAGACCTGACTTCTCCATGGCTTTGAGGAGCATCATCTTTTTAACATCCTCTGCATTGGGAACCTTGGCAGTCAGACCCCCGCGGACAACCTTCTGGGCTTCCTGCACATAATGAATCTGGTAAGGCGCTTTGCCGCCCCGGTTATCGAAATAATTCGTGTTTATCCGCTGATATTCCCAATTTGGGGAAGTTTCGGCAGACTCATAATTTAGCGGCCACTGTCCGAGATAGACGATCGCTCTATAGCCAAGCGCGAATGGAGTGCTGCTGACAGAGGTTTCATTCAGCATCCGGATGAGATCCGGATTTTCGATCGTAACCTTCGATGAATCAATGAGCTGCTGGGTTAATTCGCTCGGCTGCAGTGTCGGCATATCCTGCGCAGGGTTCGGATACGTATTTTCCTTCGTTATATTCAGCACCGAATTTGGGATAGTGATTGCTTTCGCTGGCTGTTTTGCCGGCTTCTCAGCCCCTTTCTGCGCTTCTGCGGCCGGATGGAATGACAGCAATAGTATAAGACCTAAAAAAAGAATGCTTACGTATTTTTTCATGGTGTCTTTCTCCTTTCAAGTCACAATCTTTTTAGGTTGATATTAGTTTTTTCGGAGAAAGGGGATATTATCCCTCCCATGAAAAATAAGCTTTGTTTCGATTATTTTGTAACACAATTGTAAAAATCAGAATATTTACAAATATCAAATAAAGGTTTATAATGAGATTACTAAATTAAAGGAGGGCAGTGGAAATCAACCCCACTACTAATGTAAAAGGAGGAGAATCGTTTTTTTGTTAAGTCATCTGCAAGTCAGGTTAATGATCAAAAATCAGCATGAAGGTTGGTGATCAATGACAGAAAGCGAACAGAACAATTCTCTGAAAAAACATAATCCTTTAAGAAAAGTACTTAAATACCCATATAAATAACCGGCCCTGAGAATTTTCAGAGCCGGTTTTCTATGTGCTATAAAAGATAAAATCCGATTCCCATGATCACGTAAGCTGCCAGCAGAGTAGCTCCTTCAAACCAGTTGGTTTCCCCGTCATTGCCAATGACAATCATCAGCAGGACAGCCGTCACCATGGCAATCAGCTCAGGCAATGTAAAAACAAGCGGCATGGCTGTCGGGAACAGCAGCGAAAGCAGTACGAGGACTGGCGCTACAAACATCGCCACCTGAAGTGTGGAACCAACAGCAATTTCAACAGCAATGTCCATTTTATTTTTATAAGCCATAATGATGGCAGAAGCATGCTCTGCCGCATTTCCAACGATGGCCACAATCACTACCCCTATAAACAGCTCTGTCCAGCCAAACGCTTCTCCGACTGTTTCAAAGGTGTGCACCAGATTCTCCGATACATAGGCAACGGCAATGGTCGAAATGGCAAGTACCGCAATGGCCTTCCCTTTGCTCCATTCCGGGGTTTCCTCCTCATGAGAGCTTTTGCCTTCTTCTTTTGATTGATAGACACCCCGGTGGGTGACCAGTTTGAAGAACAAAGCCGCTAAATACAGAGCGATTAAAATGACAGAAATGCCGATGCTGAACGTAATCGTTTCAGTTTCATCCATGGTCATAGCAAAAACTTCAGGAATCACAAAGGCCACAATGACAGCAAACATCAGAAGCCCTGAGTTGTGGCGTGCATCAAAGACATTAAAGGACTGGGTCTTGTATTTTACCCCACCCACGAAAAATGATAATCCTGCTACTAACAGCAAATTCCCCAAAACAGATCCAGTCAGTGATGCAAGAACGACACTGATCAGGCCGGCCTTTAACGCGAAAATGGATATAATCAGTTCAACCGCATTTCCAAAGGTGGCATTCAGTAATCCGCCAATTCGGGGACCCGCTACTACGGCAAGGCTTTCTGTCGCCCTTCCCATATAGCTGGCCAATGCGATAATCGTGATGCAGTATATCCCAAACAGCAATATATTGGACCAGTGCATCAATGTTCCGATGACAGACAGCGGAACACCCGCAAACGCCAATACCATGAACACTTTATTTGTCATATCTTTACCTCCTTACGTTTTATAATATTTTTTAGTATTGCCTGCACATTCCTGCCTATGTGATTATATGCAGAGAGTTTATGTAAAACGTACTTTCTCTTTAGCCATTTTTGGGAAAACTCAAACTTGCCGCGGATGGCATATAAAAAGCTGCCGTCTAAAACAGCAGCTTTCTTCGTTACTTTATCGCATTTTTTGCTAATGCCTGAATTGTCATATCATCCATTGGCGGGTTATGCAGCCCGGCACGCACATCCCTGTAATAGCGCTGCAGCGGATTTTTTACTGATAAACTGCGGGCACCTGCCACCCGCATAGCCAAATCGACTACTGTAATGGCCGCGTTCGTTACAGCCAGCTTGACCGCTCCCAATTCAGGCTGCATCCCGCTTCTCGTTTCATCGTCTGCTTCATCCCATTTATCTGCAACTGAATAAAGGAAATGGCGTGCTCTCATGAGTTCAAATTCCATCTCGCCAATTTTTTGCTGAACATTGGGCAAATCAATGATGGCACCCTTTATGCTGTTCGGGGAGTAATCTTTCGCAAACCTAATCGCATAATCCTGTGCAGCCTGTGCAATACCCAAATAACAGGCCGGAATGTGGAGAAGCCAGCCGGCCGCGCCTTTTTTGCCGGGCTGAAACAGCTCAACAAGCGCATCCTCCCTCACTCTTACATTCTTTAAAAGAAGATCATGGCTTCCAGTTCCTCTCATAGCAATGCTGTCCCAAGTTTCCTCAATCTCCAGGCCAGCGGAATTTCCCGGAATTAGGAAGTTTCCTATTTCCCCGCTTTCTTCAATCGTGGCGCTCACATTAAAATAATCCAGCACGGGAGCCATGGTTGTGAAGCTTTTCCGGCCATTAATGATCCAGGAATCCCCCTCTTTTCGTGCAGAGGTAACAGGCTTCCCTCCCCTTGTAGGGCTGCCCGTCTGCGGTTCTGTTGCACAGTTATTCATTAGGGCACCCTTTTTGACATCTTCACACAGCTTCTTAAATACAGCTTCATCCCAGTTGTTCTTCTCTCCAAGACTTTTGATAATTCCCATATGCCAGCCAATGGACAGGGCGGTGGATCCATCACCTTCCGCTATCTTTTCCTGGAGGTGCAGGAATTCAGAAAGGGAGATTTCTTTTCCCCCGTATCGTTTAGGGACGGTCAAGGAGGTGTAGCCGGATTCTTTTAGTTCTTTCATATTTTCAAACGGAAAAAGACCTTCTTCATCATTTTTAGCGGCTCTTGATAAAAAATTGTGTGAGAGCTCTTCCATGAGCACGATTCTTTCTTCGGCGGTTTTTAAGTCTTGAAATTTCAATGTGGGGCACCTCGTTTCCACTTCAAATTCTTATTATTTGTATAGGAATTATTATACTATTATTCTCCCGCCTTTCACAAAAGTACGCTTGTATTAAAAAACAGGAAAGAGGCATCCCCTTTCCTGTCTGCATGTTAAATAAGTTCAAATGTCTCTTCTATTTCAATGCTATCTTCCACTGAGCGCACCATTGAACAATTCTTTCTGGTCAATTCCAATGCCTTGTGGAGTTTCGCCTCATTTAAATCCGTTCCTTTAATAATGAAGTGGATTTGCACCTTTTCCACACGGTCAGCGATTTCAGGATTTCTTTCTACACTGGTTTTTATTTGGATATCCTCGAATTCCATGCGCATTTTTTTCATGATTTTTCTCAGAACACCGCCGCTGCAAACAGCCAGCGAAGCGACAAGCAGCTGGTACGGCCTGAAGCCATACTCTTCATCCCCGGAAACCTCCAGACGCCCGAATGGCAAATCGGCATAAAAGCCTGCTTCTTCCTTCATTTTAAATTCCATAGTATTCGCCCCTTTTTATCTTATTATTAGTAGAGATTACACTATTTTGCTTTCAAACAAAACTATTATGACCACAAACTTACTCTTGCCAAGAGAATCTATTCCCGATACCATCATTTAGGAGACATTTATACTTCACGTCAGAAAAAGAGGTTTTTTTATGAATAAAGAAACAATGCGTTTTTGGATTCTCATCAGCATTGTGGCCATATCCGGCTTCAGTCAGGGAATGCTCCTGCCGTTAATTGCCATTATCTTTGAGAATGACGGCATTTCCTCCAGCTTGAATGGTTTAAATGCAACTGGTTTATATATTGGAATCCTTTTAATTTCACCTTTTATGGAATATCCATTGCGAAAATACGGCTACAAGCCGGTCATTATCCTTGGAGGATTATTAGTTGTTGTATCTCTCATGCTTTTTCCGCTGTGGAAATCGTTTTGGTTCTGGTTCATACTGCGGCTTCTTATCGGCATCGGCGACCATGCCCTGCATTTTGGAACGCAAACATGGATCACATCCTTTTCTCCGGAAAATAAACGCGGCCGGAATATCTCCCTGTACGGACTTTTCTTCGGAGTGGGATTTGCTGCGGGTCCATTAGTGGCACCGCTTATCAAAATCAATGAAACCATGCCGTTTATCATTTCTTCCATTCTATGTCTGATTGCCTGGCTGTTTTTATTCTCATTGAAAAATGATTTCCCTGATCAGTCCATAGAAATTAACTCATTCAGAGAAACAATGAAGCGTTTTTCAAAAGCGTCAAAATATGGCTGGGTTGCCTTCCTGCCGGCATTAGGCTACGGATTTCTTGAAGCTTCATTGAATGGCAGCTTTCCCATCTATGGCCTGCGCATTGGGCTGGAAGTTTCAAGTGTTTCCCTGCTGCTGACTTCATTTGCGATCGGGGGCATCCTATTCCAGCTTCCTTTAGGCATCATGAGTGATAAATTCGGAAGGCGCCATGTTTTAATGAGTGTTCTTTTTATCGGGTTTATCAGCTTTGTCGCAGCAAGCCTGCTCGAGGAAATCGTGCTAGCACTAACCATTTGCCTATTCATAGCAGGCATGGCCGTCGGATCAACCTTTTCACTTGGGATCACCTATATGGCAGACTTAATGCCAAAGAACCTTCTTCCAACAGGCAACCTGCTTTGCGGCGTAGCCTTCAGCATTGGAAGCCTGATTGGCCCCTACTTCGGCGGCCTTTTCATTGATTTATTCAAGACAATCAGCTTTTTCAATATTATCAGTGTGATGCTGCTGATTATTTTTGGTGCCGTCACCTTATTCGGGAACAAAGGGCAGGTATTGGAGAAAAGCCAGTCTTTCTAAGCTTCGTAATAGTTGGAGCTTCAAAAGATTAATATTAGTTTGAGCTTCCAAATGCAAATTAAGTTTAAATTACTGAGTTGATTGGAGCGGAGGGTACTTGATCCTCGAAAATGCTGACGCATTTCCTTCGTGCGGTGTTTATCCGAGGAAGCTTATTCAATGTCCTGCGGGAGGAGAGGGAGCGGGAGACCCCGCAGGCGAAGCCGAGGAGCTCTGTTCCTCCCCGCGGAAAGCAAGTACCCGCAGCGGAAATCAACGGGTACAATTCGTAACCTAAAATTAATTTTATTAATTTTTAAAGACCGTTTAACTTTTCTTTTCATAGGCTATATAGTAATATAAGTGTAATAGAATACCATAATTGCATAGTGCAAGCTGCATTACTGATTTTAACGCTGTCACCTATCTGGTGGCAGCTTTCGTTGTTTTTTAGGGGTATTGAATGTGATTATTCTTCTCAATAAGATAACTGAAAAACATTAAAACCATTTTTAGGAGGACAAACGATGAGTATGGAGGCAAAGGCCCTGCTTAAAAACAGCAATCGATCTGAAGAAAATCTTTTAGAAAAAATCAAACCCCATGCTGAATTAATTGCCGCACTTCTGAGCGGTGTATTGATTCTGACAGGCTGGCTGTTAGACCGAAGCGGAATGGAATCACCATCGATTACCGCTTATCTGCTGGCTTTCGTAATCGGCGGTTTTGCGAAAGCGAAAGAAGGCATCGAAGAAACCATTGAGAATAAAGAATTGAATGTTGAAATGCTGATGATCTTCGCTGCAATCGGCTCAGCGATTATCGGCTATTGGACAGAAGGCGCAATCCTGATATTTATTTTCGCTGTCAGCGGTGCATTAGAAACCTACACCATGAACAAAAGCCATAAGGAAATCTCTTCTCTTATGGAGCTGCAGCCTGAAGAAGCCCTGAGGATCACAGACGGTTCAGAGGAGCGTGTCCATGTTTCAGAGCTTGAAATCGGGGATTTTATCCTGGTGAAGCCGGGTGAGAGGGTTCCCTCTGATGGAACGATTGTAAAAGGCCATTCGTCGCTGGACGAAGCAGCCATTACGGGTGAGTCCCTGCCTGTTTCAAAAGGCGCGGATGACCAGGTATTTGCCGGGACTGTGAATCTGAACGGATCGATCACGGTTGAAATCACAAAACCGAATAACGAAACCCTTTTTCAAAAAATTATTGAGCTTGTGCAATCAGCTCAAAGCGAGAAATCCCCTTCCCAGCTTTTCATTGAAAAGTTTGAAGGCACCTATGTCAAAATTGTTTTGGCTGTTGTTGTTTTGATGATGTTTGCTCCACATTTTCTATTAGGATGGAGCTGGACTGAAACCTTTTACCGGGCCATGATCCTTCTTGTTGTAGCATCACCCTGTGCCCTGGTCGCATCGATCATGCCTGCGACTTTGTCAGCCATTTCAAATGGAGCGAGACACGGCATCCTTTTTAAAGGCGGTGTGCACCTCGAAAACCTGAGTCATCTTAAGGCTATTGCCTTTGACAAAACCGGCACACTGACAAAAGGAAAACCGGAAGTAACCGATGTTGTAGTCAAGGATGGGCTTTCCAGAGAAGAACTGCTTCTAAAGGTCGCATCCATTGAAAGTCATTCAAACCACCCGCTGGCTAATGCCATTGTCAAATATGCCAAGAGCACACTTTCAGAGTCCCTTATCCACCCGGAGAGCATTGAAGATGTTACCGGGTTCGGGGTCAAAGCGAAGGTTGATCATGATGAATGGAAAATCGGCAAAGCCTCTTTTGTCGGTAAAACTGAGGCCATGGCATTTGCAGACGGAGCTGCCGACAGCATGGCAAGCGAAGGAAAGACGGTTGTATTTGTCCAGAAAAACGATGAAATCATCGGCCTCCTTTCTCTGAAGGATGTTGTCCGGGAAGAAACCAAACAGGCCATTGACCTTTTAAAGAAACAGGGAATCTACACGATCATGCTGACAGGTGACAGCCAGACAACAGCAGCAGCAATTGCGGGCGAAAGCCATGTCAACTTGCATATTGCCGAATGCCTGCCTGAAAACAAAGTGGAGCATTTGAAGAAGCTGAAGGAAACATACAGCAATGTCGCCATGGTCGGAGACGGAATTAACGATGCCCCGGCCCTGGCCACTGCCAATGTCGGTATTGCCATGGGCGAAGGAACGGATGTAGCGCTTGAAACGGCTGATGTGGTTTTAATGAAAAATGACTTGCCGAAAATTGCGGAAGCCATCGAACTTTCAAGACGCATGAATAAGATCATCAAGCAGAATGTCATTTTTTCCATCACGGTTATCATGTTTCTAATTGCATCCAACTTCCTGCAGCTGCTTGACCTTCCTTATGGCGTAATCGGCCATGAAGGATCAACCATTTTGGTTATTTTAAACAGCCTGAGGTTATTGAGATCATAAGGAAAGCCTGGGAATTCAGATTCCCAGGCTTTTTTATGTCTGGCGCAAGCAGCCTGCCCCCCTCGAGGTGTCGGGGGTAAGCAAGGCCCTTCCGCTTTTTTTTTAGTGGTAACCGTTCTGCCCGTTAGCAGAACCGGATGTTTTTTGTTTTGGTTTGTTTTTGCCTTTTTGCTTAGTGCCGCCGTCTTTTTTCGTGTGCTTTGTCATATCGGTCCCCTCCAATGTATTCATTTTCCCCCATTACTAGTGTGTAACGGAGAGGGACTTTTTAAGAAGGAAACTTTTATCAGCAATCCTCTTTATTGATCTTCGAATAGATGGCATTTATTTCCCCGCCCAGAATGATGATAATGCCGGATATGTAAAACCAGATCATAAGGACGATTATGGCCCCAATGCTTCCATATGTCGCGGAGAAATTGCCAAAGCTGCTGACATAGTATGAAAAAGCAAGCGAGGACAGGACCCAGCCGACTGTGGCGAAAATGGCACCTGGCACAGCGCTGATACAGGTTAATTTTTTATTGGGGGCAATCCAGTATAACCCTGTAAACACCATAAAAAGGATGAAAGGGCTCACTAACCAGCGCACCATATTCCATATCGCCAGAAATTGGCCTGATAAACCAAATTCCGAAGATATAAATAAGCCTATCTGTCTTCCGAAAACAGGAAGAAGCAGGGCCATTACAAACACAAAAATCATCGCAAATGTAAGCAGAATCGCCATTCCGCGTGCAATAATAAAATGACGGGTTTCCTTTACATCATACGCCTTATTAAAAGCCTTCACCACGGCATTGATTCCATTTGAAGCCGACCAGAGCGTAGCGATGATCCCGAAGGAAAGCAGCTTTCCATTTCGCTGCGTTATTTCATAGATATTGGTTTCAATGAGCTTCATGGTCTCTCCAGGTGCAAAATCACGAACAACATTTAAAATATCCTGCTGCGTGATCGGCAAATAAGGAACGAGCGTGACCAGGAAAATCAGCAGAGGAAAAAGAGAGAGAAGAAAGAAATAGGCCAATTGGGCAGCAAGTCCAAATACATCATCTTCTTCTACTCTTTTCCATAAGTTTGGAATCAGAGCCGAAAAAGTTCGTCCCATTCCAACACCTCACTTGTCATTAATGCGGAATCTGAACCGAATCGTCAGCCGGTTGTTCCGGCAGTTCGCCTGATCCCTTCAGCTTAATATCTGAAAAGGCCTGCTTTGTATTCTGAACAATCTGTGTAACTTCCGGTGCCATTTCTCTTATTTCTTCCACAGTGCCAGTAATAAAAGCGACGTCTTCACTAACCTGGTCAATAGCGGTTTTGACCTTGTTGGAAACATCCTTCACCTGATTCACTGCTTCACTTGGGTGTTTTAAGTAATAGCCAACATTGCTGGACGTTTTCCGGCAATTATCAAAAACGGTTTCCCTTGTGGATTTGTCAAGAAGGCTTAGCGCACCGCCTGCAAGTGCTCCATATAGTACACCTTTCCAAAACAATGATTTCCCCATATTTTATTCTCCTTTAGTAAAATTATTATATGAAAATTTTATTCAATTTTTCCCTTTTTTTCGTTTAATGAAACCTGACTCGTCCTTTTCCTGTATTATCTTATGTAATTTGTACAAACTTCCCCTTTATTTTCTACTAATTTCCTTGGTACATGCAAGTCTAATTTAAGTTGACATTTTGCTGATATCGTGGAAAGATGATAAGAAAAGTGTGTTCGTCCTAATACATAGCTATGAGAGGGTGTCTGTAATGAATAATTTATCGGAGAAATCGGTTGAGAATGTGGAGTTTATGATTGAGGCTATTAAGGAGAAGCTGAAGGTTTTGAATTTAGGTGCTATTAAGCCTTCGCATTTTGATGAGGAAATGTATGAGGAATTGAAGGATATTTATGATCTTGTTATGAAAAAGGATTCGTTTAGTCCGAATGAAATGCAGGCTTTGGTTGAGGAGCTTGGGAATTTGAGGAAGAATAAATAATATGTGAGCAGCCTTTTGAGGGCTGCTTTTTGTTTATGCATATGACTGAATTTGCAGCTGTTGAGCTAGGGTGCTGATTTCCGCTGCGGGACCTCCCCTGGTTCGCTACTCCCGTAGGACATTGAATAAGCTTCCCTGATTGAACACCGCACGAAGAAAATGCGTCAGCATTTTCGAGGATCGAGGCCCCTCCGCTCCAATCAGCACGGTATTAATAAGGAATTTTCCAATATCAAAGCCCGGATGGATAATCCCTGAAAGTAATACATTAATCAAACATTAAAAACCCCCTGCCAAATCAGGCAGAGGGCTGTCCATTTCATTATCCTAACAATTTAAGTGATTCACGTGTGAATGCAGGAATATCTTCCGGCTGTCTGCTTGTGACGAGCTGGTTTTGGCAGACGACGATTTCTGAGTCCTGGAATTTGGCTCCTGCGTATTCCATGTCAACCTGGATGGATTTGTAGCCGGTTGCGTCGCGGCCTTCTAGAGTCTTGGCTGTCAGCAGCAGCTGCGGTCCGTGGCAGATCGCGAAGACTGGTTTCTTATCGTCCATGAATGATTTCGCAAATTGGACGAATCGGTCATCGGCACGAAGCTGATCCGGTGAGAATCCGCCTGGCAGGAACAGTGCATCAAAGTCCTGCGGATTTACGTTATCAATGCTCTGATCTATTTGAACAGTGGCTTCACCCTGTTTGCCTTTAACGGATTTGCCTTGTTCCTTTTCAATTGTAACCACTTCATGACCTGCTTCTTTGAAGCCTTTTGCAGGTTCCGTGTATTCACTATCCTCGAACATCTCGGTAATTAAGCATGCGATTTTTTTACTCATCTATACCATCTCCTTTTAAAAATCTTCACATAAGGAGATTTCCCTGAATGAACAATCTTAAACGTAAAAAAGCATGTTACACTCCGCTGTCCATTCTTCTCGCAAAATCAACAAACCTGAACTTGTCCGGCCTGTGCCTGGATTCTGTGTACTGAAAAAGGGTGGCATCGTCAAAATAAATATAATTTTTCACCACGACAATGGCATGGAATCCTTCCATATCCAGAAGCCTGCGATCTTCAGCAGTCGGTTCTTCCACTGTAAATTCTTTTTTGGCAAAGCTTATTTTTTTGCCGAGATCGCCCTCAATGTAGGCAAAAATAGAGCTCTGGCATATGTCCTGCGTTAAGCCGGGGACATATTTCTCAATTAAAAAGTCCTTGTCCAAAATAATCCGCTCATCTTCAATTTTCCGGACCCGATAAACTTTCCAGACTTTTTCATCTTTATCAATATGGAGATGCTTCATCTTCTCTGCGTCAGGCTGAATAAGTGAAAATTCGTCCACAATCGTTTCAGCACGCTGCCCCATCTTTCCGGCCAGTTCTTTAAAGCTGACCAGACCCGATATGGGAAACTGCAACTTTTTCAAATCAAGGACCATCGATCCTTTTCCGCGGATTTTCTGAATAAATCCGTTTTGGGCAAGCAAATTCAAGGCTTTGCGGATGGTTTCTCTTGAAGTGGAATACATCTCCGTCAATTCATGTTCAGATGGCAGAATGGATCTGGCGGGATACTTGCCTTCCTGGATTTGCTGGGCAAGCTCCTCATAAATCACTAAATATTTATTATTTCTCATTTCAATCACCATTTCAGTCAAGTTAACACCATTCTACCATTAAACAAGCTTGCTTTGAATTATCGGTTGGACAGCTGGATAAAATACCACCCGCCTTCCGTTACAACAGGTTTGAAGGTTTTCACTTTCAGCTTCAGCTCTTTCGCAAGCTGGTGGATATCCTCCTCAGTCGGGGTTGGATAAAGATTTTCAAAGGCTGAAAAGAAGCTGTTAAACACACTTGAAAACTCCTCGCCTTTTTTTGAATGAAGAATGGGTGTGATAATCGTAATGGATCCTTTAAGGCTAAGCCAGCTTTTCAATCGGGACAGCAGCTGCTTGCGATCCTCCGGCTGGATATAGTGCAGCAGGTTGTTGACCATAATTAAATCAGCCTGATGATCAGGTGAGTATTCATGAACATCTGCAGTCACAATATTAATGTTGGGAATGTCTTTGCAATTGGTTCGGGCAGATTCTGCGACGTCTTCATTAATTTCAATTCCCGCCAGTTTTGCATGCGGGAACTTCTGGCTGATTCTGCTTAAATAGCCGCCTTCCCCGCAGCCAATGTCAATAATTCTTTCCATTTTGTTCTTCTTAATGGTTTTCATAAGCCGCGGCAGTGCAAGCTGTTCAAGCAGTGATGAAGTTCTTGCGACGGTTGGTCCATGCTCTTCATGATCAAAAGTATTTTTCGTATTGGAACGGAGCAGTTCAGGATAAGAGAGTAAAGTCGGGATATGCAATTCCATCATTTCCTTCAGGATGATTCCTGTGGAACGGGGGTTTTTCGGCGTGGATGGAAGGCTGAATTTAGAAGCTGTCTTGATTTTATCCTTCCCCTTCTTTTTCAAATGGCGGATCGCCAGCCCCACCTCCACCCATCTTAAAAGCAGCTCCTCCTGAAGATTTCTGCTTGAGGCCACTTCTTTTACCGTTCTCCAGCTGCGGAACTGTGAAAAAAGGTCGAGCTCAAATCCAACATATGCATGCCAGCTGTATAAAAAGGGCTGGTTCTTTTTCATCCAATTTCGTGCTTTTAGCAATCTCACATATTCATTTATCATGGCTGTTCAACCTTCTTCCAGGGATAGTCTTCTTTTTCTGTATAAAAATAATGGCTTTTATCAGCAGCTGATAATTCTGTTTTTCTTGCCGGCAGCATTCCTGCCTGAATCAATCGGTCCCAAAGACTCTCCGGCCAATATCCAAGACCTGAAACATTCAGCATTTGCTTATATTGCAGAGTTTTGTCTCTTTCGATCTGCTTTAGGCCTTTGCGGCGTATTCCTGTAATAACCCGGTTCGAATAGGAATAGGCTATGGCGGATAAGTGACTGAGACTAATCATGTTTTCAGCGCGTGGCTTGCGGACTTTTTCATACCATTTAAGCTTGTCCGGCGAAAATCTTCCGCTCGCATACATCTCTGCAAGCAATTCCCCAAGCACATCGGCATCTTGAATCGCCATATTCATGCCTTCCCCTGCCATCGGGTGGACAGTATGGGCCGCATCGCCCAATATCGCGAGTCTTCCATCCACATATTTATCTGCATAAAAGGCTGTCGGAATCATTAACTGAATATCCTTCCAATTTTTCAGCCTGGTCACATACCCTTCCAATTCCGGAAAAAGCTCTACATAATTTTTATGGAAATAGTGAATTCCTTTTTTGAGATGCTCCTTATACGTGCCCTCAGGAATTAAATAAACAGATCGCACTTTCGCATCCGGCAGCGGAAATAATCCGAGGAACCGCTCATCCTTAGAGATAATTTTCCCTTCCTCCAATGATTGAGGCCGGGGGAAGGTTACCGTTAGAAATTGATGGTTGTACTCAATCTTTTTAATTTTGCTGTTCATTTCTTTTCTGGTAATGGAATTCCTTCCTTCAGCGCCTATAAAAAAGTCAGCCCTCACTGTCAGCTGCTCCTTTACATCCTTCCGCTCAACCAATAATTGGCCCTTGTCATACCCTTTTGCCAGGGACCCTGACAGATAATGAAAGTTCGAATATTGAAGCGCCTGATTCAGAAGGATTCCTTTCAGCCTTTCATGCTCGATCATAAGCGAGTAATCATAATTCCCAGGGAGGATGCTGTAATCCATGGCAAACTCTTTTTCCCCTTCCTCAAACGCAATCCGGGAAAATGAAAAGCCATTATCAAGGATTTCATCCAAAGCACCCAGCTGATTAAAGATTTTCAGGCTCTTTGGCTGCAGGAGTTCTCCCTTATAAACGGAAGAGGGGGCATCCAGCTTTTCCAGAACTGTGACATCCAGATTGGCTTGGGCCAGCTTCAGTCCAAGTGTCAAACCGCCAATCCCTCCGCCTATAATGGCAACCTCTGTATTCAAGGACATATTTCCACCACCTTTGCCTTTTATTTAACCTTCTTTTTAAAAAGCAAAACCAATGGATATGCTGATATTACAAAGTCTGGAAAAAATTATAAGAACAAACTTTTGAAAATAGGAGTATGATTGTGATAGACACCTATAATTTCAAAATCCTGTATAATAGAGAGAGTCAAATCAATTAACGTTCCTTTTAGGGCGATATATAGCAATACCGCAGTCTAACGGGCAGTAAGATCCCCACTAGAAACTGCAGTAAAATTCAAAGGTGAATTAATGGTGCCAAACTGCCCGTAAGGCCCGATTAGTTCAACTAACCAATCAGCGGAAAACACCCCCTCTGATCGGAGTTTCACTTTAATTTTGGAGGCAATAAAATGAGAGAAATAGCAGTCGAACAATATATCCAGATGGACAACGCAGTTCCGGTCGATGTCAGGTCTCCAATTGAATTCGAGGAGTGCAGCATTCCCGGTGCTGTCAATGTGCCTCTTTTCACTAATGAAGAGCGTGCGGAAATCGGAACATTATATAAGAAAGAAGGTTCTGATGCGGCTAAGTGGAGAGCGATGGAAATCGTTTCACCTAAAATTCCGTCCATGATGCAGAAAATCAGAGACCTGAAAAATGATGGCTTCCAGCCTGTCATTTACTGCTGGCGCGGCGGCATGCGCAGCAAAGCCGTTACTACATTTATCACATATGCCGGTGTTTCAATCCCCCGTTTAATTGGAGGGTATCGAGCGTACCGTCAATATATACTTGAAAACACTGCAAGCCTGATTCCTGAAAAAGCAGTTGTGATCCACGGGATGACCGGCGTCGGGAAAACAGATGTGCTGAAGGTGTTAAGTCAAAAAGGATATCCTGTTCTTGATCTGGAAGAAATGGCAGGACACCGCGGATCGATCTTCGGCTCCTTTGGCATGGGGGAAGGCAGCACACAGAAAACATTTGATGCTCTTTTGTATCAAGCCCTTTCTGAGGTTAAAGGCTCCCCTTATATTATTATGGAAGCTGAAAGCAAGCGGATTGGCAAGGTGGTTCAGCCGGACGAGCTGCTCGATACTAAAAAAAACGCAATCCACATTGATATGTTTGCAAGCATCGAATCCCGTGTCCAGCGTATTCTGAGGGACTATGTGGAACCATATCAAAAAGAAGGATGGTTCAAGCCGAAAGTGGATGAAAGCCTTGTGTTTATTAAAAAACGGCTGAAGGATACCGAAATCCGCGAGCAGCTGGATGAATCAGTTCAAACGGAGAACTACGAGCTATTTATTAAGCTTTTATTAGAACACTATTACGACCCGCGCTATGCTTTTAAACAGCATGATTATGAAGGCGAATTCCACCATGTGAATGCAGATGATGTGGAAGCAGCTGCACAGCAGGTTATTCAAATAATTGAGAAGCAAAATGCTCCCGTCTTATGACGAGGAGCATTACTTTTTGAGAGCGACAAAAGATATATTTTTTAAAAACTGTGATAACTAGCTATTTAAATCGGTTGACACTGTGGTATGATGATAATAATATTGAACAAAACGTTCTTAATATGGAACTCATTATGATATAATCCTATTACATACAAAATAAGGTGTGTGGTATACGATGATCGGTGATCGTGTAAAAAAACTTCGCCAGGAAAAGAAAATGTCCTTATCCGAGCTTGCAGACCAGGCCGGTGTGGCAAAATCATACTTAAGCTCACTTGAACGAAATTTGCAGACCAATCCATCGATTCAATTCCTTGAAAAAATCGCAGGTGTCCTGAATGTTCCCGTGGACCATTTGATCCATGAGCAGATCAACAAGGAAGATCTGGATTCCGAATGGATGAAAATTGTGAAAGAAGCCATGGAGTCTGGTGTTTCCAAGGAGCAATTTAGGGAGTTTTTGGATTTTAATAAGTGGAAAAGCGGACAAAAATCATAATAGCCATGAGCCTGAATACACAGGCTTATTTTTTTGGCAAAAATAAAAAGCATTTCCATTTAGAGATGCCTCTAACAGAAATACTTAGCAATATCGGATATTTAAGCTTCGATCAGAACCTCTTTGGCTCTGTTATTATGTAAAAACTCTCTAACTTCTTCCTTTTGCAGGCCTAAGTTTCTTGCTTCCATAATTAACTGCAGCCACTCTAAATCAATCTCTTCGACCTTAATATTTTGCTCTGTCAACATTCTTCCCCCCAGGATACGTATCGTATTCCAGGCAATCCAGCCATCGTAGTATTTTTCAATACCTTAGACCCGCGACTTTGCGTCCCCATCTTTCAATGAGTTTGCCTTTTTCTGCGCCTATCGGCTCAAAGAAATATTTTCCATAGATGTATTCTACTATGGGCGTATTGCTAATGGTGTCTTTTTTTGTAAATATAATTAATTATTTTAATATTAAATTAATTTATTTTTCGACAAAAGTCTCTCAAATCCCTCACTTATTTAAGTGTTCTCTGTTTAGAATAGTAAGAATGGCCGATTCTTTTCCTATAATTCTTATTAATTTCCTGCAGAGAATAGGTGTGCGAAATTTTCTTTTTCTTATAGATAATATGGGCCGGTTCCCGTGTCATCGCATCCAGAAAAGTTTCATTCGTCAAATCAGTTCCGCAAACCGGGCAAAGCCACTCTCCGGTTTCAGTGCTGCTGAAAGATGGGTTATGGCATTTAGTGCAGTTTTTTTGATACATGAGACACCGCCTGAACTATTTTATATTGATATATATTTCCTATTTGGGTTTTAATGAATGCTGTTAAGCAATTAATGAGAAAAGCCAAACAGCGTGCAGCAGGCATACGATTGAATACATAATTGAAGCTCCGGCTGCTAATAGCTTGACTTTAGATTCTGCGGAGATAACTATTGATAATATGATAAGTAAACAAGAAAGAATTATTTTAAGAGAAAGAAATAAAAAAGGGTGAAGGTCATAAAGATTACCCATTAGCGGATTGCTTTCTTCTATAACATTAAAGTGGAGTCCTAGGGCAGTAAGAAATCCGTCCAGCAGATTTAAGATGGCAAGATAATAAAGCAGCTTTTTCATGTGATCACCACTTTTTAGCTAAGGTGAGTATTTATAAATAAAAATTAAGGCCACGAAGTTTTTACTCTCCTGGCCTTCTCTATCGTTCACTTCTTATCCTTCTATAAAAAACAAGGATTAATACACTTCCTGTTCCCAATAACAATCCGCCGATCAATAGTAAGTTATAAGTATTGGTAGCTGTGTTTGGCAAAAGATTATCGGTCATTTCAGGATTTATAACAATATTGTCTTTAGAATCACCAGGTTTCGCTCCTTCGTCCGTGGTTTCATCAGAAGGTTCTTCTTCACTTGGAGGATCTCCATCTCCTGGCGGGTCTCCATCATCTGGTGGATCTCCGTCACCTGGCGGGTCTCCATCATCTGGCGGGTCTCCATCATCTGGCGGGTCTCCGTCACCTGGCGGGTCTCCATCATCTGGCGGGTCTCCGTCACCTGGCGGGTCTCCATCATCTGGCGGGTCTCCATCTCCTGGTGGATCTCCATCATCTGGCGGGTCTCCATCTCCTGGTGGGTCTCCATCATCTGGCGGGTCTCCATCATCTGGCGGGTCAGTTGGATCCGTTAATGCCTCAGCAAGAAATATGATTTCTACCTCAGCAGAAGAATCCTGAAAGTCATTTCCAAGAGTGTAAGGCATTGAAACTTGAAAGAATAACTGCTCAGAGCTGCCCTTTGCCAGCTTCCTTGGAGTAAACCCTTCAAAGTCTTTTAACTTTCCTTCAAATAGAATATCTGAATCCTTCTTAACCAAAAGATCAAGTTCTTCGAAAAGCCCTTTTACGGATTTTTTCTTTCCAATTTGCGCTGTGTATCTGAAATCCTGTTTTCCCTGGTTTAGGATGGTTATATCTCGGGGCATCCAGTCACCTGGTTTGAGGTCACCTACTTCGAAAAAGTAGCCGTTTATGTTTGTGTTGATATCTAGTTCTTTATCAGCTGCTAATGCAGTTTTTTCTCCTAAAAAGATAACAAACAGTAAAAATGCTATAATTGAATATATAAGTGGTCTTGCCAATAAACATTTTGATTTCATGGCATTACCTCACAAATTATATTGAACAAGAGGCGGGGAAATTCCCCACCCCTTGTTTTAAGAGATGATTATTTTGCTTCTCCTTCGCCTTGCTTACCTTCGAATGTCCATTCTAGTTCTAAAGAATCGCCCTGGTATTCGTTCTGTTCTTGACCATTATCTACAAACTCATATTGAACATAAAGTGTATCCGTTGTACCGGCTGCTAAATTTCCTCCGTGTTCAGCGAACCAACCACTCCAGAAGTTACCCTCAATCACATCAGGACTCATATTTTTCAAATCATATAATGTTGTTGACCAAATTGGTGTATCAATTTTGTCAGCATTAAGTAAGAAATTAACTCGAATATGCTTACCAAAATCTTCTGCATTATTACTATTTGCATCAGTTACTGTATAATCTGTCATTAAATCAATAGTGGCAATATCAAGCGAACCTCCATTTACAAGTTGGAAAGAACGCAACATAGTATCACCAGGTTTGATATCTCCCACATCAATAATTGTAGTAGGATTTGCACTTAGGTCTAGCGTTCCAGCAGCAAATTTAGCATTTGCTTCAGCAGTGTCACTGAAATAAGCAAATGTTCCCCCACCAACTAATGAAATCCCTAGTGCTGCAGATGCAATACCCATACCTAATTTCTTTTTTAAAGTCATTTCCCTTTTCCTCCTCTACCCCATTCGGGTATGTATGATTTTTTATATTGACCCTTGTTATTAACAAGGAGTGCAACCAAAGCTAAGCCGTTTTTTCATTTGAATCATTTTTCTTATTCTTGGAATCAAGTTCTCTTAAGCCCTGCATGATGCTAAATGCTGAGTATGCCAGAAGAAGAACTCCCGGACCAATCAGCAGAATCGCTCCGCCTTCTTTTGATTGTGCAAAATCTATGAAATATCCCACATATGGAATCGTGAAACCAGAGTATACGGCTCTTACATTTTCAGAAAGCACTGGGTCCATGTCTGCAGCGTTATTGTTATCCCCTTTTGTTTCATACATGACATGTTCGCCGCTTGTAGTGACACCAACAATGCGGTGGGTGATCAGCTTTTGCTCATCGGCCTGGAAAGTAATGATGTCTCCCTTTTTCAAGTCTTTACTTTGGGATGAATCAACCGGCTTGACTGCAATGACAGATCCTGTCATAAAGGTTGGCTCCATTGAACCTGATAACACGGTTTTAAGCTGGTAACCAAATGCCTGAGGTTCTCCGCCAGAGGCTTTAGATGAAACAACGAGCACTGCCATAATGATTAAATTGATAAACAATATTGCTGTAATCAAATTGCTAATAATCTTTCCTGCTGTTTTCCAGCTAACTTTCAATTCACCGTCACCTTCCTTTAAAGAAAGAAGATTGTTCTTTCTTTATGTTCGTTTTGTTCTTTTTATCGAACCGTTAAGTCGAGTATAGTCCATCCTTCTTATTTTGAAAAATTCCAAATTCAGCCGTTTTTTCGTTTTAAAGAACATTTTTCGTTCTTTTTCTAAGTATATCTCGAGAATTCTCACTATTTTGTATTTTTTATTGAACGTTTTGTTCGTTATAATGAAAATATCTTTATATTTTATGATAAGGGAGTATTATGCCTATGATAGGTGGCCGGATTAAAAGTTTGAGGATCAAAAAGGGATACTCGATTAATGAGCTTTCCGAAAAAGCCGAGGTATCCAAATCATATTTGAGCTACATTGAGAGAGGTATACAGGAGAACCCTTCACTGCAGGTTTTATCGCGAATCGCCAGGACACTGGATGCTAATCTTGAAGAGCTGCTGGAGGAGAATAAAGAACAGATTACCGATTTGTCTAAGCTGGATGAGGAGTGGGTTTCCCTTGTCAAGGAAGCAATCAGGCAGGGAATCACAAAAGAGGATTTCTCCTATTATCTTGAGTTCATTAAATTTAAGAAAATGAATGGAGGGAACGTTTAGTTGAAGGTTAGAGGCCGTTTGCTGATTATAGCTGCCTCCTTCCTTATTCTAATCGGAGGCGGTGTGGTCCTGTTTTCACTGCAGGAAATGTACGCTCAGGAGAAGAAAACCAAGGATTCTTTAGCCCAGGCACAAGAAAGAGTTCATAACGCAGTGAATAAAGAAAGAAGAAATGTTCTCCAAACAGAACAACCACTGGATGTTTCCTTTGAGCAGGGTGAAGCCATTGGGATTCTAAAGATCCCCCGCTTGGAAGCTGAACTTCCCATTATAGAAGGAACAGATGAGGATGAACTTGAAAAGGGGGTTGGCCATTACTCAACAACTGTTCTTCCGGGCCAGTCTGATCAAATTTTATTATCAGGGCATCGGGATACAGTTTTTCGCCGGCTTGGTGAACTTGAAATTGGAGATATACTTCAAGTTATCATGCCCTATGGAGAATATAGATATGAGATAACAGAAACAGAGATTGTTGATGCGGATGATACTACAGTGATTAATTCCACTGCTCCACAAGAAATTCTCACTGTTTCCACTTGCTATCCTTTTTCATATGTAGGAAATGCACCAAATCGTTATATTTTATCTGCTAAAAGATTAGTTAATTAAATTAAATTTTATGAAATGTTCTCAATAAAGAATATCTATGCGAAAATTTGAGTAAAATCTAGATAATGAGAGAAAAGATACTATTTACCTGCCAAAAACTTAAATTATTCCATTTCCAAATTTACTTTCCTAATAGTATAATGAATTTTAATTCTATATAAAGAACAAATTCAATTTTAATAATGAACATTCAAAGGAGGTTACATTGATGGAACCGAGAGGGGTGAGAATTAAAAGAATGAGAAGGAAAAGAAGAAAACAAATGGCAAAAGCCGCTGCTTCCAGTTTTGCACTTTCATCCTCCATTGTTGTTGGAGCACATTTCATATCGCCTACATATGCTCAATTCAACAGCACTGATGAAGCAAACTCGACTATTGAGGCATGCTTTATTTTTCCCAGAACAATAGAACAAGATTATGTAATCAAGTCAGAAGATGTCTTCAAAAAATTGGATGAGGAAATACAACAGGCATTGTCTCTAAAAAGCAGTATTTCTGAAATAGATGCTGATGCTAAACTAAAGAACGTAAAGCCTTATCCCAACGGCCATACCAATCCATCCGAACCAGCATCTGATAGCAGTGCCTCAATAAAAGGGCTAACAGCTACCCGTTCTTCGTTAGAATCACATATAAACAGTCTGCAAAATAACATATCCACAGCTAAACAGGACTTAAATGCGATTAGCTCCTTAAGCAGTCAATTATCTGCTTCAATCCAGCAGCTGGAGAATTACAATAACGCTCTCGAAACTGCAGTAACAAAGTCAAAAACTCATACTGAAGAAATAACAACCCTTTTAGATACAATAAACGGATTCAAAGATCAAGCTATCACAGAATGCACTTATGAAGAAACTTACTTTGAAGAGCAAATTACCAAGATGGAGAGTTATTCAAAGGATGCTGAAACTCTTATAACCCAAGCCAAAGAGGAACAAACCGCTTCCCTGGAAAAGATCAAAAGCTATAATGACAAACTAAATCAGTTAAGGAATATGGAAAGCAATATTCAGGACGAGATTTCTAAGTTTGAAAGCAGCATTGATCATCTGAATAGCCGTATTTCAGATATCGATGCTCAAATTCAAAAGCTTGAAAAAGAACAACAGGAAGCTGAACAAAAGAAAAAAGCTGAAAAGGAAGCCGCTGATAAGAAAAAGAAAGAAAACAAGCCTCCTGAAGAGCAGCCAGCAACACCTCCAACTAATGATAAGCCAAATGAGGTGGAAACCAAACCTGCTGATGAACCAGAAGTGGAGCAACCAACAGAGGAACAATCACAAGAAGAACAGCCACAAGAGGAACAAAACAGCACATCTGAGAGTGATAGTGAAACACCACAACAAAACGAATCCCCATCCGAAAATGCAGAAACCACCTCAGAAGAAGCTAAATGAAAAGTTCCCGAGAGCTAAGTGTGATTCACACTTAGCTCTCTTTTTTTAATTTCAAGTGCCCTTTTTACTTCATCTAGACAAACACCCGTCCCCCATCCAAGAACCTGTACATATCCTTTACTATATGGGTTTCCAGAAGGGACGTTATCCTAATGATCAATCTTTTAAGATTATTATTATATCTAGGCATCATCATCACCACTATCATTCTATCAGTATAAAAAAGCCAGACTTCCCAAGCCTGGCTTTCCCTTTACTTATGCAAACTTACAGCAATCCTAGAACCCACTTCCGCATTATGCTTCACCAATGCAATATTCGCTGTCAGGCTTCTTCCTTCTGTCAATTCCTTCACTTTTCCCAGAAGGAATGGAGTCACTTTTTTCCCTGAGATATTGTTTTCATTCGCTTCTTTTAAAGCTGTTTCAATAACCCCATTAATAAACGCCTCTTCCATTGCATCTTTTTCAGGGATTGGGTTGGCAATGACAACTCCCCCTTTTAGGCCAAGCTCCCATTTTGTGCGAATCATTTCGGCTGCTTCTTCTGCATTGTCCACACGGTAGTTCACGCTGAACGGACTAGTACGGGTATAGAAGGCAGGCAATACATCTGTTTCAAACCCAACTACCGGTACGCCATAGGTTTCTAAGTATTCAAGCGTTAAACCGAGATCCAGGATGGATTTCGCACCTGCACAGATAACGGCGACATTGGTCATCGCCAGCTCCTGAAGGTCAGCTGAGATGTCCATGGTGGTTTCCGCTTCGCGGTGAACGCCGCCTATTCCGCCTGTGACAAAGACTTCAATGCCGGCAAGCTCTGCACAGATCATGGTGGCTGCTACCGTTGTGGCACCATTTTTTTTCTTCGCAACTAAATATGGAAGGTCGCGGCGGCTTGCTTTTTCAACGTCCCTGCTTTGTGCCAGGAACTCCAGCTCCTCATCTGACAGACCAATTTTAATTTTCCCGTTTAAAATGGCAATGGTTGCAGGAACCGCACCGTTTTTGCGGATAATGTCCTCCACCTCTTTTGCTGTCTGGACGTTTTGCGGGTATGGCATTCCATGTGAAATGATGGTGGATTCAAGGGCCACAACCGGTTTATTTGCTTTCTTCGCTTCTAACACTTCTTCTGAGTACTCAAGCCATTTTTCTAACATGATGTCACTTCTCCTTAGTCGAAATATTGATTGAATGTTTCTTGGAGGCGTTTGTTGTTCAGGTTGGGATTAACGGTTTCAATGGACTGCAGGGCAAGCATCGAGCAGGACATGCCAATTTTGCAGGCATCCTCTGTGCTTAAGCCTTTTAAATGGGCGAAAATAATACCCGATACAAGCGAGTCACCTGCACCTGTCACATCAGCGATTTTCACTTTTGGCGGCAGCTGCACACCTGCTTCACCTGTTTTTGTGAAGTAGATCAGCCCTTTATCTCCTCGGCTAATCACCACTTTTTCGACTCCTTTATTGATCATTTCCTGTGCTGCTTTAAAGAAGTCTCCCTCCTTGATGATTTCCATCCCTGTCAGGGCTTCTGCCTCATTTTTGTTGGCAATCAGCCAGGTAACCCCCTGCAGATTTTCCGGAAGATTCTTTATTTTTGGTGCTGAAACAGGTGTGATACATAGCGGAATACTCTCTTCGTAACACCTTGTAATGATTTGCTTTAAAACTTCTGGTGGAAAGTTGGTATCCAAAATGACCATCTCAGCTGATGCCATGTACCCCCACTTTTTTTCGACAAACTCTCTGGTAACGCTTTCATAAATGGACATGTCAGCTAACGCCACAGCCATTTCCCCTTCCAGATCAAGCACGGCTGTATAGGTTCCAGTAACGGCCCCTCCCAGGGATTGTGAAGGTGTCACGTCAGCAAAGGCTTTCGTATATTCCAGAAGCCATTCGCCTTCCGGGTCGCCTCCCACTACGGTCATCAGACCTACATTACAGCCCAGTCTGCCAAGGTTTTCGGCAATGTTCCGTGCCACACCTCCGCAGGATTGTGAGCTCTCGGCGGGATTCGATGTTCCGTATTGGAGCTGTCCGGTTGTCTGTATTTTTCTGTCCACATTGGCCCCTCCCACACAAAGCACTTCTTTCTTTTGCGGCAGGACATAAGCCCTGCCAAGAATTTTCCCCTGCTTGGTCAGTGAGGAGATATAGCCGGCTACAGCGGACCTTGAGAGCCCTGTTTTGTCAGCCAGCTCGTTTTGGGCAATAAATGGATCCTCTTTAATCAGCTGCAAAATGAATAGTTCTTTATCGTTCACAATGGATCAGCCCTGTCTTTTTTTGACTTTTGTCTAGATTATAAACTTTTGTCTATTTGTCGCACAAGTGTTATTTTTCCGAAAATTGTTTTAGCTATAAAAAAAGTCCCCCGTCATTAGCTAAGTAGTTCAGATAATGTGGAGAAAACTTGAAATCGCAAATAAAATAACATACTTTTCCGTTACGTAAATAGCAAGGGAGTTAACAATACAATTAGCGGACAAAAAAAGCTTGGGACATCCCAAGCTTTCAGACTGTCGACAAACTCGATTAAAATCGTGCTTGTCTTCAGTCTTTTTTGTTTTACAATAGAAGTAATACAATG
>NZ_JBQCMZ010000015.1:0-114831 GCF_051964675.1 Cytobacillus sp. SAFR-174 | reverse complement strand
TTGATAGGTCAGAGGTGGAAGCGTGGCGACATGTGGAGCTGACTGATACTAATCGATCGAGGACTTAACCAAGTCATTGGTGAATACTCGGCAAATACTTCTTCATGCATTATCTAGTTTTGAGGGAACGAAAAAAAGTAAATTTCCTCTTGAAAAATGATAGAAAGACGGTATAATAATACTTGTCTTGAAAAATAGTCTGGTGGCGATAGCGAGAAGGTCACACCCGTTCCCATACCGAACACGGAAGTTAAGCTTCTCAGCGCCGATGGTAGTTAGGGGCTGTCCCCTTGTGAGAGTAGGACGCTGCCGGGCTGTTTTACAAATATCATTATTCCGCAGTAGCTCAGTGGTAGAGCATTCGGCTGTTAACCGAACGGTCGTAGGTTCGAATCCTACCTGCGGAGCCAAATGGAGAGCTGTCCGAGTGGCCGAAGGAGCACGATTGGAAATCGTGTATACGCTAACCGCGTATCAAGGGTTCAAATCCCTTGCTCTCCGCCATTTTAATTTCATATTGGCCCCTTGGTCAAGCGGTTAAGACACCGCCCTTTCACGGCGGTAACACGGGTTCGAATCCCGTAGGGGTCACCATTTTGGAGGATTAGCTCAGCTGGGAGAGCATCTGCCTTACAAGCAGAGGGTCGGCGGTTCGATCCCGTCATCCTCCACCATTATTATTATCGCGGGGTGGAGCAGTCCGGTAGCTCGTCGGGCTCATAACCCGAAGGTCGCAGGTTCAAATCCTGCCCCCGCAATCTGGTCCGGTAGTTCAGTTGGTTAGAATGCCTGCCTGTCACGCAGGAGGTCGCGGGTTCGAGTCCCGTCCGGACCGCCATTTTTTACAATATAAATAAATATGGCTCAGCAGCTCAGTCGGTAGAGCACGACCGAATAAGCTGCCTTGAAATACTTCAGCGTACCGATTGATAAATCGGGACGAAGGACGAAGCCAAATTTTATTTAGGCAAAATAACTTAATATGGCTCAGTAGCTCAGTCGGTAGAGCAAAGGACTGAAAATCCTTGTGTCGGCGGTTCGATTCCGTCCTGAGCCACCTTGTTATGTGATTAGCCGGTGTAGCTCAATTGGTAGAGCAACTGACTTGTAATCAGTAGGTTGGGGGTTCAAGTCCTCTCGCCGGCACCATTTTTTTATGTTAATATGGAGGGGTAGCGAAGTGGCTAAACGCGGCGGACTGTAAATTCGCTCCTTCGGGTTCGGCAGTTCGAATCTGCCCCCCTCCACCATTTATATAGGGGTATAGTTTAACGGTAAAACGAAGGTCTCCAAAACCTTTGATGTGGGTTCGATTCCTGCTACCCCTGCCAATATTGTTATGGCGGCTGTGGCGAAGTGGTTAACGCATCGGATTGTGGCTCCGACACTCGTGGGTTCGATTCCCATCAGTCGCCCCATTTTTTAATGTAACAGTACAAGTGTCACTCTCATATAAATGTATTATGAAATGATCATTGGGCTATAGCCAAGCGGTAAGGCACCGGACTTTGACTCCGTCACTCGCAGGTTCGAATCCTGCTAGCCCAGCCATTTTGCGGAAGTAGTTCAGTGGTAGAACATCACCTTGCCAAGGTGGGGGTCGCGGGTTCGAATCCCGTCTTCCGCTCCAGACTTTCATTGTTTTTACGGCGGCATAGCCAAGTGGTAAGGCAGAGGTCTGCAAAACCTTTACCACCGGTTCGAATCCGGTTGCCGCCTCCATAATCTAAATCTTGATTCGCTGATATACGCCGGGGTGGCGGAACTGGCAGACGCACAGGACTTAAAATCCTGCGGTAGGTGACTACCGTACCGGTTCGATTCCGGTCCTCGGCACCACAAGATTTATAACATTTTAATATGCCGGTGTGGCGGAATTGGCAGACGCGCACGACTCAAAATCGTGTTCCTTCTGGAGTGTCGGTTCGACCCCGACCACCGGTATCTGAAAAAAAGGTTTCCCAAATGGGAAACCTTTTTTTGTGTTTAAAAATTATATCCCTGGGAAATTTGGCGTGCATTTATCATCACTACAGGATTCCGGACGGTTCAGAGGGTGGTTCCGAATAAGGGTTCTGAACTGTTCGGAAGGCTGCTCCGAAACAAGGATAAGGCGATTGACCTTTTGAAAAAGTCAAAATATTGCACCATTTAGTCAATTCAGTCACCTATATAGGCAAACGCTTTCAAATATAATGTAGGAAAGCGTTTGCAGGAAATGAGGAGGCGGTGAAGAGAATTGGAGACAAAGGTTGAGATCGGGGAACCGGCAATTAAGTCAGAGATTAAAACAGTTTCCAGGAAAAAAGCAAATTTGAAAAAGATTTTAACATACCTTGCTTTTGTAGGGCCTGCATTAATTTTTTTCCTGGTGATACAGATCATTCCTTTCCTGATGGGGATTTATTATTCGTTTACGTCCTGGAATGGCGTTAGTTCTGTGGTTGAGTGGGTTGGGCTTGAAAACTATATAAAGATTTTTAAGAGTGATCCTAAGTTTTTTGATTCCTTTATTTTTACTACTAAATTTATGTTAGCTTCGGTTATTATTAGTAATTTACTAGGATTTGGACTTGCATTATTATTGAACGCAGCCTTGAAGTCCAGGAATTTATTGAGGACTGTGTTTTTCATTCCGAATGTTATCGGGGGATTATTGCTTGGGTTCATCTGGCAGTTTATTTTTGTAAAAGGGTTTGCAGCTATCGGTAATCTAACGGATCTTTCAGTTTTTAAGCTTCCATGGCTTGGAGATGAGACAACAGCATTCTGGGGCATTGTAATTGTGTTTGCCTGGCAGATCAGCGGATATATGATGGTTATTTATATTGCAGCACTGCAGGGGGTTGATCAGACACTGCTTGAGGCGGCAAGAATCGATGGAGCATCAAGCTGGACACTG
The DNA here is from genome assembly GCF_051964675.1 of Cytobacillus sp. SAFR-174. NCBI lineage: Bacteria > Bacillati > Bacillota > Bacilli > Caryophanales > Bacillaceae > Cytobacillus > Cytobacillus sp. SAFR-174. The sequence goes on along the minus strand of NZ_JBQCMZ010000015.1, from coordinate 111,929 downwards.
CTGACAAAAATAATCGTTCCGCTTATTTTACCGGCATTCACGATTTGTTTCTTTTTAACGATATCAATGGCATTTAAGATTTTTGACCTGAATATTTCACTGACAGGCGGCGGGCCATTTAACTCGACACAATCGGTAGCGATTAACATTTATCAGGAGGCATTCCAGAATAACCGGTATGGTCTTGGTACCGCAAAATCGATTTTATTCTTCCTTGTGGTAGCTATTTTCACAACGGTTCAGGTGATGATGACGAAGAAAAGGGAGGTTGAGGCATAATGAATCCCAGATATACGAAGGTTACGCTGCTGCTGGAGATCATCGGAATCGTATTAGGAATCATATTCCTCATTCCTTTTTACTTCGTGATTATTAATTCTGTAAAGGGTTTTGCAGATATCCTGATTGATGCTGCAGCATGGCCGAAGGAATTTTTATTCTCCAATTATCTGAAGGTATGGGATATCATTAATTTCCCTCGGGCCTTCTGGAATTCGCTTATAATAACGGTAATCAGCAATATTGGACTGGTTGTCATCAGTTCTATGGCTGCCTGGAAAATGGTCAGGACTCCGGGGAAATTCAGCAAAATCCTGTTTGTTTTATTTGTATCTGCGATGGTTATTCCATTCCAGACAGTTATGATTCCTCTGATGAAACTCGGAGGCACGCTGAATCTGACAAACAGCATACCTGGACTCATCATTATGTACTTTGGCTTTGGTGTACCATTATCACTTTTCCTTTATCACGGTTTTATTAAAACAGTTCCAATCGAGATAGAAGAGTCGGCCCGAATTGATGGGTGCAGCCAGTTTGGCGTCTTTTGGAGAATCGTTTTTCCGCTTCTGAAGCCAATTACTGTAACGGTTGTCATTTTGAATACATTGTGGATCTGGAATGACTATCTGCTTCCGCTTCTGGTGCTTCAGGATGCAGAGCTAAGGACGATTCCTTTGGCCACAAGCTCATTCTTCGCACAATATACAAAGCAGTGGGATATGGGACTGGCTGCCCTTGTGATGGGCATTACACCGGTCATCATTTTCTTCCTGTTCCTGCAGAAACATATTATAAAAGGCATTGCACAAGGCTCCATTAAGTAGCGGTAGAGACTTTTACATCCAAAGAGGCTGTGAAAGTTTATATAAAATTATTCAGGGGGGAAACAAAATGAAACGCTTTGCTCTATTACTGCTGTCATTGATTCTGATGGCCGGCATTATAGCGGGCTGTTCTTCTTCCAGCTCTTCAGGGGATGAAAAGCCAAAGGATGATTCAAAAAATGGTGATGAAGTGGTAACACTCAACATGTTCCAATTTAAAGTGGAAATTGCCGATCAGCTTCAGGAAATGATTGGCGAATTCGAAAAAGAGCATCCAAATATTAAAATTAAACTTGAGTCAGTCGGAGGCGGAGCTGATTATGGTGCCGCATTAAAAGCGAAGTTTGCTTCCGGAGAACAGCCTGACATTTTTAACAATGGCGGTTTTAAGGAACTGGAGCTTTGGAAAGAGCATCTTGCTGACCTTTCAAATGAGCCGTGGGCAGAGCATGTGCTTCCAATTGGTAAGGTTCCAACGACCGATACAGATGGCAAGCTTTATGGAATGCCGGTAAACCTGGAAGGATACGGGTTTATTTATAACAAGGATTTATTTAAAGAAGCGGGAATTACTGAACCGCCTAATACGATTTCTGAACTGAAGGATGCTGCTAAAAAGCTCAAAGATAAAGGAATTACCCCTTTCTCTGCCGGTTACGGTGAGTGGTGGGTCATTGGGCAGCATTTGTTAAACATTCCATTTGCACAGCAGGAGGATCCTGTTGCCTTTATCGAAGGCTTATACAATGGATCTGAAAAGTTAACCGGCAATGATAAATTTAAAGAATTTAAAGAAGTTCTTGATACTGAAATTAACTTCGGAAATGACAATCCGTTAACAACTGATTACAATACGCAAGTTACACTATTTGCTTCCGGCAAAACAGCTATGCTTCAGCAGGGGAACTGGACAGAGAACATGATTCTTGAAATTGACCCTGACATTAATATGGGATTCCTCCCGATTCCTCTGACTGATGATGAAACTGAGGCAGACCGTTTACCAGTAGGCGTACCGAACAACTGGGTTCTTAACAAAAACTCTGAGCATCTTGAAGAAGCCAAGTTATTCCTTAACTGGATGGTTTCATCTGAAACAGGCAAACGTTATATCACAGAAGAGTTTGCTTTCATACCAGCCTTTGACAATATTGAGCCAACCGGTTTAGGGCCACTTGGAAAGCACATTCTTGAGTATTCTAAGGCAGAGAAAACGATTCCTTGGACATGGTTCAGATGGCCGGATGGTGCAAACAAAGAGTTTGCTGCAACAATCCAGGAATATGCTGCCGGAAAGATTGATTATGATACGGTTGTCGAACGCTTCCAGGCATCCTGGGATAACTTGAAATAAATTTGGTGAAACGGGAAGCATGTCTGCGAAAGATATGCTTTCTGTTTTCTATTTTTATAATCTGGAAAATCTCATATCAAAAAAGGCATCCCCAAAAAGGGAAGTTGCTTTATACTATTGTAAAAGAGATAGCAGCGGGGGATGTAAATGTTCAAAAGGAGCATTAGGAATAAACTGATTGTTCTATTAATGGTTGCCACAATCGTTCCATTTGGGGCGTCCATTATCATCACTTACTACCATACAGCCGAGTCCTTGAAGGACCAGGCCATTAAAGAAAATAGCAACCTGTTATATCAAGGAAAAGTGAACCTGGAGGGGTACATAAATGAATTGGATGGGCTGACACTATCTCTCTACAATAATCCAGGTTTTATAAATTTTTTAAAAGATCCCAGGAAGGAAAATAATTATCAGGCTGTCGAAGCTGTTAGAAATGTAATTTCGACCATATTGTATGCTGAGGAAAATATCAAACGGGTTAATATTGCCGTTGCAAAGGAAGATCGGCTCATAACAGCGTCCCGCCGCTCTACTGTTGTTTTTTCAAAGAGGCTGACAAATGCCAATCAGGAATATTACGAAAAAGCGAAAGAAAGTCCAAACAATATGTTTCTTGAGCCCGTCCATAAGATAAAGGATCCTGATGAAAAGAAGCCTGAGAATGTAATTACGCTACACCGGGCTTTAATCAATATTCCAGCAGATGATCTATTGGCCTATATCTCATTGGAGTTTTCACCGGATCAAATAACCAATATCAGCCGTAATCTTTATTCAGGGGAAAATGAAGAATTTTATATTATATCTCCTGAAGGTGATATGATCTACCGCTCAACGGATGAAGCTGACGAAGGAGACAAAACGCCTGATTGGATTCATTGGGTGATAGGGACGAATAAAGAAAATGGCACGACTGAATGGGAGGAAGATACATTCAGCGGTGTAATGATATACGATCAATTATCGCAAAATTCAGGCGGCTGGTATCTTGTCAAGCGAGTCCCATATACCACTTTATATGAAAGTGCATTCAGTGTGGCGAAAATCAATATCATGTTTGGCGTAATCGGGCTGTGCCTGGTTATTCTCGCCACGTTATTTATTTCTGTCAGAATTACCTCTCCCATCAGAATTCTCCTCAAAAATATCGATCAGGTTGAAAAGGGAAATCTTGATGTGCGTTTTAAATCTTTCGGCAATGATGAGATTGGTTATCTCGGTGATCGATTCAGGCAAATGATCGATAAAATTAATGATCTGATTAATCGGGAGTATAAGCTTCAGCTTGAAAACAGGACAAATCAGCTTAAGGTTCTGCAGTCACAGGTTAATCCGCATTTTTTATACAATGCATTGCAGTCAATTGGAACTGCGGCCTTGAAAAATCAGGGCCCGCAAATTTATTCTTCTGTTACCCGCCTTTCAAAAATCATGAGGTACAGCATGAATATGGAGGAGGGGATGGTTCCTCTTCAAAAAGAGATTGATCATACCAAGGCCTACCTTCTGCTCCAAAAGGAACGATTTGGTGAACAGCTTCAGTTCAATTTTCAGCTTGATGAAGAAGCAATGGGGTTTCCTGTTCCGAAAATGATATTACAGCCATTAGTGGAGAATTACTTTAAACACGGCTTTGATGTACGAGAAAAAACTGGAGAGGTTAAAATAACCTGCAGACAGGATGAGTTTTACCTGGATCTTCTTATTGAGGATAATGGCACAGGCGTTTCGGAGAGCAGGCTGGAGGAAATCCGGATGCATTTGATGAATGACAGGATAGGGCAAAAGGGTGAGTCAATGAATATCGGACTGAAGAATGTTTATGTCCGGTTAAAACTTTATTATGGCAGACGGGCTTACCTGCAGCTTAAGAACTTGGAGCAGGGCGGGCTGCTGGTTTCTATTAAACTTCCAAAAAGGATGGAAGGTGGAAAAGATGAAAGCAATTATTGTGGATGATGAACAGCATGTGCGGGAAGGCTTAATGCTTCTTGGAGATTGGAGCCGCTTTGGAATTGACACGATCATGGAGGCGGCAGATGGTAATGAGGCCGTAAAGCTGATTAAAGAGCATCGCCCGGAAATCATATTCACAGATATGAGCATGCCAAAGAGAGATGGCATAAGCCTATTAAAATGGATACATTCTTCAGATCTATCTAGCAAGACGATTGTTGTCAGCGGCTATGATGATTTTGACTATATGAGGAATGCCATCTGTTATAAAAGCTTTGATTATATCTTAAAGCCTATCGATCCGGACATTTTGAATGAAATCCTGGAGAAAGCCATTAATGAATGGAAACAGCAAAATTCTCCAGTAGAATGCCATCAGGAGCAAAACAGGGAAATGAATGTGATCCAGCAAATAGAACAGTTTCTGCTGGAAAGCTATTACAAAGATATTAACCTGCAGGAAATTGCAGACAAATTTTATTTAAGCAGGGAGTACATCTCCAGGAAGTTTAAACAGGAATATCAGGCTACTATTACAGACTTTGTAACGAATGTCCGAATGAACAAGGCCAAGGAGCTTTTGCAGAACCATAAACTGAAAATCTATGAAATTGCTTTTCAGGTTGGCTATCAGGATGAAAAGTATTTTAGCAAAGTCTTTAAAAAGATAGAGGGAATTTCCCCAAATGAATATAGAAGTATGAATTAAGAAGGAGGAAGATCCATGATTAACGTGCTTGTCTGGAATGAGAATCGCCATGAGCAAAAGGATGAAAAGGTAAGGGAAGTCTATCCAGATGGCATCCATGGTGCCATTGCGGATTTTTTAAATGGAGAAGATTTTAAGGTGAAGACAGCGTCATTGGATGAGTCCGAACATGGACTCAGTGATGCTGTTTTACAGGAAACAGACGTACTAGTCTGGTGGGGGCATCTCGCGCATGGGGAAGTTGAGGATGCAATCGTCGAAAAAGTAAAACAAAGAGTTCTTGATGGAATGGGGCTGATTGTCCTTCATTCCGGCCATTTTTCTAAAATTTTCAAAGTGCTGATGGGAACTTCCTGTGATCTAAAGTGGAGAGAAGCGGATGAAAAGGAACGAATTTGGATTGTAGACCCGAGCCACCCGATCGCAGAAGGACTTGGAGAATATATTGAACTGGAAAAAGAAGAGATGTATGGAGAACATTTCGATATCCCTGCACCGGACGAGCTTGTAATGGTGAGCTGGTTTGAAGGCGGGGAAGTTTTCCGGAGCGGCTGTACATACAAGAGGGGAAAGGGAAAAATCTTTTATTTCCGCCCGGGACATGAAACGTATCCAACCTATTATCATAAGGACGTTCAGCAGGTTATTAAAAATGCTGTTAAGTGGGCGAAGCAGGCTGATCTTCCGGTACCGGTCTATGGAAATGCGAAACCGCTTGAGAGAATCAGTGTGAAACATGAAGGAGTGGAGAATTAAGATGAAAAAACTTAAGATCGGGATCATTGGATGCGGAAGTATAGCCAAACATCGGCATATGCCTGAATATCATGCAAGCAGCGGTGCTGTCATTGCAGCGGTATGTGATATTAATGAAGAGCGTGCAAAAGGATTTGCTGATCTTTACGAGGCGAAGGCGTACACCGATTATAGGGAATTGTTAGCTGACAAGGATATAGATGCAGTGAGTGTCTGCACTCCGAATTATCTGCATGCCCCAATTTCAGTTGCGGCATTGAACGCGGGCAAGCATGTTTTATGTGAAAAGCCAATGGCCACTTCTAAGGAAGAAGCGCTTGAAATGATTGAAACAGCACGTAAAAATGGGAAGAAATTAATGATTGCTCATAATCAGCGCTTTGTTCCGTCTCATAAAAAAGCAAAGGAATTGATTGTAAGTGGCGATGCAGGAAAAATCTACAGTTTCCGGACAGCTTTTGGTCATGGCGGGCCGGAGGGATGGAGTGCAGATGGCAAAGAAAGCTGGTTCTTCAAAAAGGATCAGGCTTTTATTGGTGCGATGGGTGACCTTGGTGTCCATAAGACCGACCTCTTGCGTTACCTGCTGGGTGAAGAGTTTGCTGAGGTCGGAGCATTTGTCGAAACGAGTGCCAAAGCCGGTGCTGATGTCGATGATACAGCCGTATGCGTTTTAAAAACGGAAAGCGGTGTGATCGGTACATTGGCTGCAAGCTGGTCTTACGTATCTAAAGAAGACAATTCTACAATTATTTATGGTGAGAAAGCGATTTTGAGACTGGAGGATGATCCGGTGAACTCTCTCATTGTTCACTATGCAAACGGTGAAACAGTGAAGTACGAGCTCGGCGGAATCCAGACAAATGAAGAAGGCGGGCAAAAGAGTTCAGGTGTCATTGACCACTTCATTGAAAGTATTTTAAATGAACAGGAACCTGTGATCTCCGGTTCCGAGGGAATGAAGTCGCTCCAAGTGATTCTTGCTGCCCTGGAGTCCAGCGAAACAAAGCAGATTGTCAAAATTAATTGAGGTGCATCCATGAAGAAACTTCGGATCGGAATTATCGGTGCTGGAGGAATTGCCCAATCCCGGCATATTCCCGTTTTAATGAAATTATCGGACAGTGCTTCCATAACAGCTATCTGCGATGTGAATGAGGATATTGCACTGCAGGCTGCAAAGAAGTTTGGGATTAGCAGCGTTTTTACAGATTATAAAGAAGTTTTCAATGAAACAGATGCCGTGGTTATTTGTACACCGAATAAGTTTCATGCTGAAATTACTGCTGCTGCGCTGGAGGCCGGGCTGCATGTTTTGTGTGAGAAGCCGATGGCCATGACAGAAGAAGAATGCAGAAAAATGATCGATGCAAGAGACAGGTCCGGGAAGGTATTGGCCATTGCTTATCACTACCGGTTTATGAAAGAGGCACAGGCTGCCAAGAAACTAATTTCAGAAAATGAAATAGGCACTCCGTTTGCAGCCAGAGCAAGAGCGATGAGAAGAAGAAAGGTGCCGGGGTGGGGTGTTTTTACCAATAAGGAACTCCAGGGAGGCGGAAGCTTGATTGATTACGGCTGCCATTTGCTCGACCTCTCTCTTTGGCTTCTGGGAAACCCGGCGGAAACGGAGGTATCCGGTACAGCTTATAATACATTAAGCAAAATGCCTGATCAGGTGAATCTATGGGGCAGCTTTGACCATCAATCCTTTGATGTAGACGATCATGTGACAGCTTACATAAAATTTGCAAATGGCGCTTCCCTTCTTTTTGAGACTTCCTGGTCAGCCAATATTGAAAGGGATGATAAAAGCCTCAGCCTTTCAGGGCAGCATGGAGGGATTGATTTATTTCCATTCAGGTTAAATCAATCTAAATATGGGATGCTCCTGAATACACATTCAGAGTGGCTCCCGGGAGAGGAAGACTATGCTTTAACACAGGCACGGAACTTTATCAACAGCTGTTTGGGCAGCGAAGAATTTATGGTTAAAGCAGAAGAAGCACTGCAGACAACCAGGATTATTGATGCAATTTACAGCAGCAGCAAACGAGAATTATATTAGGGAGGGGATTTTGTGAAGCTCGGCGTATTTACCGTATTATTTGCTGATAAAAATTTTGAAGATATGCTCGATCATGTGAAAGCTGCAGGACTTAAGGCTGTCGAAATCGGAACGGGAGCCTATCCCGGTAACGCTCACTGCAGCCTGCAGGAGCTTTTGGAAAGCAACGAGCTCCGTGATGATTACCTGAACAAGATTTTGTCGAGGGGGCTTGAAATTAGTGCATTCAGCTGTCATGGCAATCCGATCTCACCTGATAAAGCATTTGCAGAGGAATCGGACCGTGTATTATACGACACGATTAAGTTAGCCAGCTTAATGAATGTTCCGGTTGTTAACTGTTTTTCCGGCACTGCTGGTGACGGGGAAGGGGCAAAGCATCCGAATTGGCCGGTTGCACCGTGGCCAAATGAGTATGGAGAAGTGCTGAAATGGCAATGGGAGGAGAAGCTCATTCCTTACTGGAAGAAAGCAGGACAATTTGCCAAAGACCATAATGTGAAAATTGGTCTCGAACTGCATGGAGGATTTCTAGTGCACACTCCTTACACACTTTTAAAATTAAGGGAAGAAACATGTGACGCCATTGGGGCCAATCTGGATCCAAGCCATTTATGGTGGCAGGGCATCGACCCCGTGGCAGCAATCAAGATACTGGGAAGAGAAAATGCCATTCATCATTTTCATGCTAAAGATACCTATATTGATCAGGAAAATGTGAATATGTACGGGTTAACGGATATGCAGCCGTATGGCAATGTCCAGACCAGGGCGTGGACATTCAGGTCAGTCGGGTGCGGACACAGCCTGCAGGAATGGTCTGATATGATGAGCGCTTTGCGCACATTTGGCTATGACTATGTTGTCAGCATTGAGCACGAAGATCCGCTTATGTCGATTGAAGAAGGATTTACAAGAGCAGTAAGGAACCTTAAATCGATCTTAATCGAAGAGCAGCCTTCGGAAATGTGGTGGGTATAAACAGGGAGGGGAACTGGCCCCTCTCTGTTTTTTCGACAAATTTCTCAAAAAGGGTTGACCATTTACGCTGAATTTAGTACTATTAAATAGTTGATTCGACAAAATGCAGATTCATATTTGCATTTGTGATTGAATATACATTCATAAACGCGGGTGTAGTTTAGTGGTAAAACCTCAGCCACGAGCGACACATTCATGAATCAGCTTCGAGTTGCCTCGACGCATAGGCTACCATGAGTAAGCTTTTAGAGGAAGAGGCATGCAAGAACGGGAAAGAAGTCAGCAGCTGATAATTATATATAAATGCGGGTGTAGTTTAGTGGTAAAACCTCAGCCTTCCAAGCTGATGATGAGGGTTCGATTCCCTTCACCCGCTCCATACATAGCCAACGCAGTGTTTCGTTCAAAAAGAACGAGGTATTGCGTTTTTTCATGTTCTTTGGCTATTAAATGAAAAATCGGGCGGCATCCGCAGATTCCACTCGATTTCTTTAGAAGTGACTAACATTCAATTACCTTAAAGCTGCCTTCTCCGCCATGCACTTGAGTGTACATGTTCATTAATGACTCTGTCATTTTTTCAGCCTTATCCGTTTCCAGAGAAGGGCGCAAATAAACAATTTGAACGGCATTTTTAGTCTGTTCGGTGACAGCTGTCCTTTCAGAATCCACAAACGGACTGCCAAATGGCCCTTCCGCATCTTCACTGATTATTAAATTGGCAAGCGAATTAGGTCTTCCGTTTAAGCCGTTATATTCATCGCCTACTTTGCCTAACCTGATAGTCAGATGGCCTGAAAGCTTATCGGCATCATATACGCCGATTGGTATTTGGTATTCCAGGGAAAAGAAATTGTTAATATCGATGGAGCTGTTGACCGGCTGCAGATAATTTTGTTTTTTAATTCTTCTGTACAGTGCTTCTGCAGAATGGCGATAGCGGTTGGGATCCCTGCCTGCCGTTTTGAAGATCTGCCGCCATTCTTTGATCCCTTCAAATTCTGTAACACTCTTGTCCTCTAAGTCAAAATAAATAGATTCCTGAAATAATTGGAGTCTGCCCTTTACCATTTGAGGAGATTGTCCGACTTCGATATTCTTATATGTAATAAATCCGACTTTAAAATGGGGCAATAATTTGCACAGCTCTGGATCTATCATAATTTCCAAGCTTTCCACCTCCAAAATTACTTTAAAATAGTTTATCATAATAATCGGTGATTCAATAAATTAAAGACTTTCATATAAAGTGAAACTTCAATCAGTGGGGGTTTTCCTTATCCCCCACTGATTGTTAGTCGCGTTCTAGTGTCGCTAAGATCTCCGCTAGCGCTTCGATCAATCGACACTACGAGCCCGATTGGTTCAACTAAGCCTCTGCCTGCGCGTCGGCAAGTTTCACTGTATCTCACCAATCGGGCCTTTACGGGCAGTTTGACCCCCGCTTATCCTCCTTTGATTCCTCTGAGTCTTGAAGTGGGGGTCTTACTGCCCGTTAGACTGCGATACATTTACTTTCGGGCGAAAGGAGGTCATACAATGGACTTTGCACAATTCAAGCAGGAAGTGATTGAATACAGCAAAACAATTGGCATTGATAAAATCGGTTTTACGACAGCGGGCACATTTGATGAAATGAAAAATAGGCTGATTCGCCAGCAGGAGCTTCACTATCAGTCAGGATTTGAAGAGCCTGATATTGAGAAGAGGGTAAATCCCGGCCTTCTAATGGACAAGCCCAGATCCATTATCTCCATTGCGGTTGCTTACCCTTCCAAAATGAAGGTAAGGGTTGTCAGCAAAAGAGGTGAAAGAAGGGGGATTTTCTGTCGGGCTTCTTGGGGGAAGGACTATCATCATATCCTGAGAGAACGTCTTCAGAAGCTTGAGGAATTCATTCAGTCAAGAATTCCTGAGGCAATATGCAAATCCATGGTGGATACAGGTGAGCTGGTGGATCGGGCCGTTGCCCAGCGTGCCGGAATCGGCTGGAGCGGAAAAAACTGTTCTATCATCACACCGGAATTCGGCTCGTATGTTTATCTTGGAGAAATGATAACAAATCTGCCTTTTGAGCCTGATAAGCCAATGGAAGACAGATGCGGAAGCTGCAATAAATGTGTTGAGGTCTGCCCGACAGGAGCTTTAATTCAGGGAGGCCAGCTTGATGCACAGAAATGCATTGCCTTTTTGACACAGACAAAGGGCTTTCTCGCAGAGCCATATAGAGAAAAACTGGGGAACAGGCTTTATGGGTGCGATACCTGTCAAACTGTTTGTCCTGAAAATAAAGGCAAGGATTTTCATCTTCATAATGAAATGGAGCCGGATCCGGAAGTGGCAAAGCCGCTTTTAAGGCCGCTTCTTTTTATCAGCAACCGTGATTTCAAAGAAAAATATGGCCCGGTCTCAGGTTCCTGGAGAGGGAAAAAGCCGATCCAGCGAAATGCCATCATCGCCCTGGCTCACTACAAAGATGAGACAGCGGCAGAAGACCTGATTAAAGTTATGAAAGAAGATCCGAGGCCGGTAATACGGGGAACGGCCGCATGGGCGCTCGGGAAAATAGGCGGGGAAAAATCACTCCCTGCACTAAAACAGGCATTGCAGCAGGAGAAAGACGGAGAAGTCATTGCTGAAATTGAAAAAGGTTTGAGTTTTTTTGAACAATGATGATGGGGAGGGAACTCCCTCCTTTTTTATGGCCTTTTTCTTTTATGAACGCAGAAACTGGCCAGCCCGACGGATTTACTGCAGGATTACGCGAAAAATTAAGCAATGTCCTTTGCTTCCTCTCATATGTATTGAATAGGAGAGGAGTGAGGTGCGTGAGGGACCAGCTTCATGAGCTGTTAAGGAAAAGGGTGCAGCAGTGCGTTTCCCATTCAAGAAGTTCAATTCATACATGCCCTAAGATTGAAAAAAAGAAAGAATCTCTTTCCGGCCGCTCCGGTGAGATTGTGAAAGCACAGGCAACCGGAAATGTGATCAGAGTCGGCCAGGAGAAGGAAGATGTGACTCCGGTCGAATATAGAGTTCACTTCAAATATCTAATTAAACAAAAAGGCATATTTTATTTGGAAGAAGAGATTGAAGAGCGGATAGCCGACTTCTATAAAGGAGTATTTGTTGAAGACCGGGAGAAAAATCCTTTTAAAGAAATTATCAAGGAAGAAGCGTTTCCAACCCGGGAATTTGAAGAGGAAGAAAGATACGAGTATGAATATGACCGCATGAAGGCAGTACAGTATGCAGAAAAATGGTGGAACAGCTATAATCCGGCTTATAAGAAATTTGAGGTGGACTGCACCAATTATATTTCCCAGTGTCTTCATGTGGGCGGAGGCCCAATGAGGGGATATCCCAACCGCGGTAAAGGCTGGTGGATGAGAAGCGGGAATTGGAGCTACAGCTGGACAGTAGCGAATTCAATGCGGTGGTATCTGCCCAGTTCAAATTCAGGGCTGAGGGCTGAGGAAGTCTCCAGTCCGGATCAGCTCTTAATAGGAGATGTCATTTGCTATGATTTCCAGGGAGACGGGCGCTTTGACCATACCACGATCGTGACGGGCAAAGATGCTTCAGGAATGCCCCTCGTCAATGCCCACACCTATAACAGCCGAATGCGCTATTGGGCTTATGAAGATTCAACAGCTTATACACCAAATATTAAATATAAATTTTTGACAATTACTGATGATCAGTAATTTGTATGGTGATTTCAACGTGATATAATAACACATGCAGATTTAATTTTAGAGGTGAAAAAAGTGGGATTGCATGTAATATTATATCAGCCGGAAACTCCGGCCAACACAGGCAATATAGCCCGTACCTGCGCGGCTACTGATACGACATTACATCTGATCCGGCCGCTCGGCTTTTCAACAGATGATAAAATGCTGAAGCGGGCAGGCTTGGATTACTGGCAATTTGTAAAAATTGTTTATCATGATTCATTGGACGATTTCTTTAAAAGCACTGAACATGGGGAATACTTCTACTTAACGAAGGATGGCACCAAGTCATATTCCACTTTTGACTATAGCAAAGTCGAGAAGGATTATTATTTTATTTTCGGCAAGGAAACGACCGGTCTTCCCAATGTTGTTATTGAAAACAGCAAAGAGCGCTTATTAAAGGTTCCAATTAACGATAATATCCGTTCGCTTAACTTATCCAACACTGCTGCCATTCTTGTCTATGAAGCACTGCGACAGCAGGAATACTTACATTTAACATAGGAAAACACAGGGCCTGAATGATTATCAGGCCTTTTTCTTTGGAGAAAACTTTCTTCTCTGGGTAAAATGAAAAAGTACATATGGAAAGGATGAGATGTAATGAATGAAGTTACCAACTTGCTGATGGACCATCGTTCCGTCCGGAATTTTGAAGACAGGCCTCTGTCAAAAGAGCAGATTGAAACAATTGTACTATCTGCTCAAGCTGCTTCCACTTCAAGTTTTGTCCAGGCCTATTCAATAATCGGAGTGACAGATAAAGAAAAGAAAGCGAAGCTTGCTGAAATGGCAGGCAATCAGAATTATGTAGCTGAAAATGGCCATTTTTTCGTATTTTGTGCTGATCTGCATCGTCATGAAGTCATCGGACATATGGAAAATAAAAATGTAATTGCATCAATCGAAAGCACAGAGAAGTTTATGGTTGCTGTCATTGATGCTGCTTTGGCTGCGCAGAATGCTGCCATTGCTGCAGAATCATTGGGACTTGGAATCTGCTATATTGGCGGAATAAGAAACAATCTGGAGGGAGTGGCTGAGCTATTAAAAACACCAGACCGTGTGATTCCTTTGTTTGGACTGGCTGTTGGCTGCCCTTCTAAAAAGAACGATAAAAAACCGCGGCTCCCTCTTCAGCACATTTATCATGAAAATGAGTATAATCAGGATGAAACAGCCTACCGCCAAGAGCTGGAAGTGTATAATAAAATCATTTCCGAGTATTATGATGAGCGTACAGGCGGCAAGCGGAAGGACACTTGGACCAGTCAAATTGCCGGCATGCTCGAAAAGCAGACACGCATGTATATGAAGGATTTTGTACAGAAGAACAAGATGGATTTAAGGTAGGAGTATATGGAAATAAGAAAAAAGCTGCTGAATAGATCAGCAGCTTATTTTTTGCTTACGCCTGGCTTGTCATCATAGCCGGCAGTGAAAATAGCAGCAAGGAAAGTAACCATTACACCGATAATAATAATTGTACCCATATATATGTAATCCTCCTTTAGTGTTATCTCAATAAGCATGCATGTAAATATAAGCTTATTATAGCCCAAAAATGAAATACTGTGAATGAAAAGTATGGAGTTTTTTTTACAGTTCGATGACGCCTCGAGGAATTCTAATATTAATTGATCCCCGGAAAAAGTACAAACCAAACTTCTCAATAGTTTACGCATGTTCGATTGCAGGTGCGCATAGAGTATATTAATCGTCTCTGATAATGCGACAGGGGGAGGTCCTTATGGATATTCTAAAAAAAATTGAGATGTACAGACACGAGGAAGAAAAGCTTAAATGGGAAGGGACTTTTGGAGAGTATTTAGAAATTGTCAAAGAGAAGCCATGGGTTGCCCAGTCAGCACATTCGCGGGTATATAATATGATTAAGGATGCCGGTGTCGAAGAAGTGAAAGGGCAAAAACGATACCAATTTTTCAGCAACCAGCTCTTTGGATTAGAAGAAGCATTGGAAAGGCTGGTAGAAGAGTATTTTCACCCTGCTGCCAAACGCCTTGATGTCCGTAAAAGGATCCTTTTATTAATGGGTCCGGTCAGCGGCGGTAAATCAACATTAGTGACAATGCTAAAGAGGGGTTTGGAGCAATATTCCCACGCTGAAAGGGGCGCGGTCTATGCTATTAAGGGCTGCCCAATGCATGAAGATCCGCTTCATTTAATTCCGCATCACCTCCGCAAGGACTTTTATGATGAGTATGGAATAAGAATTGAAGGAAACCTATCGCCATTGAATAGTATGCGTCTCGAACAGGAGTATGGCGGCCGCATAGAAGATGTTTTAATTGAACGAATCATTTTCTCCGAAGATCGCAGGGTGGGGATTGGAACTTTCAGCCCTTCAGATCCGAAATCCCAGGATATTGCTGATCTGACTGGAAGCATTGACTTTTCAACTATTGCTGAATATGGTTCAGAATCCGATCCTCGTGCCTACCGTTTTGACGGGGAACTGAATAAAGCAAACCGAGGTATGATGGAATTCCAGGAAATGCTGAAGTGTGACGAGAAGTTTTTATGGCATTTATTGTCCCTGACTCAGGAAGGCAACTTTAAAGCCGGACGCTTCGCCCTGATTTCGGCAGATGAGCTAATTGTCGCTCACACGAATGAAACAGAGTATCGTTCATTCATTTCCAATAAAAAGAATGAAGCTTTGCATTCCAGGATTATCGTTATGCCAATCCCATATAATTTAAAGGTTTCAGAGGAAGAGAAGATTTACGATAAAATGATCCGTGAAAGCGATGTTTCCAATGTGCACATTGCACCGCATACTTTAAGAGTGGCAGCGATGTTTACGATTTTAACCCGCATGAAGGATCCGAAAAAAGGCGATATTGATTTAGTTAAGAAAATGCGTTTGTATGATGGTGAGAGTGTTGAAGGCTATAATAGAGCAGATGTGGAAGAATTGAAAAAAGAGCATGCAGATGAGGGCATGAGCGGCATTGACCCGCGTTATGTCATCAACAGGATCTCTTCGACAATCATCCGCAAAAATATCACAAGCATCAATGCGCTGGATGTACTGCGATCGCTTAAAGAAGGATTGGATCAGCATCCATCCATCACTCCAGAGCTTAAGGAAAGATACCTGAATTTTATTTCTCTGGCCCGCAAAGAGTATGATGATATCGCCAAGAAAGAAGTCCAAAAGGCATTTGTTTACTCCTATGAAGAATCTGCAAAAACGCTTATGGAAAACTATCTTGATAATGTTGAAGCATACTGCAATAAAGCGAAGCTGCGCGACCCATTAACCGGTGAGGAGATCAGTCCGGATGAAAAGCTGATGCGCTCAATCGAAGAACAAATCGGCATCTCCGAGAATGCGAAGAAAGCATTCAGGGAGGAAATCCTCATCCGCATCTCCGCTTATGCCAGAAAAGGCAAGCGCTTTGACTATAATTCGCATGACCGCCTGCGCGAAGCCATCCAGAAGAAACTCTTCGCTGACCTGAAAGATGTTGTGAAAATCACCACATCTTCAAAAACGCCGGATGAGCAGCAGCTGAAGAAGGTGAATGAGGTAGTAGCACGTCTGATCGACGAACATGGCTATAACTCCACATCAGCAAACGAACTGCTCCGCTATGTGGGAAGCTTGCTGAATCGATAAATGAAGGGCCTGGCAGTATTGATGCCAGGCTTATTTTTTAGTATGTAATTAATAGATTTAATAAATATAAAAAAGAGGCTTCGAAAAGCCTCTTCATCCATTTTTGTCTATTGTTAATGCGGGTTCATTCTTTTTTTTCTGGCATTCCTGACAGACTGGCTTATTTTCAAGGTAAACGGTCCGCTCAAATATCGATAATTCACCGCACCAGCTGCAGCAAAGGATTTCGCTCATAAAATCCCCCCTTTTGTATAATCCTATTTACACTTGGCCATATTTATGCTTCAGAACTATTATAAAAGTTTAGATTGGCCCAATTAGGGGTATAAATACAGCAGAGGTGATATTCATGAAAAAGAAAGAATTAGATAAGGATTATACACCGAGAAACAGCTCAATGGCGGAAAATATTGAAGAAATGGAAAACCTGGGCAAGCAGATGGAAAATATGCGGACCAATAAAGAATTAAAAGAGGATTACGATAAATATCCGGATCCCATTCAGAATAAAAACAAAGACAAGAACCTTCGCTGATCGCGGAGGTTTATTTTTGTATAAAAAATGGGCTTGTCTAAAAGATGCTTCGAATGTCTTATTGTCAAAATTATTTGTAAATTATTTTGTCTTCCCGCATATGATAGAGTAATAAACATTTCTTTGTATTGGTGCATGAATATTAAAATCACTGCCGGGAAATGAATCTATGAAATGAAGGCAGACTGCTGAAATGGGGATGTTTCATCTTTTTTTGACACTCGCGATATTGTATGTTGGAAAGCTGTAATGTGTGAAATTTATTTTAAAAGGAGGGGTTAACATGACGAATGTCAATAACCATCAGTTTGTGATTTCCCAAGAAGATTGGTCCCTCCATCGCAAAGGCTATGATGACCAGCAGCGTCATCAGGATAAAGTCCAGGAAGCAATCCGCAACAATTTGCCTGATTTGATAACGGAAGAAAACATTGTAATGTCGAATGGGCGGGAAGTGGTAAAGATTCCGATTCGCTCATTGGATGAATACAAAATCCGTTATAACTATGATAAAAACAAACATGTCGGCCAAGGCGATGGAGATAGCCAGATTGGAGATGTAGTGGCCCGTGACGGATCCGGCAGCCAGAAAGGACCCGGAAAGGGGCAAGGAGCAGGCGACCAGGCAGGCGAGGATTATTTTGAAGCAGAAGTATCACTCATGGAAATTGAAGAGGCTTTATTTAAACAATTGGAATTGCCTAATTTAAAGAGAAAAGAACAGGATGAAAATGTTGTAGAGGATATTGAATTTAATGACATCAGAAAAACAGGTTTAATGGGCAATATTGATAAGAAAAGGACCATGATGTCGGCATTCAAGCGCAACGCAATGAAGGGCAAGGCAGCGTTCCACCCGATTTATAAGGAAGATTTGAAGTTTAAGACCTGGAATGAAATTGTAAAGCCTGATTCGAAGGCTGTCGTGCTTGCGATGATGGATACGAGCGGATCGATGGGGATCTGGGAAAAGTATATGGCCAGAAGCTTTTTCTTCTGGATGACGCGGTTCCTGAGAACCAAATATGAGACAGTTGAAATTGAATTTATTGCCCACCATACAGAAGCAAAAGTGGTTTCAGAAGAGGACTTTTTTTCAAAAGGAGAAAGCGGTGGAACGATTTGTTCATCTGCCTACCGAAAAGCGCTTGAGCTGATAGATGCCAAGTACGATCCGCGTAAATTTAATATTTATCCTTTCCACTTCTCAGACGGTGATAACCTGACCTCTGATAATGCCCGCTGTGTCAAGCTGGTGGAAGACCTGATGAAGGTGTCCAATATGTTTGGATACGGTGAGGTCAACCAGTACAACCGCCACTCGACTCTGATGTCCGCCTATAAAAATATCAAAAATGATGATTTCCGATATTATATTCTTAAGCAAAAAGCAGATGTATTCCATGCGATGAAAAGCTTTTTCAAACAGGAAGAGGATAAGAAGAAATATGCCTAAAGAGAGGGAAACCTCTCTTTTTATTTCAGCAAAAAGCCCCCATTTTCAGGGGGCTGATGCTATTTAAGCCTGTCTTTTGTAAGCAATTCTTGCCGATTTACTTCACTGGTTTTCATCTCTGCTGAAGTATGTGAATGCTGAACACGACTGGGATTCTCGCTGACACAGCATGGATCAGCGGATTTATCTGCCAGTGTTTTGATATCCGATTCATGGACAACCTCCCGGGCTGAAGCACTCTCCATATATCCTTCAGAGTTTTCGGCAGTGATTCTCTGATTGTCCTGCGTGGAGTTTGGATATTTCCCATAATAGTCAGCGATTAAGACATATTTTCCGTCAAAAACCATGCTTGCGTATCGATCCAGGTCATGTTCATCAAATCGTGTACCATCTTTTTTATCGGGATCAATCCCTGAACTTGTGGCCGGATCTTCCCCCATGAATAGAGCTTTAACAGAATCAAGAAAACGCTGATTGCCCAGCTCCTGGGAACCGACTATCCGCAAGTTCACTCCGTAATTGTCTGCAAAGCTTTCAAGATTTGCGCCATCCTTTGAGACGATCACAAGATTTTCCTTCTGATATCCATTTGACCCTGCACCTTCAATGGCTTCTTTAAGCTCTTGCTGAGTATCGAATCCGCCTATTAATATATTCTTCTGCATATTTTTCACTCCCAGTGTAGTATGATATTTTTTTATTTCCCTGAATTGCTGGCGGAGAAACGTTCTTTTGCTTTTGAAGGGCTGGATGCAATAGCGTTTAGTCCTGAATCATTATATGGCACAAGCCGTATAAATTAATAAAACACAAAGAATACAGTATGATAAAGGTATAATAACTGAATTGAATTGCTGCTGGAGGTGGGCAGATATGGAGATTGAGAAACTGGCTAAAAGGTTAGGGAACAGAACCCCAATTATTTTGGGAAGTGAGCGATTTTCCAAGTTCGCTATTTTGCTTCCGCTGGTTGAAATCAATAATGAGGTACATGTCCTATTTGAAGTGCGTTCACTTAAAATGAGAAGGCAGCCTGGGGAGGTATGTTTCCCCGGCGGAAGGATAGATCCGGAAGATAGGGATGAAGAGCATACGGCCGTCCGTGAAACCTCTGAGGAACTCGGTGTGGGCGAAGACAGCATCACAAATGTTTCCCCGCTGGATTACATGATCTCCTTCGGTCAAATTATTTACCCTTATGCAGGCATTATCCAAAACCCGGACAAGATTGTCCCGAACCCTGATGAAGTAGAAGAGGTTTTTACCGTCCCCCTTTCATTTCTGAAAAAAGTAAAGCCTGAAACATATCACGTAAATTTTAAAGTAGAGCCTGAAGAAAATTTTCCTTTTGATTTAATTGCCGGAGGTGAAAATTACAATTGGCAGACAAGGAGAGCGGAAGAGGTATTTTACTATTTCCAGGACAAGGTCATCTGGGGGCTGACTGCCAGAATCCTTAAACATTTTCTTGAGATCATAACAGAAGATTTCAATGAAAGTGAAAGCGTCTGAAGAAAATAATTTTCAAAAAGGTTGACGCAGTCCTGATAAATGTTTATGATTCATATAAATTGAATACTTAGAAACTTCTTATCAAGAGAGGCGGAGGGACTGACCCTATGATGCCTCGGCAACCAGCATTCATGCACGGTGCCAAATTCAGAGGAATACATTTTCCGAAGATAAGAAGGCGGAATGAACGGAATATTAATTCAAACCCCTTCTTGTCTGTAATGGACGGAAGGGGTTTTTTGTTTTTTACGGCAGGCACAATAAATTTTATCCAGGGGGAATAAATAATGTCAGCAATAACGATCGGGCTATTGGGGTTTGGAACTGTTGGAAAAGGAGTGTATGAAACAATCAGAAAGCATCAGGGAAGGCTACAGGCGATACTCGGGAAAGAAGTGAAGGTTTCCGCTATCCTGGTCAAAAATGTAAATAAACATTCTTTGCCTGATGATGAGGTGCTTTTAACAGATGACTTTCAGGATATTATTGAGCTTCCAAAGCTTGATGTCGTAATTGATGCCATTGTTGGCAGGGAGCCGGGCTATACGTATCTGCGCCAGGCCATATCGAGAGGATGCCATGTCATTACAGCGAATAAAGAGATGTTTGCATTTCATGGAAGTGAGCTTGCGAGGCTGGCAAAAGAAAAGAATGTATCACTGGGATATGAAGCAACAGTCGGCGGCGGTATCCCCATCATTCAGACCATCAGGCAGCTGCTGAATGCCAACAGGATCGAACGGATTGAAGGAATTTTAAATGGCACATCCAATTTCATTTTGACAAGTATGCGCGAAGAGAACTTATCATTTGAAGAAGCATTGAAAATCGCTCAGGAAAAAGGCTATGCAGAAGCCGATCCTAAAAATGATATCGAAGGATATGACGCCTTTTACAAAGCAGTTGTTCTGAGCGAGCTTGTATTCGGGAAAGCGCCTGCACAGGAATACTCTGTAAGAGAAGGCATTACTGATATTACGATTGAGCAAATCCGATTGGCTGATTCGCTGGGGTTGAAATTCAAGCATGCAGCATCGATTCATAGGGAAAAAGATTCTGTCCGCTGTACAGTAAAGCCGGTCCTGACAGGTGAATCGCATCCTCTATACAGAGTAGAAGGCGTGCAGAATGCCGTTTCAATCGATGCGGATATTGTCGGGAATATCAGTCTGCAGGGACCTGGAGCAGGCATGTTCCCGACAGCGAGTGCGATTATTGAAGATTTAATTCATGTGGGCAAAGCCGATTTCCCTTCAGCATATGAGGAAGCTGCATTGGAAGAGAAGGTCCCTGAACAGCAGCTCTGGGTTATATTGGGTGATGTTGAAGGATATGAATTCCTTGAGGGAGTTGAAATCGTCAGCAAAGTGTCAGAGCAGGCCCTGATCGTTAAGGGAGCTGCAGAGGCTGTGTCATTATTAGACAAATCCGATTTGAAGGCTTATCAAGTGCTTGGAGATTATGCAGTCACGGCAGGGAAGTATAAGCAGGTACAGACGGTCTGAAAAACAGAAGGGGCAAGCCTTTGAGCTGCCCCTCCTGAAGTATGTTTAGAGATGGTGGATACTAAGCCTGCTGTTTATTAAATAAAGGATTATTTAATCCGGAATACAGGTCTTTAACATGAACTGTTACTATCTTAGCGCCAATCTGGACATGGACCATATTATCAAAAACAGCTGTTACCAGGCCGTTTAATGAAACATTCGCACCAATATTGAGATCTTTGCCGGGAGATTTAACATTTTTCTTGTTTGCCATCGTAACACCATCCCATTCCAATTTATTGAAACTTATACATAGAATATTGCCTTTTTATAGTAAAATAAACGCTTTAATAAAAAAAGTCCAGTAAAATAGCTTGTTTTTTTATCGACAAATTGCAATGAAATTAGACACTTATCTAAAAACAGCTGATGGCACATCGAACTGCCTCCATAGGAAGAGGATGAAAAGAATGGAAAGTCCCCATGCGGCAGCTGGCCGCTTGTGGTGCACCCAAAGGATGGTAAACATAACAGTATTGAAAAGAATCGACCATTTTAAACTCCAGCCATTATCGTACTTTATCAGATTAAATTTGATATCAACCACCTCATTTACCGTATAGAGAAGGACCCAGCCTGAGATATAAAGCAGTTTCTTAATAAATTTTCCTCCAGGGAATCTGTATAGATAGATCAAAATAGTTGCCGGATACTTTACAGCCATAATGGAAAAACTGACATGGGTATTTGTAAGATTCACCTTCTCATCGACCCCCTGTGGATCATATGTCCACATCGGATAAAAGTCTGAGAGCAGATATAAATATAAAAAGTCCCCTAATATGTAAAAAAGGATGGTGGGATAATACATTTTCCAATTTCTCCAGTCACCCCACTTCCATAGAGCGAAAATCCACAAAAAAGCATATAGAGCATTCATTCCATTCACCTCTTCCCAGAGCGCACAGTTATTCCTATCCTATCCAATTTAAGAAAAAATAAAAAAACTAAGCAGGTTAAGGCAGATAAATAACCGGAAAACCCAATCAGAAGGGGGCTTTCCGGTCGTTTTTAATATAGCTGTTATTTTCTGTTCCGTGATACATAAGGACTATCGGACATCCAGAATCTCCAGAGATAATCCCGTGCTTCACCGGAATTATCAATGCCTATTCGTGTTCCCCGTTTGATTTCCCCGGGAGGGATTCCTTTAGCAATCATTAGAGGAGGGCTGGTAAAATGGCGGCCATAATCATCTATTGTTATATCGAGAGCTTTAGTTAATTTACCTGGCCCATTAGTGAGGTTTTTAAGATCTTCCATCTTACGTCTTTTCTTCATTAACTCAATTCCGTCGACAGGTTCAATCCCTCTGATCAATACAGCTTCCGGCTTTTCCTTTTGACCGCTCACAACATTAACGAGGCAATGGGTATGCATCACATAAGTGTAGACAAAACCTGGTTCATTAAACATGATTTCGGTCCTTTTTGTTCTCCTGTTCCCAAAGCTGTGTGCTGCTCTATCCTCCGGGCCCATATAAGCTTCCGTCTCGACAATATAGCCTGAGGCAATTCCTTCTTCAGTTTCTTTGATCAATAAGCAGCCCAGAAGAGCTTCAGCCAGCAGAAGCGTCGGCTGCCGGTAAAAGCTGTCTGGAAGAGGAGCATATTGTGTTATCTCTTTCATAGTCAATCTCTCCAATAAGTATTTTATGAGGTTCGGTCTTATGTTTTTACCCTGTGCTATTTTTTCATAACCATACCTGCAGTATAATAGCAAAAGGATTACAAGACAGGATGTGTGCATTAATGAATAAAAATATCGGTTTTATCGGAAGCGGAAAAATGGCTCAGGCGATAATCGGGGGTATATTAAAATCTGATCTGGTGAATGCAAGGCAGATTATTGCTTCAGCGAAAACGGAGAAAACGCTTGTTGACATTAAAAATAGGTGGGATATACAAACACGCTTTTCTAATAGTGAGGCAGCGGAGGAAGCTGATATACTGTTTCTGGCTATTAAGCCTGATGCTCATGCTGCAGTTATTGACGAAATTAAAGATTGCATCCAATCACATGCCATTATCATAACGATTGCGGCCGGCATAAGTCTTTCTTTTCTGGAAAAGTCATTTGGCAGAAAGATTAAAGCAGTCCGTTCCATGCCTAATACTCCTTCTTTGGTGGGTGAAGGCATGAGCGTTCTTTCAGCGAATGAATCACTATCTCCTGAGGAGATGGAAGATGTAATCAAAATATTTTCATGTATTGGCAGAGCAGCGGTTATGGAAGAAAAGATGATGGACGCAATTCCCGCTATCAGCGGTTCTTCGCCCGCTTATGCCTATATGTTCATTGAAGCATTGGCAGATGGCGGTGTAAAAGCCGGACTGCCCCGTAATCAATCTTATGAGCTCGCAGCACAGGCTATTTTGGGGGCAGCCAGGATGGTGCTGGAAACAGGCAGACACCCTGCGGAATTGAAGGATGAGGTTTGTACTCCGGGAGGTGCAACAATAGAAGCCGTTGCAGAACTGGAGAGAAAAGGGTTCCGTTCAGCGGTCATGAGTGCGATGGAACAATGCTTTGAAAAGACAAAGGCACTTTCCCGGAAAAATAATTAGACAAGAATTATTTTTCCAGACCCGGCACTTTTATAATGCCGGGTTCTTCAATGGTTTTAGGCACAAAAATAAAGAAAAACAAGAACATTCGGCAGCGAAATGGAATATATAATAAGAAAATTTAAATTTTAATTCCGACTTGACTCATAGGAATACATGTATTATAGTAAGTCATTATAATAACATCTTTTGGGGAGGATTCAGTCCGATGAGTACAGGACTTTTAATTTTAAATATTATTGTAATGCTTCTGCTTTTAGGCGCATTGTTCTTTATGCAGAAAAAGCATATCTCATTCTCAAAGCGTGTGTTTACAGCGCTTGGTTTAGGGATCCTGTTTGGCTTTGCACTTCAGCTGATATATGGACCTGGTGCTGAGGTTATTGCCAAATCTGCAGACTGGTTTAATTTAGTTGGCGGAGGTTATGTGAAGTTCCTGCAAATGATCGTCATGCCTCTTGTCTTCATTTCAATTTTAGGGGCTTTTACTAAGCTTAAATTAACAAATAATATTGGGAAAATCAGTGTGCTAATCCTTGGACTGCTTGTAGGTACCACTGCAGTTGCTGCTGCTGTCGGAATTGCAACAGCTGTCGGTTTTGACCTGGAGGCTGTCCAAATCAGCGGAGGCGACGCTGAGACTGCCCGCGGGCAGCAGCTTGAAGAAACATATCAGGGCATTGAAGGAAGAACGTTCCCGCAGCAAATGCTTGATTTGCTTCCGGCCAACCCATTCCTTGATTTTACAGGGGCAAGACCAACATCAACGATTTCAGTCGTTATCTTTGCAGCCTTTTTAGGGATTGCTTATCTTGGTGTGAGAAGGAAATCACCAGAGCAGGCTGAACTCTTTGCGAAAATTGTGGATGCATTCTATGCAATCATCATGCGAGTTGTAACATTAATATTACGCTTAACACCATATGGAGTTTTGGCAATTATGACGAAAACAGTCGCGATGAGTGACTTTGACTCCATCTTGAATTTAGGTAAGTTTGTTATTGCTTCTTATGTCGCACTTGCCATTATGTTCCTGATTCACCTGCTGCTTTTAACATTAAGCGGATTAAATCCAATCACTTATTTGAAAAAAGCATTTCCGGTATTGACCTTTGCTTTTACGTCAAGAACAAGTGCCGGTGCGTTGCCTTTGAATATTAAAACGCAAAAGTCACTCGGTGTTCCAGAAGGAATTGCCAACTTTGCAGGATCATTCGGCCTTTCCATTGGCCAAAATGGATGTGCGGGTATCTATCCGGCCATGCTGGCTGTAATGATTGCTCCGACTGTGGGCATTAACCCGCTGTCACCGGGATTTATCTTTACTCTCATTCTTATTGTAGCGATCAGCTCCTTTGGTGTGGCAGGGGTCGGAGGCGGTGCGACATTCGCAGCGATCCTGGTATTATCTGCCCTTGACCTGCCTATTGCACTGGCTGGCTTGCTGATCTCCATTGAACCGCTAATCGATATGGGACGCACAGCCCTTAATGTCAGCGGATCCATGACCTCCGGTATCCTGACGAGCAGAGTCACAGGTGAAATGGATGGAAACCTTTATAACGATATGAATGAAAAAATAGAAGCAGAAGCATAAGAAAAATCGACAGGTGCCTGGCACCTGTCGATTTTTTTCATTTGACCGTCTTTTTTATAACCGTTAAGGAGGTCATGGCGCCCACAAATAATATGGTTATAAACGAGTACAGGAATTTTTCAATACCGACTATTTTTATTCCGCTTAAAATAACCAATCCATCAATTGCAAATATTAAAGCGCCGATGTTAATAGGAAGGAGCTTTGTCATCAGCTGTGCCAGCAGGTCTGTGCCCCCTGTGCTGGTTTCATAACGAAGCATAAGACCGATCCCAAAACCCACCAGGCAGCCTCCTAAAATGGAGCTGGGCAATATGGAAAGCTCAAAATGCCCTCGCAAAGAAGAAAGCAAATCAATAATGAAGGATGAAATCAGAAGGCCATGCAGGCTATAGAAGAAGTATTTTTTCTCATAAAACCAGGCAAGTACATATAATGGAATGCTCAGGACAATCATGCTCAACCCAGTGGGGTATTCGTAGTAATAATGGAGGATCAGCCCTATGCCAATAATGCCCCCGTCAAGTAAATGGTGGGGGACAAGGAAGCCGTTAATGCCAATGCCTAATAATAAACTTCCTATTAAAGTTACAAGCAGCTTTTCAAACATAAGCCTATCACCCTAACTTGTCCATTCTTTACTTCTAGAATATGAATGGATAGGGATGAAATAGAAGCGGTTTCATGCAAAAAAAGCTTGTCCGGATTGGACAAGCTTTTGATCTGGTTCAGTTTGGGGCTTCCGGTTAGTGAGGCAGGAACGCAAGCTGGTAAAAGAATAATACTGCAAATAAATATACAAGGGGATGAACGTCTCTCCATTTCCCTTTTACCACTTTCATAAGCGGATAAGCAATAAAGCCAAGTGCAATACCTGTTGCAATGCTGGATGTCAGCGGCATGCTTAAGATAATCAGGAATGCAGGGAATGCTTCATCAAGTTCATTCCATTTAATATGAGAAATGCTGCCCATCATCAGGCTTCCAACGATAATCAGGGCAGGTGCAGTAATGGCCGCAAGACCTGATACCGCACTGACAAGAGGTCCAAAGAAAGCTGAAAGAAGAAACAAACCTGCAACAGTTAAGGTTGTTAATCCAGTTCTTCCGCCGACTGACACACCTGTTGAAGATTCAATATAGGCCGAAGTCGGACTTGTACCGAACATGGCACCGATAGAAGTAGCGATGGAATCCGACAAAAGGGCCTCACGTGCTCTGGGCATCGTTTTGCCTTTCATTAATCCGGCCTGCTGGGCTACGCCGATCATCGTTCCAGTCGTATCAAAAATCGTTACAAGCAGGAAGGAGAAAACAACGGCGTATAAACTGTGCTGGATAACATCTCCAATTGCTTCAAATGGATTTAAAATGATGATTCCATCCGGAAGCGAAGGCAATGAAACAAATCCTTGTTCAAAAGAAAGCTGTCCAGTAAAGAAGGCAATCAGGGCAGTGATAATCATGCCGAAAAATAAAGCTCCGTTAATCCCGAGCGTCATGAGAATCAATGTTACAGCAAGACCGATAAGCGCAAGAATGGATTGAGGAGAATGCAAGTCTCCGAGTGCCACAAGATTTGTTGGGTGGCTTGTAATCAGCCCGGTTAAGCGCAAGCCGATAAAAGCGATAAATAATCCGATTCCGGCAGTAATTCCGTGCTTTAAATTATCCGGTATTGCAATAATCAGCTTTTCCCGGAAAGGCGTAAGTGACAATATAATGAAGATAATACCAGCAATAAATACTGCTGAGAATGCAGTCATGTAATCAATATTTCCATGGGTGCCGACAACAGAGTAGGCAAAATAGGCGTTCAGGCCCATTCCCGGTGCGATGGCAATCGGATAATTGGCGAACAGTGCCATCCATAGAGTACCTGCGACAGTTGCAATAATGGTTGCAGAAAAGACTTGCTCAAAAGGCACACCTGCATCAGATAAGATAACAGGGTTTACAACCACAATATAAACCATAGTTAAGAAAGTTGTGATGCCTGCCAAGACCTCAGTCTTTACGTTTGTTTGATTTTCTTTTAATTTGAACATAAAAAGTCCCCCATAAACTATAACTTCTTTCAGGTTATATGTGTAATTGATAAATACGAACGTTTAGAAAGCACAAATAATATAATATTCGTTTTTGATGAAAATTTCAAGACCTTAATATTATTATTCTATATATTGGCTGTTTCATCCTAATATATAGAAAAAAGCTTCCCTATTACTGCTGCGGAAATTTACTTTCCGAGATAAAAATGTGTTGATTATCAATAGAGTATACTTATACACTAAGGTCAAACGACAACGAAATGGGGTTGGCCAATGTTTGCAAATCTTAAAACCATGAAGCTTAGTCAGCAGGCCGAATATTTAACGAAGGCCCTTGTACAGATGGAGAGCTATAACCATTCAGATGGAGAAGGGCATAAAGCTGACTTTCTAAAGGAAGTCATCTGTTCGTATCCATCTTTTCAGGATAATGATCATTTAGTATGGACCCAGGAAATCCCCGGAGATGAATTGGGCCGCAAGAATGTGTTTGCCTTCCTCAAGGGGAGGGAGGTGAGCAAAAAGACCATTATATATCTGGCCCATTTGGACACCGTTGGCACAGAGGATTTTGGTCCCATTCAAGGCATGGCCCATGATCCCGATAAGCTGCAGGAGTTTTTTGAACAATACGGCTCTGATCCGGAAGTGCAGGAAGATGCCCGGTCCAATGAGTGGCTTTTTGGTAGAGGGGCATTGGATATGCAGAGCGGAATTGCTGTCCATCTGGCCAATCTCCTGTATTTCTCGGAAAATCCCGGCGAATTGGACGGGAATTTGCTGGTTATGTTCAACGCTGATGAGGAGGGTGAGCATAAAGGAAGCAGAGCAGCCCTTTCGGAATTGCTGAGGCTGAAAGAAAAAATGGACCTGGAATATATGGCTGCCATAAATAATGATTTTATCTCTCCATTGTATGACGGAGATGCCACTAAGTATATCTACACGGGTACAGCAGGCAAGATTTTGCCGTGTTTCTCCATTTTCGGAAGAGAGACCCACGCCGGTGAAAGTCTTGCGGGAATTGATCCTACATTGATTGCTGCAGAGCTGACTGCGCGTATCAGCCAGAATTTTCAGCTGACTGAGAAGCTGGAAGGAGAACTTGTGCTTCCGCCAAGCTGTTTATATATGAGGGATGATAAAAAACGATATGACGTTCAGACGGCAGTTGGCTGCAGGGTTTACTTCAATTACTTTTTCTATGAGAAACCTCTGAAGCAGCTTTCGAAAGAACTTAGAATGATTGCAGAAGATGCGGCCATCGCTGTTGAGCACCGACTGGAAGGTGCCTATAAGGACTTTCGGACCGTCAATAAGCTGCCGGAAAGACAGCTGGACTGGGGAACAGAAGTGACGGCTTTAGATGAATTCCTTGTCTATCTTGAAGAAAAGGGCATCGATACGGCAAGTGTTATGGAAGAAGCAAGGAAAAAGAGCTCGCTTCATGAAACTGATGCCAGAATGATTGCTTTTGATATTGTAGAAGCTCTCCACCAATCAGACCCTGAGAAGAAACCCAGGGTGATTCTTTTCTATGGAACACCCTTTCTTCCTGCCAACACGATTGATGTGACTGCAGAAAGAGGCATCTTTTTAAAAAGTTGTCTGGAGGAAGTTCTTGCTGAAGAGGCTAAGAAAACAGGCGAGACATTCAAGGTGCGTAAATATTTCCCTTACTTATCGGATGGAAGCTTTTTATCTTTTGACGGTTCGGATGAGGACATACAATCTCTTAAAAAGAATTTTCCGGCATTGAACAGCCTATTTCCGATTCCATTAAAGGCGATGAGGGATTTGAATATACCTGTAATTAACCTTGGTGTTTATGGCAAAGCTGGCCACAAGTGGACTGAGCGGGTCTATAAACCGTATACATTTGACATTTTGCCTGAGGTTATCCGAAAGCTTACAAAAAGAATCCTTGAAAAGCCGGGAAATTGAGTTTCTCGCCTTTGGAGTCAGAAGTAACTTTAACTGGAAAATGGCGTCTAATGTATGGAGAGAATTCGGGGGCGGTGACAGAATGATAAAGGCTGTAATTTTTGATTTTGATGGAACTATTGTAGACACAGAATCTTTATGGTATGAGGTCTTTAAACAAATCCTGTTTGAAGATTACGGATTTGAACTTGGACTGGAGGATTTTGCGAAGGGCATAGGCACCACAGATGATATTCTATTTGATTATATTGATGATAAATTAGGTATTAAAGTTAATCGTAAATCTATACAGGAAAAAACAGAAAGAGCATTCCAGAGCCAAAGGGATATTTTAATTCTGAGAGAAGGGATTCAGGAACTGATAGACAAATGCATTGAAAAAGGCCTTAAGCTTGGAGTCGCGTCCAGCTCAGGAAGAGAGTGGGTTAAGCATTATTTAAAACATTTTGGAATCGAGGCTTTATTCCGAACGGTCAAAACAAAAGAGGATGTTGACAAGGTAAAGCCTGATCCTGCTCTTTACATAAAAGCCCTTGAAGACATGGGCGTTGAACCGGAAGAAAGTCTGGCCATCGAAGATTCCGTAAATGGGTCAATTGCTGCTGTTCAGGCAGGAATGCACTGTGTGGCTGTTCCTAATGATGTGACGCGTTTTCTTTCCTTTCATGAGAAGGTTATGCGGTACAAGGCATTTTCTGAAATACCCATTGATGAACTGATAATGGAGCAAAGCGGCAGATAAAAAAAGGAGCAGGCTAAGCCCGCTCCTCTTAAATTAAAAAATTGCATTCAAGATTAAGTATACAATACCCGCTAATGTTGCTGATATCGGCAATGTGATTACCCATGTGATAAGCATTCTCTGTGCAGTTCCCCATTTAACACCTTTAAGTCTGTGGGCAGATCCTACACCCAGGATAGAAGAAGAGATAACATGTGTAGTACTTACTGGTAAATGAATAAAGGTTGCGCCAAAAATGATCATTGCACCAGTTAAGTCTGCTGCAACTCCATTTATTGGACGGATTTTCATGATCTTCCCGCCGACTGTTTTAATAATTTTCCAGCCGCCGATGGATGTCCCGAGCCCCATTGCTAATGCACAGGAAAACTGTACCCAAAATGGTATATCATCTGTAGTGACATAGTTGTTTGCAATAAGCGCCATTGTAATAATCCCCATGGCTTTCTGCGCATCATTTGTTCCATGTGTATAAGATTGAAGAGCAGCTGTGAAAATCTGGAAAACTCTGAAATTCCGGTTTGTCTTTGTAAGGTTGTTATGTTTAAAGACAATCTTAAAAATACTGTATACGATAAAACCGACTGCAAAAGCAATTAATGGCGAAAAGATAAGTGCTTGCAGAATTTTTAAAAAACCTTGATAATTTAAAGCTGAAAATCCTGCTGCCGCAATCGCAGCTCCGGCAATCGAACCAATGATTGCATGGGAAGAGCTGCTTGGAATGCCATAATACCAAGTCAGCAGATTCCAGAATATCGCAGCAACTAAAGCTGCCAGAATGACAAGAGAACCATTCTGCAAAGTGAAGGGGTCCACTATATCCTTTGTTATGGTTTTGGCAACCCCAGTAAATGTCATGGCACCAACAAAGTTCATGACTGCCGCCAAAATGATTGCATGTCTTGGTTTAAGCGCCTTAGTGGAGACAGCGGTTGCTATTGCGTTTGCCGTATCATGAAATCCATTGATGAAATCAAATGCCAGAGCTCCAATGACAATCAGGATTGTTATAATTAAAACTGCATCCATTGTTATCGCCCCTTAAGCATTTTTCATGATGATGGTTTCAAGCGTATTGGCGACATTCTGACAGCTGTCCGCAATATCTTCAAGTGTTTCATAAATTTCTTTATACTGAATGATGCGGATAGGGTCTTTTTCTGTGGCAAACAGATGCTTGATTGACTGGCGGCGGACTCCATCACATTTGGATTCGTAATCTTTGATTTTGATTGCATGATCTCTTATTTGCAGTAATTTCTTAGTTGAAAGAAGTTCAACAGATTTTTCAATTTCAATTGCACAGTTCTTAATCGCATCCACGAACTTCAGCATGAATTCATCAGCCTGTGTCATGGAATACATTTCAAATAAATCAGCACATTCTTCAAATCCATCCAGCACATCATCCATGCTCATGGCGAGGTGAAGAATATCTTCTCTTTCAATCGGCGTAATAAAAGCGTTATTTAACTCCTTAATGACTTCATGGACATAGGAATCGCCTTTTGTTTCATAATCCTTCATAGTTTTTGAAAAGGTTTTTAAATCACTGACATTGTTGATCTTATAGTCGGCAAAATAAATTGCACTATCCTTTAAATTCATGGAAATATTGCTTAACAGCGTGTTAAACTTGTCCTTTTTCTTAAAAACCATTTTTTTACCCCCAATATTTTAGGAAAACTTCAATCAAACGTAATTATTTTATACGAAATCGACAAAATATGATAGTTTTTTTTATTACAGTAATATTCCCTAGTTTAATAAGAATAAACGAAAAGACTATTTTCAGCTGAAAAAAAGACACCGCCAAACTCGGCGGTGCCTTAATTATGGGGGAATGACAATCTACCCTTTCAGCCTTCCAATAAAATCATGCAGGTTATCAAGTGTAATCAAATTTTCATTGCATTTGCGGCTGTCCTGGCAAATATAATTTCCTTTTTTGGTATAGGTGCCTAACTGAGAACCCTTAGTCTCAGTTAAGAACATGCCTGTTTCTTCGAGTTTGTAGCAGATGGCACAGATTCCTTTTTTGCCTAGCGGTTTAAATGTTCCATATATTCCTGTCAGCTTGCCATCCAGCAGGCTGATCATATATTTCCTGTTTGTACCTTTATCGTCCCATCCCAAGTAACTTATTTCCCTGAAATCGATATTTTCAGGTGCTGGCATTTTTAGTTTTTTTGCCTTGGGAAACAGTTTTTTGATCGATTGTTCAGTTATAGACGGAAAGGGTATTACATATTCCTTTATATGCGCTAAGAAGGCATCTGCCTGATCTCTTTCTTTAATATCACTGACTGGGGAAAGAAGCTGGTTTTGTTCCTCACTCAGCTCTGCAAAAAGACCCAATACCTTTTCAGCAGAAAGTGATTTCAGTGCATTCAGCACCCCTGTATCATTGACAGATGCATGGCCATTAATTAGCACTTGCGTCTGATATTTAATAAAATTATATTGATCATTCCTGATAAAAGGTTCCATTATACACACTCCTATACTTTCAGCACCTTTATATATCAACCTCACTTTATAAGAATGGCATAAAAATGTAAATGGATAAAATGATTAGGAAACGAACTTGGCATATGAAAAAGCACTGAACAAAGTTCAGTGCGGAAAATTCATTTTTTATAAACTATTTTTTTGATTGTTTCAGCGGAAAGAAAATATTCCTCCGCCAATTGGGTGATGGTTTTGCCGTTCTGAAAGGCGCCTTTTATAGAATGGTTCCTTTCATCCAGAGCTTTTCTTGCTCCAGAGCGGGAACCCCATTTTCGGTAGTCCTTTTCCGGTTTGGGAATATAAATAGCCTCACCCTGAACGTATTTTTGAATCTCTGC
Organism: Cytobacillus sp. SAFR-174; assembly: GCF_051964675.1. Lineage (NCBI taxonomy): Bacteria > Bacillati > Bacillota > Bacilli > Caryophanales > Bacillaceae > Cytobacillus > Cytobacillus sp. SAFR-174. The sequence continues at coordinate 78,804 of NZ_JBQCMZ010000015.1, read as the reverse complement.
GATTAGATTCTCCGGTAAAACGGCATTAGCTTTTACATAACTCATTTCTGCCAGCTCCTTATTTATTTTGATAATAAAAATGAATAAGGTGCAAAGCCGATATCAGAAATGGTTTTAGCTGAATGGGCGATAATATTTAGTCCATTACCGCCTCATGCAAAGTATCGCCACCAATATCAGGCTTTGCATGAGACGTTGCATTATCAGGCCTTGCAGCTGCAATGGCCATTCCCATCACCTCCTAAAATGTATTTTTTTATATTATAAATTAAAATGAATGCCGATGTATACACTTGCACAATTCGACAAATATCGGGCGGTGCCTGTCACCACTTGATTCTTGCAGACTTTTCTGATAATATATTTTTCTGCCCACGCGTACGCTCATATGTATTTCTCCATTGCGGCTGAAAAAATTTGAAAGGAGAAACATATGTCATCTGAATTTGAACACCCCGATTTTCAAAAGGAAGTTCAGCGGCTTGAATTTACGAAACGTTATATTGATGTTGTGATTAAAACATCGGAATCCAGCAAGGATAAGTTTCAGGAAAATATGAAAGAAGCTTTCGAGGACGTTGACTGGCTTGAATCCAGTTTAAGTTACTCTTCTCTCCTGACGAATGCCCTTTTTTTTGAAATGTCCAAAGATGAATTAATGCTGCTGAAAAAAGCCCGGAAAAAGCCTTACTTTGCCAGAATTGATTTTTTGCGGCAGGATTTAAACGAAGAAGAGATACTGTACATAGGCAAAACTTCATTGTATTCAAGGGAAAATCAGGAGCAGATTATTGTTGACTGGCGTTCTCCGATAGCCAATCTATACTATGAAGGCAGGCTGGGAGAGGTTCAATACCATTCCTATGAAGAAAGCTTTACGGGACACCTGTCGTTGAAAAGGCAATATATGATAGAAGACGGGATTCTGGATGAAATACGGGATATTGACCTCACGACCACAGACGAATTGCTTCAGGAATCATTGTCCAAAAGCTCAAGCAACCGCCTCACTGAAATTATTTCAACCATACAGGAAGAACAGAACAAAATAATACGTGCCGATTTGAATAAGCCCATCATTGTGCAGGGGGCGGCAGGCAGCGGCAAGACAACCATTGCCCTGCATAGAATAAGTTATTTCATTTATCAGTACAAAGAAAATTTTGCCCCTGAACAGCTGATGATACTGGCGCCGAGCAGGCTTTTCATTGATTATATTTCAGAGGCGCTCCCTGAACTTGGGGTGGAGAGAGTCCGTCAGACAACCTACCAGGAATATGTTCTGGCATGTCTTGGCGAGGATCTAAAAATGGCTGCTGACAGCAAGCTTGTGAACCTGCTTGAAAACCAGGGAAGTGAAGAAGTAAACCTTGCAGCCTGGGCATCGTCCATTAAAGGTTCGCCTGTATTTCACACCATTCTTACTAATTACCTCAGAGAAATATATAATAGCTTCTCCCCCAGTGATGATTTTATGGTAGATAAATTCAGGCTTTTCAGCAGCAAAAAATTCTTTCAGCTTTTTTTGGAGGATTACAATTACATGCCTCTATACCGAAGGCTGGAAAAGTTAAAGGCTGTGCTTCAAAACGATCTTGCTAAGAAAAAGAAAAATATCATTAAGAAAATCGAAATATATTATGACGAGAGAATCGAAAGGGCCCTCTATAGAGGCAGGGATCCTGAGAAAAGAAGACAATATGTTTCAGATGCTCTTGATAAAAAAGCATCCAGAATGGAAGAACTAAAAAGAAGCTTCAGGACAGCTGTGCCAAAATACATGAAGCAATTCCCGAAGAAAAGTCTGGTCCGGTATTACAAAGACCTATTTGAAGATCCTGTACGTCTTTCAAGGTTATCAGGCGGAAAATTGCCTGTTGATGATACACATAAACTTTGTGAATATTGCCGGGAGTTGTTCAGGAAAAAAGTGTATGAGAGGGAAGACTTAGCTTTGATGCTTTACCTGCAGGAAAGCCTTTTTGGCATTCCCAAAGAGCTGAAGGCGAAGAATATCGTCATTGATGAAGCCCAGGACTACAGCTTTATGGAGCTTCTCTCATTAAAAAAGTCACTTGATACAGATATGTTTACACTAGTGGGGGACCTTGCTCAGGGAATTCACTCCTACAGGGGGCTCACAAGCTGGCAGGAGGTTCTGGACTATATTTTTCCCCGTGCAACATATACAGAGCTTCAAAAAAGCTATCGTACTACAGTGGAAATTATGGAAAAAGCAAATGAATTACTTAAACTTCTCCCTTATTCATTTCCCGAGGTGGAGCCGGTCGTCCGCCATGGCAGAAATCCTGAGTTTATTAGGAGGAAAGATGGGGGCGAGCTGGTAAAACAGCTTGAAAAACAGGTCATTTCCTTAAAAGAAGAAGATTATAAAACATTTGCGGTGATCGGGAAAACGATGAAGGACTGTCAGCTCATTCACACCCTTTTTGAAAAGCATGCCAGGCTTCCTTTTAAACTGCTGCAGGAACAGGAAAGCATACCGAAGGATGAAATCGTCATCGTGCCATCATACTTGGCCAAGGGACTTGAATTTGATGCCGTTATGATTCTGTCCATGGAAGAGGAGTTTTCCAGAAATTCTGAACTGGACATTAAATTGCTTTATGTCGCCATGACAAGGCCTCTTCACCGATTATATTTTTTTGGATTGAAACAAGGCAATTTCATAGTAGTTTAAAACTTCAGCAGCTGATTTGTCAGCTGCTTATTTTTATGGGGGGAAATAATCCTGTCCTTTGTTTAGGACAATTTTTCACCGGGAAAATCATTTTTATATGAGAAAAAATGGAAAGGGATGCGGAATGAAAAAATCCCGGCATCTGCCGTTTATATAGATGGGCGATTGCTTCTCTAAGGCAATCGCTTTTGTATTGAAGTGTAAACAGTAGGTCTCCTTTTCCTGGAAATGATAAAATGAATTAAAACATGGAAGGAGATGATTCCATCAGATGAAGGATATCAGCGGCACTTTAACCTTAAACAATGGAGTTGAAATGCCTCAATTCGGGCTCGGAGTATATAAAGTCGAAAAGGGATTGCAGATTGAAAAAACAGTAAAAGATGCCATTAACATAGGATACAGGCTGATTGATACTGCGGCTTTTTATGAAAATGAGGAGGGCGTTGGAAAGGCAATAAAAGAAAGCGGAGTGCCCAGAGAAGAGTTGTTCATTACGACAAAAGTATGGAATACGGATCAGGGATATAATCAGACCCTTCATGCCTTTGATAATAGTAGGAAAAAGCTGGGTTTGGATTACATAGATTTATACCTTATTCATTGGCCGGTTAAGGGAAAATACGTGGAAACCTGGAGGGCGCTTGAAAAGCTTTATAAGGATGGAAAGGTAAGAGCCATAGGGGTGAGCAACTTTCAAATTCATCATTTAAAGGACATTCTGGAAAACTCTTCTGAAAAGCCTGCAGTCAATCAGGTTGAGCTGCATCCGCTTCTTTCTCAGGAAGAATTGAGGGCATTTTGCGGTGAATACAATATAAAAGTACAGGCCTGGTCTCCAATTGCCAGGGGGAGAGTGCTCGAGGACAATACCATAAAAGAAATTGCCAAAAGGCACGGTAAATCCGCAGCCCAGATTATTCTTAAATGGCATCTCCAAAACGGCATAATGGTCATTCCTAAATCGGTGAAAAAAGAGAGACTGCGGGAAAACACAGATATTTTTGATTTTGAATTAACTGAAGACGACATCAGACAAATGAATGCATTAAATAATAACCATCGCTTTGGAGCCGATCCGGACAATTTTAACTTTTAAACTCCCCTTGAAAAAAACATCCTAACGGGTGTTTTTTGTTTTATAAAATTTTTCCAGAAGAATAGTTTTTAAATTTTTGGTTTTAGATAATGAATCCTGGGTAATTTAATTATACAAGCAGATAAGATCACCAAAAGCTGCGCAGCTGAATGAAATTCTTTATCTGAGCAAAAGCTAAATTAAATTATAACGAGGAGTGATTTTCAATGTTGAGCTTTTTATGGGCATTAATTATAGGTGGTATCATTGGTTGGTTAGCAGGTATGATTTTAGGAAGAGATATTCCAGGCGGAATTATTGGTAACATCATTGCTGGTTTCATTGGTGCATGGTTAGGTTCATTAATTCTTGGTGATTGGGGTCCAGTCGTAGCTGACTTTGCTATTATTCCTGCTTTAATTGGTGCTATCGTGCTTGTATTCATCGTAGGCTTCATCATGAAGGCTATGCGTAAATCTCATGACTAATTAATTAATCCAAAGAAGTCCCGTTTGGGGCTTCTTTTTTTGCATTAATCACTCTGCTTTTCAGCAGAAAACTAAAGCTGCCTTAAGACAGGGCAGCTCTAAGTTAAAAACGATATGGGTCAATTCCCTTGAAAATCCCGGGATCATCCAGGAAAGGCGCATGACAGACAATAGGCTCCTCTAAGAATGGGTGCGGAATCTCAAGCTTTACTGCGTGCAGTGCCTGCCGTGCAAAAACAGGTTTCCCGCCATATAAAGTATCCCCCGCAAGAGGATGTCCAATATGGCTTAGATGAACACGGATCTGGTGTGTTCTGCCTGTATCCAAACGGCACTTAATAAGTGAAAGATTTTGTTTAGGATAGTACTCAATTAATTCATAGTTCGTTGAAGCAGGCTGACCGCCGGGGGATACTCTTCTCCTGGTTGGATGATGCCGGTCCCGCCCAATTGGTTCCCTTATGGTTCCTTTGTTCTTTAAAATTTTGCCATGAACTAAAGCCAAATAGGTGCGCTTAATTCTTCTTTCACCCAGCTCTTTATCCAGAATTGCACCCGCTAATGCATGCTTCGCAAATAATATGGCACCGGTTGTATCACGATCCAGGCGATGTATATGTTTTATGCCTCTATATTCCCCGTGCATTTGCATATGAAAAGCTGCGGCGTTGGCGAGGGTATTCGTTTGATCCGGTGAGTTAGGATGCGTGTCCATGCCGGCAGGTTTATTCAAAACAAGCATATGGTCATCTTCAAAAAGAACACCAATCTCGTAATATGATGGAATAACGCCTGGATCTTCATCCTCGAAAAATTGAAACTTTAATTTATCTCCTGTATGCACAGGTTTTGTCCAATTAGCAGCATCATCATTGGATAATACCTGTTTTTTCATTCTCATATTGTGTGTTTGTTTCTTTGGTGCTCCCCATAATGTCCGGACAATATATTCGATTGAATATCCTTCCCAGTGGGCAGGTACTTCTATTTCACACCATTCACCAAACCTTTTTAGTTTTACCATAAATTACTCCTTATCCAGATTGAATAATCTTACCTTTATTACATATAAATTAATGACAATAATATTTTAGCCTTTAAAGACAGCTGATAAAAGGAATAGTGGTCCTCGAAAATTATTGTAATATTAAAAATCACCTTTTATTTTACTGGAAATGAGGTTATTATAGACCTTTAGAACTAATTATTTTGCATTATTCCTGTTCCATCTATTTCCGGAGGAGGAATAAATACCAGCAAATCCCTGCTCCATGGGTATAATTACCACCCTAAAGGGCTTTTAGAATATGATATTCTTAAGTATATATTACGAACTGATTACAAGGATTACAAAGGTGGGTTATCAGTGAAGGTTGTATTTGCATCAACTCCTGATCAGGAACAAAAAATTCAAGAATTAATAGGAAGATTCTATTCAAATGTGTTTCCTCTATATTTCACAGACGATGATATAAGAGATTTTGAACAGCAGAAGATTTTACATACTTCTACCAGACACTTTGAATACTTTGGAACATTAAAGGAGGCATATCAGGTTATAGCAGGGCTGCAGACGCTTATGGCTATTCTTGAATCCCGCCCAATCAGCGGCAAATATAAAACGATATTCTTCAAAAATGTTCAAATACTTCAAGAATTCGGCTTATCATTTCCGTTTGATTACAGCCATTTTTGCGGAGAGAGAATGCCCCGGAGTGATGTATTCAGTGTTTATGCTAAAGCCGCAAATGAAATGCTTGTATGAAAAAACGCCTGCTGCTGCAGGCGTTTTTTGGTTATTTGGAATTCTCATTAAACCACTGTTCAAAAACTTCTTTTTCCTGAGAACCGGTAATCCTGTTAACCTCTTTGCCGTCCTTGTATTGAACGATTGTTGGAGTTTCCTGAATTCCGTAATTGTCCCAGCCGTCTTCAAATTCAAGCAGATTGAATTGCACCAGATCAATACCCATATCTTCTGTAAGCGGAGCCACCACAGGAGTAGTCTTTTGGCAATGAGGGCATGTCGGGCTATAAAAATAAACCGTTACATCTTCTTTTTTATCTAACTTTTTATCCAATTCTTCGGGAAGGATCAGGTTTTGATAATTCGGGTCTTCAAGCTGTTTGACTGTTTCAGGATGAAGCGAATCCTTTCCATACGGATTTTTCTCTGACACTTTTTCTTCGTTTTGCATTTTAGTTAACATTCCAACTGCTGCAAATAATGCAACGATAATGGCAAGAAATATAATGACCTTTTTCATTATTCTGCTGCCTCCTTCGTTTTCTTCCAGACAAGATAACTGCAAATAAAAATAATAATAAAAGCTGTTAATGCTAAAAATGGAATTGTAACAAATCCCAGCCAATTAATATACTGCCCCGTACAGGGAACTCTCCCGCATGCTGCTGCATGATCAGCCATAAATGAAATCTTCTGAATGGAGTAGTGGTAGATGGAAATGCCGGCTCCAACAGCAGATAACACCATTGTATATAAGCTGATGCGATAATCCTTCTTAACCACAGCCAATCCTAGTATGACAGCAAAGGGATACATGACAATCCTCTGATACCAGCAAAGCTCGCACGGTTCATATTGCCTGATTTCAGAAAAATAAAGGCTGCCGAACATAGCAAGAATCGAAGCTGCCCAGGCAATAAACAGCAAATTCTCCCGCCCGTCTGTTTGTGTTTTCTCCATAATAATCTCCTTATTAATATGTACTCTAAAATTATAAAGCTATTGGACATCCATTGTAAATCAACATGTGCAGACAATCAGCAGAAATGGGGCTTTTGTGGCAAAGATATTAACAGGTTACAAATAAAAAGAAGACATTTAACACCTTTATAGAAATATATACAAAGGAAAAGACGCAAGATAATAAGAGGGAAATTACTTAAGAAGTTACGAATGCAGCAAAAAAGGGAAAAGACTTGAATATTACTGAGAGACTAAGCTCCATTTAGCTCCCAGGATAATTATTATTTCCAAAGGAGTGCACCACCATTGACAAAGCTTGATTTAACGAAATTTGAGAAGAAAATGATTATCAGAAATACCCGGCATTCAGATATAGATCATATCATTGCCCTTCAGGAGTTATGTTTTCCCGGCATGGTTCCCTGGAAGAAGGATCAGCTTGAAAGCCATCTGGAAATTTTCCCTGAAGGCCAGTTTGTTGCAGAATATGACGGGGAAATTATTGGATCCTGTTCAAGCCTTATTATAAATTTTGATGAGTATGATGACCGTCATTCATGGGATGATGTGACAGATAAAGGATACATAACGAACCATAATCCGGAAGGCTATAACCTTTATGGAATTGAAGTAATGGTTCATCCTGATTACCGCAGAATGAAAATCGGCCATCGCCTGTATGAAGAAAGGAAGGAGCTTGTCAGGTCTTTAAATTTAAAAAGCATCATCATAGGCGGACGAATTCCAAACTATCATAAATACTCCAATGAAATGAACCCGCGAGAGTATGTTAACGAAGTGTCGCTTCATAAAATCTATGACCCGGTTTTATCCTTTCAGCTCCTGAATGGATTTACCCTGATGAGGATTAATCCCAACTATTTGCCTGACGATGTGCAGTCAAATAAATATGCAACCCTGATGGAATGGAATAATGTCGACTACAGACCAATGAGCAAACGCTTTTATAAAACGAGCTACCCGGTACGTATATGCGTGGTTCAATATTTAATGCGGCAGATAAAATCCTTCGATGAATTTGCCCATCAGGTGGAATATTTTACAGATGTAGCTTCTGACTCAGGGTCCGACTTTGCGGTTTTTCCCGAGTTATTTACCACCCAGCTGATGTCCTTTTTGGAAGAACGTTCACCAAGCCTTGCGGTCAGAAAGCTGACAGAATACACTGAGCAATACATCGAGTTATTTACGGATTTGGCAGTCAGATATAATATCAATATCATTGGCGGCTCTCATTTTGTGAAAGAAGATGACGATGAGATTTATAATATTGCTTACCTGTTCCGCCGGGATGGAACAATTGAAAAGCAGTATAAGCTCCATATTACGCCAAATGAGCGCAAATGGTGGGGAATCAGCCGCGGAGATGAAGTAAAGGTATTTGATACTGACTGCGGAAAAATAGCCATTCAAATCTGCTATGACATCGAATTCCCTGAGCTTGCGAGAATTGCGGCAGATAAAGGTGCCAAAATAATATTTACCCCTTTCTGCACCGAAGATCGCCAGGGATATTTACGGGTACGCTATTGTGCTCAGGCGCGGGCTGTTGAAAATCAAATATACACGGTTATTTCAGGTACGGTCGGCAATCTTCCGCAAACAGAGAATATGGATATTCAATATGCACAATCTGCCATTTTTGCACCATCCGATTTTGAGTTTGCAAGGGATGGTATTGTGGGGGAAACAAATCCAAATATTGAAATGGTTCTGATTGGTGATGTTGATCTGGAAATCCTTCGCCGCCAGAGGCAGGATGGCACAGTGCGCCAGTTAAAAGACCGCCGGCATGATATTTACAGCATTAAATATAAGAAGTAATATATAGTTGCAGCTTGAGCGCCTTTCACTTGGCGCTCAAACGCATTTATCGGGCATACATAATCTCTGGGTGGAAATTGTCAAAATAACTCGGATATTTTTAAAAGGAATATCCATTTGGAACTCGAAAAGGATATGCAGAAGCTTTTTTTAGGAGGTCATACAATGGAATGGAAAACAGCAGCAGAACGATGGATAAACCATGAGGATCTGGACAATGAATTATTAGAACAGCTAAAACGTTTGCAGGGAAATGAAAAGCTCCTTGAAGAAGCATTTTATAAGGGACTGGAATTCGGAACAGGCGGCATGCGCGGGGAAATTGGCCCGGGAACAAACCGCATGAATATCTATACTGTCCGAAAGGCATCTGCAGGATTAGCGGCATACATAGAGGAAAAAGGACTGGAAGCAAAAAACAGGGGAGTGGCTATTGCTTATGATTCACGCCACATGTCTCCGGAATTTGCAATGGAAGCGGCTAAAACACTTGCCAGCAGGGGCATACAGACGTATGTATTTGACGAGCTTCGTCCAACTCCTGAACTTTCATTCGCAGTCCGGTACCTTCATGCGTATGCAGGTATTGTCATAACAGCCAGCCATAATCCTCCGGAATACAATGGTTATAAGGTGTATGGATCTGATGGGGCTCAGCTGACTCCCGCAGAAGCTGACATTGTTATAAGCAAAGTAAATGAATTAGAAAACGAATTGCTGATAGAAGTAATGGATGAAGATGTGTTGAAGGAAAAAGGGCTCATCACCATGATCGGCAAAACAGTTGATCAGGCCTATCAGAAGCAGCTCCTTACCATCTCCGAAAATCCCGGTGCCGCAAACGAAGCGGATGTGCGCGTAGTATTTACGCCTCTTCACGGTACGGCCAACAAGCCTGTCAGAGAGGCTTTGTCAGCGCTGGGCTATGTAAATGTGCATGTGGTAAAGGAACAGGAGCTCCCGGATCCTGAGTTCTCAACAGTAAAGAGTCCTAATCCAGAGGAAAAAGATGCTTTTGAGCTGGCAATGAGAGATGGAAGAGAAACCAATGCAGATTTGTTAATTGCTACAGACCCGGATGCCGATCGGCTTGGAATCGCAGCGAAGAACAAAGAAGGTGAGTATGTTCTTCTGACAGGAAATCAGACAGGGGCGCTGCTGCTTCACTACATACTTTCTCAGAAGAAAGAAAAGAATACACTGCCTGACAATGGCATCATGCTAAAAACGATTGTTACATCTGAATTTGGCCGCAGGGTTGCCTCGTCTTTTGGAGTAGAAACCATTGATGTTTTAACTGGCTTCAAATTCATTGCAGAAAAAATCAAGGAATATGAAGAGTCGGGTGAATACAGCTTCCTGTTTGGCTATGAGGAAAGCTATGGATATCTAATCGGCGACTTTGCAAGGGACAAGGATGCTATCCAGGCAGCCCTGCTTGCAACTGAAATGGCGGCTTATTATAAAAAGAAAGGCATGTCCCTTTATGAGGCATTGCTCAGCTTATTTGATGAGTTTGGCTATTTCCTTGAAGGATTGAATTCAATGACTCTCAAAGGAATTGAAGGAGCTGAAAAAATCCAGCAGACACTGGCATCTTTCCGCACTAATCCGATAAAGGAACTTGAAGGCATGAAAGTTCAGGCTGTTGAAGATTACTTAACAGGAATCAGAACGGAAGCAGATGGAACAGAGGAAAATATCGGCCTGCCAAAGTCCAATGTTATTAAGTATTTCTTCGAAGAAGGGAACTGGATCTGCCTAAGGCCATCAGGTACAGAACCGAAAATTAAATTTTACTTTGGAATTAATGACTCTTCATTAGCCGGCAGCAAAGAAAAACTGGATTCCGTTCAAAAAGCATTTATGGGCATCGTCGAAGAAAGAATGGGGATTTCAGTATCAAAATAAATTCTCACACCCAGAAGTGTCAACAGAAAGGAAGATTCAATGTTAAAGGGACAAACGGCAATAGTAACAGGTGCATCCAGAGGGATCGGCAAGGAAATCGCTGTTAAGCTGGCTCAGCAGGGCATGAAGCTAACCCTGATTGGAAGTTCAGAGGAAATACATCAATCAGCAGAAGACCTCAATAAAATGGGATTTTCAGATGTAATGCCCATTCAGGCGGATATCTCAAATGAAGCACAAGTAAAGGCAGCAGTTGAAAAAACTCTTCAGACATACGGGCAGCAGCTTGACCTTCTTGTGAACAATGCAGGTATGGGCTTTTTTAAACAGGTTGATGAAACGACACTGGATGAGTGGAAAAAAGTCTTTGAAGTAAATGTGCAGGGAGTTTTTCTCGGAAGCAGGGCAGTACTGCCGCATATGAAAGAGCGGAAATCTGGTACAATCATTACCATTTCATCAGATGTAGCCAGGTATACTATCCCGAATGGATCAGCCTATACGGCAACAAAATATGCAGTTCAAGGCTTCTCGGGATCTTTAGCTCAGGAAGTCAGAGAATATGGTATCCGTGTCGGAACCATAAATCCTGGAATGGTTGATACGTTTTTTGCAGAATCCAAGCAGGGACTCGAAGAGAAAAAAGATTGGCTGCAGGTCGAGGATATCGCAAATGCTGTTGTTTACATGGCATCAGCACCGAAACACATGATGATAGACGAAATCGTTCTTCATCCATTTGTTCAAAATTATCCAATAGCATAAAGTGAAACTTCAATCAGTGGGGTTTTCCTTATCCCCACTGATTGTTAGTCGCGTGTCGCTAAGATCTCCGCTAGCGTTTCGATCAATCGACACTACGAACCCGATTGGTTCAACTAAGCCTCTGCCTGCGCGTCGGCAAGTTTCACTGTATCTCACCAATCGGGCCTTTACATTATAAAGCGAGGCGACTTGCCTTGGGGTGACAAGCATAAGTCGAGCAGATGGTGGTGAGTGCTTTTCTTCCCATCAGCTGATTGGCTTATGACCTCGAGCCCCTAGGAGCCGCAGCTAGATCGGGCAGTTTTGACCCCCACTATCCTCCTTTGATTCCTCTAAGTCTTGAAGTGGGGGTCTTACTGCCCGTTAGACTGCGATAGAAAATCTGCACCGAAGAGAATTGCTCTTCGGTGTTTTTATGTTGGCTTCTTCGTTCTACATCTTTAGTCGCAGGCTGCTTCCTCCCAAATGCCAAGGAAGTAAGGGAAAATAAGTTATATAATATAAGTACATATATGACAAGGACTAAGGGGGATCCGGGTGTTGGGGAAAAACAGACAATCAGAAATCGGAATTTTAAAAGAAATAGCAGAGCTATTGAATGAAGGAACAGAAATAGATTCGCTTCTTAAAGAGGTGCTGCAAAAACTGCTTCACATCACCGGTCTGGAAACGGGATGGGTATTTCTGATCGATAGCCATGGGGAGTTCCGCCTTGCAGCAGAAGAGAAACTGCCTCCTGCCCTTTCCGCGGATAACTGCAGGCCGATGTGCAAGGGAGATTGCTGGTGCATTGACCGCTATAATGACGGCAGATTAAACAAAGCTTCAAATATAATTGAATGCAAAAGAATAGAAGATGCAATTGCCGAGCAAAGAAAAGATACTAACGGGCTAACCCATCATGCCTCCGTACCTCTGAGGGCGGGAGAGGAAAAGTTTGGTATTCTTAATGTTGGTTCACCTGCTAAAACCCATTTTTCACCGGAAGAATTGGCTTTGCTGGAATCTGTTGCTTTCCAAATTGGAACGGCTATAAAACGGATCAAGCTCACACAGCTCGAACAGGAGACGGCACTTGCTGCGGAAAGAAACCGGCTGGCAAGGGACCTGCATGATTCTGTCAACCAGCTTTTGTTCTCTTTAAGCTTGACGGCGAGAGGAGGAGCGGAAATGACTGATAACCCAGAAATGAAAGAAACCTTTTCCTACATGCAGGATCTCGCACAGGAAGCATTAAGTGAGATGAGAGCGCTTATTTGGCAGCTCAAACCGCGAGGACTGGAAAATGGAATTATATGTGCTATGCAGACTTACAGTCAAATGCTTGGCCTGAAGCTAAACTCAAAAGTTAAGGGAGTAATTTGTCTTCCTGGGAAAGTTGAAGAAACACTTTGGAGAATTGGCCAGGAAGCTCTGGCAAACTGCAAGAAACATTCCGGTGAGTCAACAGCTGATGTAGTACTGACTGTGGAGGAAAGAAAAGTTGCCATGATGATTTCCGATTGCGGCAGGGGGTTTCACTATCGTGAAAACGATATCCCTTCTCTAGGTCTCAAAAGCATGAAGAAAAGGACAGAAGCACTGAATGGTATATTCAAATTAATAACAGAGCCAAACAAAGGAACGAATATTGAAATTATCATTCCTTTGGAAAAGGGAGGGAAATAAATGGCCATCAAGGTTTTAATAGCGGATGATCATCATGTTGTAAGAAGAGGACTTTTATTTTTTCTCAAAACTCAGCAGGAAATCGAAATTATCGGGGAGGCAAAAAACGGCCTTGAAGCTGTTGAGATGATGCAAACACACCAGCCGGATGTTGTATTAATGGACCTGGATATGCCAGTAATGAATGGGATTGAAGCCACACGGCAGATTAAACAGAATTATCCTAATGTAAAAATCATGATACTCACAAGTTTTTCAGACCAGGATCATGTAATACCCGCCATTGAGGCGGGCGCATCAGGATATCAGCTGAAGGATATTGAGCCGGATATCCTTGTTCAGGCAATAATCCAGCTGATGAAAGGGGAGAATCAGCTTCATCCAAAAGCCACCTCTCATCTGCTTACACATTTAACGAATAAAAACAGTACGGAAAGACATCCGCTTGAAGAGCTGACAAAGAGAGAGCTCGAGGTTTTGAGAGAGATCGCAAAAGGAAAAAGCAATAAAGAAATAGCTTCCTCTCTTTTTATCACAGAAAAGACAGTCAAAACCCATGTTTCCAACCTGCTTTCCAAGTTAGAGCTGGCAGACAGGACTCAGGCAGCACTTTATGCCGTGCGTCATGGGATTGCAGAGACAAAATAAAAACTCATCCAAAAGTCTGAGGGAATATTTACTGAATTAGTACTAAAACAAGCTTTATAAAACTCAGCCATCCTGACGATGTGTAAAAGCGCATGTTTCTATATACTAAATAATATAGGAACTTAAAGGAGAGTTTAAAAATGAAGCTTACAATTATTAATGGAAGTCCGAGAATGAAAGGACGCACGGGAATAGCCTCCCGTTATATTGCAAGAAAATATAATGCTGAACTGATCGACTTAAGCCTTGGAGAAATTCCTTTATACAATGGAACAGAAGATCAATATGGGCTGCCTGCTGTTAAAAAACTGCGCCAGCAGATTGCTGACTCTGATGGAGTTATTCTGGCATCCCCTGAGTACCACAGTGCCATGAGCGGAGCATTAAAGAATGCGCTGGATTTTCTGGGGAGTGAGCAATTTGCCCATAAGCCAGTCGGCCTGCTGGTTGTGGCAGGAGGCGGAAAAGGCGGGATCAATGCGCTGAATAATTTAAGAATTGCCGGCAGAGGCGTATATGCCAATGTTATACCTAAACAGCTTGTCCTGGACCCGCATTGTTTTGATTATGAAAATGATGGCCTTTATGAAGAACCAGCTCAATTGGTTGAGGGCTTAATAAACGAACTTCAGATATATATGAAGGCATATGGTCAAATTAAGCAGGAATTAAAACAATAAGAAAACAAAAACACGGACCAAAAAATCCGTGTTTTATTATTGGTGGAATTCTTTTGTCAGGTTAGTTCATAAAATACAGTGTTTGGCAGCTGTTTTTCCGATAATTCATTGGCATGGTCAATATATCTAAGCAGTGAGTATAAATGTTTCTCAATGACAGAATAGTCTTTTTCGAAATTGTAGGCATGAAGAAAATGTTCGATTTTCTTCGAAAGAAATTGATCTTCTGTCCTGACCATCAGGATCAGCAGGTTATCCCATTCAGACCGGTGTGTATAATATAACGCACGGTCATAATCCACTTTATTCATTTGTCCTCTCCTCCTCTTCCAGGAGTTGATTATAGTTTATGATGATGCGGCATTTTATTTCAAAGTAAATCTTGGACTTGTTGATATACATGGGTTTTCATCATTTACCTGTATATATTGGCCACATTCATTTACAGGAAATTCGGTTACATAAAATCAATGCCTGGGTCAAGAATATAAGTAACGACATATGCTTTGGAGGGAAAAATGAAAAAGTATTTATCCATATTTATGCTGATTTGTTTATTAGCCGGGGGAGGTTCATTGGCAGGAGCTGTACAAAAACCGGATTATGAAAAGTATGGGAGAATTGCCATTGCAGTTGTAAAAGAAGACTACCCTGGGGAAGAAGTAGTGGATTATCAGTATGGAGGAAGAAAGAAAGTTACTGAAACAGACGTAACAGACACCTTCACATTTACAGTAAAAGAAGACGGGAATCCGGTAACCATATTGGTGATGGTCACACATAACCTCAAGGATAACAAAGCGGTTAGCCTATCTGTAGAGAGAAAAACTCAGTAAGCTCCTTCGGGGGCTTTTTTCATTGTCTCCTTATTCAAAATAATGATAAAAACATATCTTTCTGATAACCTTGGATTATGAATATAACTGTCAAATATGGGGAGTGAGTTTTTTGAGGGAATCAATTCTTGTTGCGGAGGATGAAGCTAAAATCGCCAGGCTTCTGGAAATTGAGCTTGAATTTGAGGGCTATCAAGTAACAAAGGCAATGGATGGTTTTCAGGCAATGGAGTTATACAGGACTGGAAGCTGGGACCTAATCATTCTGGATATCATGCTTCCAGGCTTTAGCGGAATTGAAATTCTGCGAAGAATTCGCAGTAAGGATAAACAGACCCCCATTTTGCTGCTGACGGCTAAAAGCTCAGTGGAAGATAAAGTATCTGGCTTAGATCTGGGGGCGAACGATTACATAACAAAACCTTTTCAGATTGAGGAACTGCTTGCGAGGATTCGAGCGGCACTAAGGGTTAAAACAGCAGCTGTTCAAGAAACTACGGCTATTGACTGTCTTGAAGTGTCAGATTTAAAGCTCAATGAGAAAACAAGGGAAGTCAGCCGGGGAGATCAGTCCATAGAACTGACGCCCAGAGAATTTGATTTACTGGTTTATTTAATGACCAATAAAAAACAGGTCCTGAACAGGGAACAGATTTTGGAGGCTGTCTGGGGATATGACTTTTTGGGGGACACAAATGTTGTTGATGTCTACATCAGGTATTTGCGCAAAAAAATAGACTTGCCTGAGATGCCTTCTCTTATTCACACTATCCGCGGAGTAGGGTATGTATTAAAGGAGACGAAATGAATCTTAGGAAGAAAATTTATTTGTATACAACCGTTCTTTTTGCAGTCCTTCTGCTTATAATGAATTTCGCTGTTTATGCTGTATTCAGCAAATTGGTATATGAAAATGAGCGGGCCGCTATTTCGAATGAAATGGAAAATATGACAAAGATTGCCCAAAGATCCATCGGGAATGTTCCGGAAGCTGAACTGCTTAGGGCCTTTGTTCCTTCAAATGGAATGGTAAGACTTGTTCAGCCGGATAAAAAGGCAGTAACCTCCACATCCCCGGATGAAAAGGCGCTCAGTGAAATTCCTGCAGAGTACATCAGCAGTGAATTAATAAAAACAATGGAACGTGATAATAGGGTCTATATGTTTGCGTCGGCACCTGTGATTCTGCCGGATGGTGAAATAGGAAGTTTTCAGCTGACCAGAAGCATGGAAAGTGCGGAAAAAATATTAAAGACTCTTCGCTTCGTTCTGGGGATTGTGACAGTCGCGGCAATGATTCCGGTTTTGATTTCCAGTGCGGTCCTTAGCAAGTTTATTACAAGGCCTGTAGCGACTATGACAGCCACCATGAAAGAAATTAGAAAAAGCGGCCAATTCAAGCGTCTTAAGCTGGAAGGGAAATCTCATGATGAGCTGCAGCAAATGGGTGAAACCTTCAACCATATGATAGATCTTCTTGAATCCAATTATGAGAAGCAAAAACTCTTTATTTCAAATGCTTCCCATGAATTAAAAACTCCATTAACTGTTATAGAAAGTTATTCAAGCCTGCTTAAGAGAAGGGGGCTGAAAGAACCTGAATTATTTAATGAATCCATAGAAGCCATTCACTCAGAGGCGCTAAGAATGAAGGAGATGACAGAACAGCTTCTTTTGCTTGCACGGCATGATGACCATTGGATGATTGATTTGAAAATGGTGGAACTAAACAGTTTTTTAACCCAAGTCACTCGGACATATGAAGATGCTTTTAATAGGACTGTGCATTTGGATTTGTCTGAAAATACACTTATTCAAACTGATGAAAATAAATTAAAGCAGCTCCTGTTTATTTTTCTGGATAATGCCAGGAAATACAGTGATGATGTCATAAAGGTTACTGCTGGAACAGAGAAACAAGAAGTCTATATACGGATTGAAGATCGCGGCATGGGTATACCTATGAAGGATCTGCCAAGAGTATTTGATCGTTTTTACCGGGTTGATGAGGCTAGAAATAGAAAAACAGGGGGATCAGGACTGGGACTGTCCCTTGCCAAAGAAATAGCAGAAGCGCTGGGAGTTGAAATCAGGCTCGAAAGTACTGAAGGAGTAGGAACTGCAGCATCCATCATAATCAAAGTGACATAACCATTCTCATCTTTTTCTCATTTTATTAATAGATAATGGAGAAATAAGCTAAGTGGGAGGTGTAAGGAATGAAGCATAAACTTATAATTGCAGCTTCGGGGCTTCTGCTGGCTGCGCTCCTTGTATTTGCTGCAATTCAATTCACTGATGTCTCTGCTTCTGAATCAATTACTGAAGGTAAAGCCAGGGAATTAATAAAAGACAGATATCAGGGAGAAATTCTGAATGTGAAAAAAGTAAACAGCACTTATTTGATTGAAATGAAAAAAGACGAAGCGTTTTATCAAATAAAGCTGAGTGAAAACGGAGGAGATATTCTTTTTTTTGAAAAAAAGGAACACATTCCTAACGGTGAACAGAATCAGCTTGATGAAGAAAAAATAAAGGAAATTATTCGGGCAGAAGAATCTGGTGAATTACTCTCCATGAAAAAAGTGACTTATAAAGAAAAACCAGCCTTTGAGGCAATCGTTCAGAAAGGTGAAGCAAAGATAAAGATTACTGTTGATGCCCTGACTGGAGAAGTTCTATCCCGTTATGCCGAGGAAACAAAAGTCCCTGTTAAAAATCTAACCGAAGAGGAAGCTATTCAAATTGCTCTAAAAATTGAACCTGGAGAGGTGGATGATATAAGCTTTGAGAAAACAGACAGCGGATCTTATTATCTTGTGGAGATAGAAAAGAATGACGGCAGGGAGGCCGCTGTCCAAATCCATGCTATAACAGGAAAAGTAATGTCGGTTACATGGGATGATTAATTCCTTTCTCATCAAATTTTAATTTTCTTATCCTTTTTCTCTCATTTTCACCGGTTATATTGAACATGTAGAAAAGAAAAAGGAGGAAAAATATAATGAACAAAAAATTTACAGTTATTTCATTGGCAGGAGCTTTATTGCTGGGTGGTGCTGTTGCAGCTGGTGCCGCAGATACGAATGAAAAAGGAAGTGCTGGGAGTAAGAAAGAAGCTGTGCAGGATTTTATTACTGTTGAAGAGGCGAAGAAGATTGCTCTTTCTGAAGCAGAGGGAAGCGTTGAGAGCATTGAATTGGAAAGAGTAAAAGGCAATCAGTATTATGAAATTGATATTGATAACGGGAAAGAAGATATCGATATTAAAATTAGCGCCTTAGATGGTAAAGTCATTTCAATTAATAAAGAGCGGGATGACGATGATGACAATGATCAGTCAGAAAAAGAGATAAATGGGGAAAATATAATCTCCGAACAAAAAGCTATTGAGATAGCTGAAAAAGAAGTTAATGGAATAATGAAAGAAATCGAAATAGATAAGGACGATGGAAAAATCCTATATGAAGTTGAACTGCAGACAAATAAAGGCGAAGCAGATGTCGATATTGACGCTGAAACAGGTAAAGTAGCAACAGTCGAATTGGATGACTAATGCCATATGGAAAGCGGGGCGAAATGCTCCGCTTTTTGCTGTGATTTGTTACAAGCTTATGAAGAGACTACTCATCAATCCTCTTGTTGGTTCATAGATTATGGTAAGGACTAAAAGGGGGAGTGGCAATGCGGGAGGAAGAAAATAAATCATTGGAATATGCCATTCAGGAAATTACTGAAATTGCAAATGGATTTGGCTTGGACTATTACCCTATGAGGTATGAAATTTGCCCTGCGGAAATCATTTATACATTTGGAGCTTATGGCATGCCGACCAGGTTTTCGCATTGGAGTTTTGGAAAACAGTTTCATAAAATGAAGCTGCATTATGATTTAGGGTTATCAAAAATTTATGAGCTTGTAATCAACTCGGATCCCTGCTATGCGTTTCTGCTTGATTCCAATACCCTTATCCAAAACAAATTAATTGTAGCGCATGTTTTAGCACATTGTGATTTCTTTAAAAATAATGTCCGTTTTCAAAACACAAAGAGGGACATGGTAGAGAGCATGGCTGCCACCGCTGAAAGAATAAGGCGGTATGAAATTGAGTTTGGGAAAAAGGAAGTGGAAACTTTCCTTGATGCCGTGCTGGCAATTGAAGAACATATTGATCCGTCTCTAATGAGGCCGAAGCTAGCCTGGAGTTCGGATGATGAATATGAAAGCAGCGGTGAAACAGCAGCGGCCAGCCCTTATGATGATTTATGGGATTTGGATGAAAGAAACAAGAAGCATGAACCAAAGAAAAAAAATAAGAAGTTCCCTCCGAAACCAGAAAAAGATTTACTGCTGTTTATAGAGAGCTACAGCAGGGAGCTAACCGACTGGCAGCGGGATATATTAACGATGATGCGGGAAGAAATGCTCTATTTTTGGCCGCAGCTGGAAACTAAAATTATGAACGAAGGCTGGGCATCTTATTGGCATCAGCGCATCTTAAGGGAAATGGATTTGACATCTGCTGAAGCGCTGGAATTTGCAAAGTTGAATGCAGGGGTTGTGCAGCCGTCCAGAACCGGAATCAATCCATATTATCTGGGTCTGAAGATTTTTGAAGATATTGAAGAACGATATAACAATCCGACTGAGGAAATGAAGAGGCGCGGTGCAGTGCCAAATTCAGGCCGGGAAAAAATGTTCGAGGTTCGTGAAATCGAGTCAGATATATCATTTTTAAGAAATTATTTAACAAAAGACCTTGTCATGAGAGAAGATATGTATCTGTTCCAAAAACAAGGTAAGGATTATAAGGTAGTGGATAAACAGTGGGAGCATGTGCGCGATCAGCTTGTCAGCATGCGTGTAAATGGAGGATTCCCATATTTGACGGTTAATGACGGAGATTATATGAAGAATGGTGAACTATACTTAAAGCACTGGTTTGAAGGTGTGGAGCTTGATCTAAAATATCTTGAAAAAGTACTCCCATATGTACACCAGCTTTGGGGCAGAGGCGTCCATATGGAAACCATTGTTGAAGGCAAGAACATGCTTTTCACTTACGATGGGAAGAGCATTCACAGGAAATATTTGTAAAAATGACGGACGAACCAAAATATATTGTGGTTCGTCTTTTTTTGGCCGGGCTGCAAACAGGTTTTTTAAAAATGGACAGAATAAAACTAAATACTTTCCTTCTCAAGGAGTATTGAAGTAATATTAACGTGTACAGGCGGGGGTATTGAAAAGGTAACTAGATGACTCCCGGATATTAATATTTTCTTTACAGCCATGGATAAACTGAGGAAAGGATGATGATCTTGAAAATTACAGATTCAGCTCGGGATCTATTGAAACAGATTCTTCAAGAGAAAAATACTGGCGGAATTAGAGTTTATTTTGCAGGCTTTGGCTGAGGAGGCCATCAAATTGGACTGGCTCTGGATGAGCCGGAAGCAGATGATATAATCGAAACTATAAATGGAATCCAGGTGGCAGTCGACCCGGAGATCAAGCCGCATACAGAAAGTATGATTCTTGACCATGATCAGGAAAATGAAAGACTGGTTCTGTTAGGCAATGACAGCGGCTGCTGCTAATCAAAAACACCCACGCGGGTGTTTTTCTATTTGTAAAAAAAGTATTGACTATATACCCAATAGGGTATATTATATGAATTGTAATTGAATTATTTACGCAGAGGAGAGAAATATGCTGCTGATTTTTTTAACCTTGCTGCTAGTTAGTTTCCCATTATTTAAAAGGTATTATCCTATTAGAAATATCCCTTGTTATCATTTAGATCAATGCCTGCCCAAGGAAGGCATAGCTCTGCTGGATGTCAGGGATTATAATGATTCCTGTCATTGTGAAATACCCGGAGCGATCAATCTGCCCATTCCATATATAAATCGGCATATAAACGATATACCATATAACCAAATCCATTTAGTTGCCTCCAGCTCATTAGAGAAAAATTTTGGGGTAAGGATGCTGCGAAAAAAAGGGTTTAAAATAGTTGGTTTTTCAATGCCTGATTGTCACTGTGTAAAATAAAACTAAAATGGGGTGAAGCTTGTGTTATACGATGCAAAAACTAAAAATCGAATCAAAAGGGCAGAGGGCCAGCTTAGAGGGATTTTAAAAATGATGGAGGATGAAAAAGATTGCAAATCTGTCATTACCCAGCTAACAGCTTCAAGATCAGCAATTGATAAAGCAATTGCAGTTATTGTCAGTTCCAATCTTGAACAATGTATTGTTGAAAACGCTGAAAAGGGAATTGAGAGTTCCATCATGATTGAAGAGGCTGTCAACTTACTTGTTAAAAGCAGATGATGGTCAGTTGACTTCCTTTTTTTATTTAGTTATAATATACCCCATGAGGTATAAAACAAAAGCGTTATCACATAAATTTGGAGGTAAGCAAATGACTATTGCAAATGGAATCATTATCGCCCTGGTTATTATTTTTCTCCTTCAGAAGCTGATTCCGGTAAAGGGCGTAAAGCAGATGACAGCTGCTCAGCTGAAGAATGAAATGAAGGACAAAACAAAGCAATACATTGATGTAAGAACAACAGCTGAATTTAAAAGCTTCCATATTCCAGGATTTAAGAACATGCCTCTTCATCAGCTTCACCAGAATATGGGACAGCTATCAAGAGATAAGGAAGTAGTTGTTATCTGTCAAAGCGGAATGAGAAGCAGCAAAGCAAGTAAAATTCTAAAAAAAGCCGGATATAAGAACATTACAAACATCAAAGGCGGAGTAAGCGCCTGGAGATAAAGGGGAGAATATTAAATGAAAACAATGAATGTGAATGAAGTAGAGCAGCAGCTAGCCGCCGGAGTAAAATTAAATATCGTTGATGTGCGGGAAGCAGATGAAGTAAAAGAAGGAAAGATAGCTTCAGCTATTCATATTCCGCTTGGATTAATTGAATTTCGTATGCATGAGCTGGATAAGAATCAGGAATATGTTATGGTTTGCCGATCAGGAAACCGCAGCGGATTAGCTGCACGATTCCTTGAAGGACAGGGGTATAGAGTCATTAACATGCTTGGCGGTATGATGAACTGGGAAGGACCATTAGATTATTGAACTGCAAAGGCCAAGAACAGGTGTTGACAGAAAGTCAAATATGCTCTAGTATATACCCTGTGAGGTATTTGGATTCATTTTAAAAGTTATAAGAAATAAATTTTTTTGATTATATATATACCCAATAGGGTAAAGGGAGGATAAAAGATTGGAAAAGAAAAAAACAACAATCGTTCTATTCAGCGGAGATTATGACAAGGTGATGGCGGCTTATATCATTGCAAACGGTGCAGCTGCTTACGATCATGAGGTAACCATCTTTCACACATTCTGGGGACTGAATGCTCTTAGAAAAGATGAGCCAATTCAAGTCAAAAAAACTTTTATGGAAAAAATGTTTGGCAAAATGATGCCAAGAGGTCCGGAAAAAATGGGCTTATCGAAAATGAATATGGCTGGAATGGGTCCTAAGATGATCAAAGATATTATGAAAAAGCACAACACAATGCCAGTAAGCGACCTTATTGAAATGGCAAAAGAACAGGAAGTTAAGCTTGTAGCCTGTCAAATGACTGTCGATCTTCTTGGTTTCAAACAGGAAGAAATCATTGATGGTGTAGAATTTGCCGGTGTAGCTGCTTATCTTGCAGATGCAGAAGACGGTAATGTCAACTTATTTATCTAAAGTTATAAGGAGGAATATTAAATGGAAACTTTAAAAACAAACTCTTCAGTAGATGCAAAAGGGCTTGCCTGCCCAATGCCGATTGTAAAAACGAAAAAGGCAATCACTAATCTGAATCCTGGGGAAGTACTTGAGGTACTTGCAACAGATAAAGGTTCAAAAGCAGATATTCAGGCCTGGGCAAAAAGCTCTGGACACCAATATCTTGGCACAATGGAAGAAGGCGAAGTGCTTAAGCATTATATACGAAAAGCAGGTGAAAATGAAGAGCGTGAAGCTGCAACTTTTGAGTCTGTTGCCTCTAACGATGATCTTTTAAAAGAGATGGATTCTAATGATGATATTGTTGTTCTCGATGTCAGGGAACCTGCTGAATATGCATTCGGCCATATTCCCAATGCTATTTCGATTCCCTTCGGAGAATTGGAGGAAAGAATTAGCGAGCTAAACCAGGATAAAAAGATTTTTGTAGTATGCCGTACAGGGAGCCGAAGTGATATGGCATCCCAGGTATTAGCTGAAAAAGGCTTCTCAAATGTAATTAATGTAGTGCCGGGAATGTCCGAATGGAATGGACCGACCGAAACGAAGCTTAACTAAAATTTTTTAAACTAAATTATACATTAAGGGGTATACTAACGATGAATGCAATGACTGCTAGTGAAGTAACAAAAAAGGTTATTCAAAATGAAGAATTATTTATACTTGATGTACGCAATGAAACCGACTTTAACGATTGGAAGATTGAAGGCAAAAACTTTGAATACTTGAATGTTCCATACTTCGAACTTCTTGATGGCGTAGAACCTATTCTGGATAAAATTCCGGCTGATAAAGAGCTTTTAGTAGTGTGTGCAAAAGAAGGTTCTTCTGTCATGGTCGCAGAAATGCTTGAAGAAGCAGGACGCAATGCCTCATACCTTGCAGGCGGGATGAAATCATGGAGTGAACACCTTGAGCCTGTTAAAGTGGGTGATTTGAAGGATGGCGGAGAAATGTATCAATTCGTCCGCATCGGAAAAGGCTGCCTGTCCTACATGGTGATTTCAAATGGTGAAGCTGCAATCGTCGATGCCACAAGAATGACTGACGTATTTACTGATTTTGCTGCTGAAAAGAATGCAGAGATTAAGCATGTCTTTGATACACATCTGCATGCAGATCATATCTCAGGCGGACGCAAAATTGCTGAAAAAACGGGTGCTTCTTACTGGCTTCCTCCTAAGGATGCTGAAGAAGTAACATTTGAATACAGCCGTCTTGAAGATGGAAACGAAGTCATGATTGGTTCTACTAAAATCAGCATTCAAGCTATTTACTCACCAGGCCATACAATTGGTTCAACATCTTTTGCAGTGGACGATCAATACCTTCTTTCAGGTGATATCCTATTCATCGATTCTATCGGACGTCCCGACCTTGCCGGTAAAGCCGGGGATTGGGCTGGTGATTTAAGAGAAACACTTTATAAGCGCTATAAAGACCTATCAGGCGAATTAGTTGTTATGCCTGCACACTTCATGATTATTGAAGAATTAAATGAGGATGGCAGCGTATCCGAAAAGCTTGGCACATTATTTGCTAAAAATCACGGATTAAACATTGAAGACGAAGGAGAGTTCAGAAAGTTAGTTTCTGAAAATCTTCCTCCTCAGCCTAATGCTTATCAGGAAATCCGCGAAACAAATATGGGAAAAATCAGCCCGGACGAAGAAAAACAGCGTGAGATGGAAATCGGTCCAAATCGCTGTGCTGTAAGATAATTTTTTTGAAGGATTTATCAAAAACTAATAATAATAATTGGAGGAATGAAATATGAACGCAGCAAAAGTACTGGATGCAAAGGGTTTAGCTTGTCCAATGCCAATCGTAAAAACAAAGAAAGCAATAGGTGAAATCGAATCAGGGCAAGTGCTTGAAGTTCATACAACAGACAAAGGAGCAGTTAAAGATTTGGCTGCCTGGACAGAGTCAACAGGACATGAGCTTTTAAAACATGAGGATGACAATGGAGTGTTAAAGTTCTGGATAAAAAAAGGCTGATCTATTGAAAAGATAAAAGGGAGTTTGCACTCCCTTTTATTGCTTAAAAGGAGGAGATGGCCACATGGATTTTACTTTTTTGATCGTTATATTTTTAATTGGTTTTATCGGGTCTTATATTTCCGGAATGGTGGGAATTGGCGGCTCAATCATTAAATACCCAATGCTATTATACATTCCGCCGTTATTTGGATTAGCAGCCTTTTCTGCTCATGAAGTTTCAGGAATCAGTGCTGTACAGGTGTTTTTTGCAACAATCGGAGGTGTCTGGGCCTACAGGAAAGGCGGATATCTGAATAAAACACTAATTATTTATATGGGTTCAGCCATATTAGCCGGAAGTTTAATCGGAAGTTACGGTTCAAGGTTTATGACTGAAGGCGGCATTAACCTTGTTTATGGTGTTTTAGCTTTAATTGCGGCAATTATGATGTTTGTGCCGAAAAAAGGCTTGGATGATATCCCTTTGGATCAAGTAAAGTTCAATAAATGGCTTGCAGCCTTCTTTGCTTTGATTGTCGGCATCGGGGCTGGTATCGTCGGTGCAGCAGGTGCCTTTTTACTGGTTCCTATTATGCTGGTTGTATTGAAGATTCCTACAAGAATGACGATTGCGACATCACTGGCAATCACTTTTATTTCATCGATTGGATCTACAGCTGGTAAATTAGCAACCGGACAAGTAGACTACGTTCCTGCAGCCATTATGATTATTGCCAGCTTAATTGCTTCTCCATTAGGAGCTGCTTCAGGAAAGAAAGTAAATACAAAAATTCTCCAGGTTATTTTGGCTGTACTAATTCTGGCTACATCCATTAAGATCTGGATGGATATATTATAATTCCGGGGAGGGGGCAGCGGGTGCTGTTCCCTTTAATGTTTAACCTGTGGTTAAGCGGTAAAAATAATCGTATACTTCAGATAAGGGAGAGCTGTTTCTGATGGAAGAATCCAAAGAGTCGAAATACATACAGCAGCATCTGGCAAATGAAAGAACCTTCCTGGCATGGGTAAGAACATCGATCGCTGTAATTGGAATAGGTGTACTTGCTTCCACACTGCATTTTAATAATGTGCAGAGAGTAAATAAGTTTGCAGATAGCATTGCCATTTCATTAAGTCTGTTTTCTCTGGTTACCGGCCTGACAATCCTGGTTTACTCTACCTTGAATTATTTTCAGGTCAGAAAAAGAATTAACCTGCAGACCTACTCATCATCCCGATCACTGATATACTTAATAACAGCTGTAATCTTTTTGATATTTATCTTATTGCTAATATATTTATTTGTTATTTTGATTTAACTGGTGCATCCATGTTTATAAATTATTAATTAATGAATGGCTTTCTTTTTAAATCTTCCGCCCCTGACTTCCGCAATATCAGAAACTGCTAAAAAAGCACTGGGATCTATTTCTTCCACGATGGCTTTTAATTTTGCCTCTTCCAGTCTGGTGATGACACAAAAGATTACTTTTTTATCATCCCCTGTGTAAGCACCTTCCCCATTTAAGTAGGTAACTCCTCTTCCCAGCCGTGCAAGAATCGCTTCGCCGATTACCTTATGCTGGTCACTGATGATCCAGGCTGATTTTGATTCATCCAGCCCGCTGATCACCACATCTATTGTTTTGAAAGCAATGAAATAAGCGAGGATGGAATACATTGCCCTGTTCCAGCCGAAAACAAAGCCTGCCGTAGCAAAAATGAAGATATTGAAAAACATAATAATTTCCCCGACAGAGAATGGAAGTTTTTTATTTACCAGAATGGCCAGAATCTCTGTTCCATCTAAGGATCCTCCATACCTGATCACCATGCCGACCCCAACACCAAGAACAATGCCGCCAAATACCGTGGCTAACAGCAAGTCCTCAGTAAAAACAGGAACGTCATGCAAAAGGAGAGTGGTTGCTGATAATACGGCAATCCCGAGCAGCGTAGACAACGCAAAGGTTTTCCCTATCTGTTTGTATCCTATGTAAAAAAATGGGATATTAAGGATGAAAATAAACCAGCCCAGTTTCCAGCCGGACAGGTGAGAGAGGATAATGGAGATGCCTACTATTCCGCCATCCAGAATTTTATTGGGCACAAGAAACTCTTCGATCCCTACGCCCATAAGTATGGCTCCAACTATGATGAAGAAAATTCTTTTTGCAAGCTTTCCTTTAGTCAATCCTTTATGTACATTTGCTTCAACAGCAGTTTCGAGTGAAACGTTCATAAATGACCCCCATTTTTATATGATAACCGAGTATCTGTATAAGCTAGTAATATAATATGATAGCTTGTGCATTTTTAGCTCAAACTAATTATTCGGCAAGTCTGATAATCACTATGTCTAATTATAACATTTCTTATATTAGATGAGGGATTCATGGGGTTAAATAATACTCTTAGTTCTGTACTCCTTTGTAAGGATCATACAATGGTATCTTTTTTACCAGCCTGATTGAATATTTTATGAAAATACGATTAGTTCAAAGCTCTTCGGGGAAATAAACACATACAAGCAAATCAGCTGTATAAGGGAGGGGCAGTTACATGCATAAGGTTATTCAATTTGGCAAGAAGCTCGGAAAGGAGTTTAAGAATGATCGGGCAACCGGGCTTGCAGCCGAACAAGCCTATTATTATATGCTCTCCATTTTTCCTTTATTAATCCTGCTTATCTCCATTGTTCCATATCTATCACTGGATCCTCAAAAAGCATTAACATATTTGCAGAGTGTAATGCCGTCTGATTCGTTTAGTGTGATCGAGGATAATGTGGTAGATATCATTACGAAGCCAAACGGCGGTCTGCTGACTTTTGGTATTATCGGTACATTATGGTCGGCTTCTAATGGAATGCAGGCTTTCATTAGGGCCATGAATGATGCGTTTGATGTAAAGGAATCGAGATCATTTATAAAATCAAGACTTGTTTCCATAGGCTTAACACTTGGACTGCTTGCAGCATTCATTGTTGCCATGGTTCTTCCTGTATTCGGAAAAGTTATCTTGAATTTTATTGGGAATTTTATAAATATATCTGAAGGGATGCAAATTCTGATCAATGTATTGCGATGGGCCGTTGCTTTTGTGATCATGGTTACAGTCCTGGCTATTCTTTATAAAGTCGCACCGAATAAACATTTTCCTTTCAAACAGGTATTGCCGGGTGCAATAGCCGCAACGGTTATGTGGCAGATCATATCTTTTGGCTTATCCTTTTACGTAAGCAATTTTGGGAATTATTCAGCCACATATGGAAGCCTTGGCGGAGTTATTGTATTAATGCTGTGGTTCTTTCTAACCGGCCTTGCACTTGTTATTGGCGGAGAAATAAGTGCCCTCTATCACAGAAATAATACATTTAAACCGGGCAGCGGAAAGAAAGATGATAAAAAAGACCACAAAGTACAATCCGATGGAGAAGCGTACCGTACACTTTCAATCAAATAGGGCAAAATAAAACGAGGGCTCAGCCCTCGTTTTATTTTATCGCAGTCTAACGGGCAGTAAGACCCCCACTTCAGGACTCAGAGGAATCAAAGGAGGGTAAGTGGGGGGCAAACTGCCCGATCTAGCTGCGGCTCCTAGGGGCTCGAGGTCATAAGCCAATCAGCTGATGGGAAGAAAAGCACTCCCCACCATCTGCTCGTCTTATGCTTGTCACCCCAAGGCAAGTCGCCTCGCTTTATAATGTAAAGGCCCGATTGGTGAGATACAGTGAAACTTGCCGACGCGCAGGCAGAGGCTTAGTTGAACCAATCGGGTTCGTAGTGTCGATTGATCGAAGCGCTAGCGGAGATCTTAGCGACACTAGAACGCGACTAACAATCAGTGGGGGATAAGGAAAACCCTCACTGATTGAAGTTTCACTTTATCTGATGGATAAAAGGTATTTTAATGTTCCACCACTTTTTAATTTTTTTTGGTGTTTCTTTAACAGCAGCCACTGTATTATTAAATGTTTGTTTCTTAAAATTGATATCCCTTTGGATTTCTTTCTGGGTTGCTGTCAGTTCGTCAACCCCATTTTTCACTTGATCTGCTTTTAGCTGCATGACAGTGCTTATTGCTGTCAGCTTCTTAATTGCGGGTTTGGCATCCTTGTACGTTTTAAAAGCATAGATGCCCAGAAAAATCAGAGATGCTGCTATAAGAATCAAGCTTGCATAAACAATGAACATTACGACCTGCCTCCTCATGCGGGTTTTCTTATTATTTACCCATTAACGCAAAAAATTAACGTTAAATCTTCTTAACCACTTTGATAAAGAGAATTCTCAGAATAAATTAAAGAATTGACGTCCAAATTTGAGTTTGCTAGAATTGGTTTCATTATATCAATATATAATGTTTGGGCAGTACACTAATTGATGTGCTGAGCCTTACATTTTACCTGTATATGTTCAGAGATAGGGTCTGAGCGTTTCTACCGGGCTGCCGTAAATAGCTTGACTACAGGGGATATAGCTTGTTTGAATAGGCATGCTATTTTCTTCTGTTTTTCTTTATGGCAGCTTCGCATCTTGCGGAGCTTTTTTATTTTCCAAAAAAAAGGAGGGAATGGCATGTCATCTTTTTTCCGGTTTCATGAAAGAGAAACATCATACAAACAGGAAACAATTGCAGGTTTAACCACATTTTTATCAATGGCATATATTCTAATTGTAAATCCAATTATCCTTAGCCAGGCCGGAATGGATAAAGGGGCTGTTTTTACTGCTACGGCACTCTCGGCTATTATTGGCTCTTTATTAATTGGCCTGCTGTCCAATTATCCGATTGGGATTGCCCCAAGCATGGGCCTCAATTCTTTCTTCACTTTTTCTGTCTGCATCGGAATGGGTATTCCGTGGCAAACGGCATTAACAGGTGTTTTTATCTCAGGGATCTTATTTGTGATTTTAAGTTTATTAAAAATACGCGAAAAAATTATTAACATTATACCGAAGGATTTAAAGCATGCAATTGCAGGCGGCATCGGATTTTTTATTGCTTTCATAGGATTGAAAAATGCGGGCCTTGTTGTAGGAAATGATGCGACATTTGTGGCGATTGGCGATATCAAATCCCCAGTCACGCTTCTGGCTGTTTTCTGTTTTATATTAACAATCGTTTTAATGGTAAGAGGAGTTAAAGGGGCCATTTTCTATGGTATGGTCATTTCAGCAGCTGCCGGAATGTTAATTGGCATTATTGATAAGCCGGAAAAAATCATCGGGGCCATCCCGAGCCTTGAACCGACATTTGGTGAGGTTTTTCTTCATATCGATCAAGTCTTTACTCCGGAAATGCTGGCAGTAATATTTACTTTCTTATTTGTTGCCTTTTTTGATACAGCCGGAGCCTTAATAGCGATTGCAAGTCAGGCTGGCTTAATGAAAAATAATGAAATTCCTAATGCCGGCAAAGCGCTTTTGGCTGATTCCAGTGCAACTGTAGTAGGTTCTGTGCTTGGAACTTCTACAACTGCTTCCATGATTGAGTCCAGTTCAGGGATTGCAGCTGGAGGCAGAACAGGTTTTACATCAGTAATTATCTCTGCATGCTTCGCGGTTGCATTATTCTTTTCTCCATTGCTCAGTGTGATAACGGCTGAAGTAACATCGCCGGCACTGATCATTGTTGGAGCACTGATGGCCATGGAGGTAAAACATATTGATTGGGGTAAACTGGAAATCGCAATTCCTGCGTTCGTGACCATCTTAATGATGCCATTGACCTTCAGTGTAGCAACAGGGATTGCACTCGGTTTTATTTTATACCCAATTACAATGCTGGCACTTAAAAGGCCACAAGAGATCCATCCCATCATGTATGGACTATGTATTGCATTTATGGGTTATTTTGTTTATCTTGCATAAGGGAAAGGGGCTGCCTGCAGAGTCGGGCAGCCTTTTTGTGATTTCTATAATTACATGGATTTCAATTTTCTGCTGTTTTTTGTTGATTTCGTCAGAAGATGTTTGAGCGTATTTATTTAGTCTAAATTAAATGGGAATAATAAAAATTATTGAACAATAAGCCAAAGTCATACATAATATATATGAGCATATATTCATATAAAAGGGGTGCATTATATGGGACACAGTCATGGGCACGGGCATTCACATGACCACCATCACACTGGCAATAAAAAGGCGTTGATGTGGGCATTTATTTTAATTGCTTCATTTATGATTGTAGAAGTGATTGGCGGTATATGGACTAATAGCCTTGCGCTGCTATCGGACGCCGGGCACATGCTGAGTGATGCAGCTGCGCTTGGCTTGAGTTTTCTGGCGATCAAAATAGGTGAAAAAAAGGCGACGAATTCAAAAACATTTGGCTACAAACGATTTGAAATTATTGCTGCTTCAATAAATGGCATTACACTGCTCCTAATTTCTCTTTATATTTTCTATGAGGCCTATCACCGCATTCTTGAGCCGCCGGCCGTTCAAAGTATGGGAATGCTCGTGATTTCATCGATTGGTCTTCTCGTCAATATTGCAGCAGCATTCATATTAATGAGCGGGGATAAGGATCATAATTTAAATGTCAGAAGTGCTTTTCTGCATGTTCTTGGTGACCTGCTTGGTTCTGTTGGAGCAATTGCCGCTGCACTTTTAATTTATTTCTTCGGGTGGGGCATTGCAGACCCAATAGCAAGTGTAATAGTAGCAGTTCTCATTCTTGTAAGCGGATGGAGAGTGACAAAAGAGTCTTTCCACATTCTAATGGAGGGGACACCTTCCCACCTGAACCCAGAGGATATTAAAAGTGCGCTCCTCGGACTTGCACATGTAAAAGACGTTCATGATCTTCATATTTGGACGATTACTTCCGGTTTTCCTTCTCTTAGCTGCCATCTTGTAATTGAAAATGAGGGCGGACACGATGCAGTCCTTCATGCGGCTCAATCTGTGCTGCATGATGAATATGGGATTGAGCACAGCACGATACAAGTGGAGGGAGAAAGAAAAGGCTGTCCCGGCCATAATGAAAGCTGCAATTAATAAGGCCCTTAGGACAGCTTATTCTTCTGCGTTCCTTTGTGGGCAAGGCTCTTCCGCTTTTCTTATGAATGCTGGCTATGTTCAATTGCCTGGTTCAATAAACTTATAACATGTTCATCATCATGGCTGTAGAAGAGAGTAGTTCCTTCACGGCGGAATTTTACCAGACGCAGGTTTTTCAAAAAGCGAAGCTGGTGAGAAACGGTAGACTGGAGCAGGGATAGATTTTCGGCAATTTCATTTACAGAATACTCTCCATGAAATAATAAGTGAAGAATTCTAAGCCTTGTTGGATCTGATAAAGCTTTAAAAGTCTGGGACACCATGAATAAAGTTTCTTCATCCAGGTCGGCTGGGTACACCGGGTTTTCATCTGTCATTTTGTTTCACCTCTCCCTCTCATTATAAGTCTGTTTTATATAAAACGAAACCGCAGAGATGTTCACTCTGCGGTTCTGCCTTATTATTTTGCCTTTCTGATTTCCTTGTGAATTTCATCAACCAGTTTTTTCATTTCAGCATGGATTTGTTCTTTATCAACATTTAATTCTTTTTTAATCTCTGGTAATGATTTTCCTTGTTCCCTCAATTGGATTATTTCACCCAAATCCTTATTTGCCGCCTTTGCAATGGCTGCACCCGAAACAAGGAAACGTAGCGGAACTCCTTTGTCAAGATACCCATGCAGCACTTGAGTCGAATTGCCGGAGTACTCGGAGACCTTTTGCAGAACAACCCCCTTGTTCGCTTCAAGGAACTTATCCATGTGATGATGGTGCTTCTTTATTTTTTCTAAATCCACTCCATACTGCTGAGCTGTTTTTTCCCAGGAGGAGTTATTTTTTTTATAAAAAGTCAATACCTCTGTAACCTGTTTATCTGAAAACTTCGCAATGTGGGCAGCTATGAAGATTTCTCTTTTCGTGAATCCTTGCTCCTGAAGGGATTTCATTAGGGATTCATCGATCATTCTGTGATGGTGTTCATGTTTTTGCTCCTGTGCCGGTGACTTTCCCCTTGGCGCAGATTCAGCATTAACCGAAATTGCGGCACCTATTAAAATAAAGCAAAAAGATACTAATAAAAGAAATTTTTTATTCATCTTATACTGCACTCCTTTCAAAATGATAAGTCGTAATTAGCATTTCCCAAGATATAGCTAAACAATAAATAAGTTGGCTGACTTTTTATAAAAAAACATTAAGGTCAGAGATATTCATTGAAAAAAAACACTCATATCGATTACATTAAGAATAAAAGACTGTTCATGGGCGGTGAAGGGAAATTGAAAATACTTGTTGTGGAAGATAATGAAAGTGTCTGTTCAATGCTGGAGATGTTCTTTATGAAAGAAGGGTATCAGGGTGTGTTTGTTCACGATGGCCAGCGGGGGTTTGAGCATTTTAATAAAGAAAAATGGGACTTAATTATCGTTGACTGGATGCTTCCAGTCATGGATGGAGTGACGCTCTGCCGGAAAATAAGAGAACTGAGCAAAGTTCCGATTATTATGCTGACAGCTAAAGACAGCGAATCCGATCAGGTTCTGGGTCTTGAAATGGGTGCCGATGATTATGTGACCAAGCCATTCAGCCCATTGACGCTGATGGCCAGGATTAAAGCCGTGACACGCAGATTCCAGGCTGAAGCAGGAACAGATGAACATCACTATGTTGCCAGTGAATATTTCAAAATCAGCAAAGAATCCAGAGAGGCATATTATAATGGACAGCTTTTAAAGAATTTGACCCCAAAAGAATTTGACTTGCTGTATTATCTTGTAAAACATCCCAAACAGGTTTTTACAAGAGAGCAGCTGCTTGATAGTGTATGGGGCTATCAGTTTTATGGAGATGAAAGAACGGTAGATGTACATATAAAAAGGCTACGGAAAAAAATAGGCACGGATGAGCAGCCCTTTATTCATACTGTTTGGGGTGTAGGTTATAAATTCGATGAAACGGCAGCGGAAAATGAAGGTTAAGTATTTTTATCAGCTGCTGATCAGTCATGTCAGCATCCTAATATTGGCATTCCTGTTATTAAGCCTTCTATTCTCACAGTTTGTGGAGAATTATATTTTTGAAAATAAAGTGGAAGAGCTCGATTCCTATGGAGAGCAGATCCTGACAGACATAACAGTCAGGATAGAGGGGGATGAACAATTTCTAACAGAATACAGCCAGCTGCTCGATGCCAGAAACATCAAATACATCCTCTTTGATCATAAAGGGAGGGTCTTGTACCCTGAACTTAAATCAGATCCGATGATTCAGCTGACCAAATCCGAGTGGGCTGAAATTTCGAAAGGAAATAAAGTGACTGTAAAGCATGATATAAAACGCTTCGGCCAGGAGGTAACATTGGTTGCCCTGCCATATATGCAAGGGGGCAGTCTTGTTGGCGGAGTTTTACTTCTGTCTCCTATAACAGGGGCTATGGAGGTTGTCAGCCAATTAAATCGATTTTTATTATATACCATTTTTATTTCTCTCTCTGCAACCATCCTTTTAAGTCTGGTTCTCTCTAAAAATCTGATTAAGAGGATAACGGAGCTTAGAAATGCTGCCTCTATGATTTCATCCGGGAACTATGATATCAATGTTCCTTATACCTATATGGACGAAATTGGTGAACTGGCTAAAGACTTTAATGATATGGCAGCAAGGCTCAGAGAATCAAATGAAGAAATTAAAAGACTGGAAAATAGAAGAAGGAAATTCATTGCTGATGTCTCGCACGAGCTTCGGACTCCTTTGACCACTATCAGCGGTTTGGCTGAAGGCATTAAGGGAGGTCTGATTCCAGAGGCGGATACAGAAAAAGGGATGATCCTGATAGACAGGGAAGCGAAGAGGCTTATCCGGCTGGTGAATGAAAATCTGGATTATGAGAAGATCCGATCCAATCAGCTTCAGCTGAATAAAATGGATATTGATCTCATGGAAGCCTTTGAAATTGTTAAGGAACAGCTGGAAATTCAGGCAGAGGAAAAAGGTAACAGGATTTATATAGAGGCTGAAGAAGGGGTTTCGGTATATGCGGATTATGACCGGCTAATTCAGATCCTGGTGAATATTGTAAAAAACAGCATTCAATTCACGGAGCAGGGCTCCATATTTTTAAGGGGCAAAGAAGATCCCGATCAGACATTGATCGTAATAGAAGACACAGGTATGGGCATCGACCCGAAAGAAATTGAGTCGATCTGGCTGCGTTTTTATAAAGCGGATTTATCCAGGACCAATCATTCATTTGGTGAATTTGGCATTGGTCTTTCCATTGTCAAACAGCTTGTTCAGCTGCACAGCGGAGAAATTGCTGTAAGCAGTGAAAAAGGGGCAGGGACCCAATTTACGATTAAATTTCCGAGGGAGCAATAAGGCTAAAGAAAAGGAACAGCACTCCAGGAGGCTGTTCCTTTGGTTATTATGACAATACTTGTGATTCAGTAAAGGGCAGTTCTTTTGCAGGTGCCGGCTCTTCTGTTTCAGGTACTGCTGTTACTTCAAGATACTTAATATGGTGCTCTTCCATATCCAGAATTTTAAATCGATATTTTTCGTGCTCGATTATGTCGCCTTGTTGGGCTTCGTAATTCTCAGTCAATATCCATCCGCCAATGGTGTCAACATCTTCATCATTAATATCGGTACCCAGCAAGTCGTTGACTTCGCTGACAAGAACTTTTGAATCAATGATATATTGGCCTTCTTGCGTCTTTCTGACCATCGGTACTTCATCCATGTCGAACTCATCACGGATCTCGCCAACAATCTCTTCAATGATATCCTCAACAGTCACTAACCCCGAGGTACCGCCGTATTCATCCATTAAGATGGCCATGTGGATGCGGTCTTTTTGCATTTTAAGCAGCAGCTCATGGATAGGTATGCTGTCAATGACCCGGATAATGGGACGAATGTATGATTCAAGCGTGCTTGATGATAATTCCCGGTTCATAATGAGATCTGTCATGACTTCTTTAATATTGACCATGCCAATGATATGATCCTTATCTCCATCTATAATGGGATATCGAGTAAATTTCTCTTCCTGAACGATTTGCAGAAAGTCTTCAAGTGTATCATCTTTTGAGAGAGAAACTATTTCAGTACGCGGAACCATGATTTCTTTCGCAATCCGATTATCAAACTCAAAGATTTTATTTACATACTTAAACTCAGATTGGTTAATTTCGCCGCTTTCATAGCTTTCTGATAAAATAATGCGAAGTTCTTCTTCAGAATGTGCTAATTCGTGTTCAGAAGCAGGCTTTAATCCAAACATGCTGGTCAATAGGCGGGCAGAACCATTCAACGCCCAAATGATTGGATACATAACCCGGTAAAACCAGATTAAAGGACGTGTTGTTAAAAGTGTTACCGCTTCTGCTTTTTGTATCGCCAAAGTCTTTGGAGCCAATTCTCCCACAACTACATGCAGGAAGGTGATAAAAGCAAAAGCAATGCTGAATGAGATAACATGTGAAATGGATGACGGCAGACCGAAACTATTTATCACCGGACGCAGCAGGTGTTCAATTGTCGGCTCACCCAGCCAGCCAAGACCGAGTGCTGTAATGGTAATTCCCAGCTGACAGGCTGAAAGGTATTCATCCAAATTCGAAATCACTTTCTTCGCAGCAATTGCATTTTTATTGCCTTCTTCAATTAGCTGATCAATTCTGGAACTTCGTATTTTAACAATGGCAAATTCCGAAGTAACGAAAAAAGCCGTTAAAGCAATTAAAATGGCTATAAAAACCAAGTTTAATATGTCCAAATAAGTTCCCCTTATCCCGCCTGAACGGGCAGGGTGTCACCTCCTGATTTTGTGAAAAATGGGATTAGCTTGTTAAGCCGGAAAGGGAACGGAGCAAAGCAGTACTCTCGGCAGTCAGCCTACTGGAGAAGCCATCTTTCTGCTCCTCATTCATTGTATTGATGAGCGGCATGAGGACAGCTATTTCCTGCTGCAGCTGTTTCATCTGTAATGTGACTGCATTGATATGCTTTTCAACTTCCCCTGTCTGAATTTCCCTTTTCGTTTTCATTTCTAGTTTTCTCTTAATCTCTTCAAGCGGAAGATGCAGTATTTTGCATTCATCGATAAATCTTAGATCAGACAAAACTTCTTCTGAATATATGCGATAATTTGATTTTGAGCGTTTCGCTTTTATTAGGCCAATGCTAGTGTAGTAGTCAATGGTTCTTTTGGAAACGTTAGCAATATTGGCTAATTCGCCGATACGATAGTAAGCCCCATCATATCACCTCTGTTTTGAATACTTATATCTCCATAATAATGCTTTACAACAAGAGATATAGTTAGAATCAATTATACGTTAGCGGAAACCATACAGTCAAACGTAGCAGTTTTTGAAAAAAGGATTACATTTATTTTATGAAATTATTCCTTAAATATGAAGTAAAAAGATTCGGAAAAATTAAATTTTTTATTGAGTTTGAAAAAGGTGGAACTTAAGCAGTCCGCGGTCAGCAAAAACCGGGAGCAAAAGTGTGCTCCCGGTTTAAAAAAATGCAGATTATATTTTCACAACTTCAATATAAGAAATATGGTGTCCATCCATTTCTTTAATCATAAATCTGTATCCTTCCTGCTCAACAAAGTCTCCCTGAGCAGCATCATATTTCTGCGTCATAATCCATCCGCCGATAGTGTCCACATCATCATCAGATAATGTTGTTCCCAGGAGATCATTTGCTTCTGAAATCAGCAGTTTCGCATCAAGGATATAATGGTTTTCTCCTGTCTTTTGAACAAGCGGAAGCTCATCGGCATCAAATTCGTCCCGGATTTCACCTACGATTTCTTCCAGGATATCTTCAGCTGTGACCACTCCAGCGGTTCCGCCGTACTCATCAAGAAGAATCGCCATATGTGAACGCTCCTTTTGCATTCTAAGGAGCAAATCGTGAATGGGAATGGTTTCAATCACCCTGATGACAGGTTTAATATATTGCAGTAAGGGGTGTTTGCCTTCACATTTTTTTCTTACACAGTCAGTTAAAATTTCCTTAACATTAATGATTCCGAGAATATTATCCTTATCGCCCGCCGTAACCGGATAGCGGGTATAACGCTCATTTAATATGAGATCGAGAGTTTCTTCCAGTGATGAATCTTCCGGAATGGTAACAATTTCGGTCCGGGGAACCATTATCTCTTTGGCGATTCTATTGTCAAATTCAAATATCCGGTCCACATACTGGTATTCAGAGGGATTAATTTCACCGCTCTTTAAGCTTTCAGATAGAATAATCCGCAGTTCTTCCTCTGAGTGGGCCATTTCACTCTCTGAAACTGGCTTCAGTCCGAATAATCCTGTAACAACTCTGGCTGAACCATTTAAAATCCAGATAAACGGATACATAACCCTGTAAAATAATATTAATGGCTTCGAAAAAGTTAAAGTAATGGCTTCTGCTTTTTGAATCGCAAAGGTCTTTGGCGCAAGCTCTCCAATGACCACATGGAGAAATGTCACAACAGCAAAAGCAATGACAAAGGATAGGAAATGAGTTACGGAAGCCTGCAAGTTAAGACTTTCAAATACCGGATGAAGCAGTCTCTCAATAGTCGGTTCACCGAGCCACCCGAGACCCAGTGCGGTTATTGTAATTCCAAGCTGACAGGCAGATAGATATTCATCCAGACTGCTTATAACTTGTTTTGCAGAACGGGCTTTAGGATTTCCCTCCAGCATAAGCTGGTCAATTCGTGAAGTCCTTACTTTAACAATGGCAAATTCAGATGCAACAAAAAAAGCAGTTAATGCGATTAATAAAAATAATAAGAAAAGGTTAAGGGTGATCATATTATCCCTTACACGAAATGTAAGGGGCCGGCACCTCCTTTATAATAAGTACTTTTCCCTCATTCATGAATTTTACAAATAAACCATGAATAAAGGATTTACTTTAATTGAAATTACCCTTATTTAAGAGATGTAATCAGGAGAAATAATTAATCCAATATTTTTGTATGCAGGGAAAAATAAAAAAGCCTGAGCAGGCTTTTTGTTTAAACATTCCATTCTCTTGACAGAAGTCCATATACGGCAAGATCGTGATATCGATTATAAAGATACTCGCCATCCCGGATGATTCCTTCCTGCCGAAAGCCGAGCCGTTCAGGAATCGCACGGCTTTTTCCATTTTTGATTCCGCAGCGTATTTCGATGCGGTTCAATTTTAAATCAAAAAAAGCATGATTGACCATGGCCTGCACACTTCGTGTCATAATTCCTCTGCCTTCAAAATTTTCGGCAAGGTAGTATCCAATGCTGGTTTGTCTGTTGTTCCAGTCTATATGGTGAAAACCAATAGAGCCTGCAAGTTTTCCCTGATAACGGATTCCGGCATTAAAGCCGTTATTATCGGCAAACTGTTTCAGCCAAATAGGAATGATCGAATGATACTGAACAGGTGAAGCCATATTATCTACCCATGGAAGCCATTCTCTTAAGTGGCTGCGGTTCCGGTCCACCAAGCTGAAAAGCTCTTCTGAATGATGAAGCTGGAACAATTGCAATTCTATATCCTCATCTACCTTTAAAGAAAACAAGTGACAAACCCCCTCCGGCAAACTATAAATATAATAATTTATTGTTTAAATCATAGAAGCATTTTTAGTATGAAAGACGAAAAAGCTGTTCCCAGGATTCAGAGTCAGCTCATATCTTTAGTCAGCTTTTCAGTTGGCAAAGTTATGCTGAAAACGGTCCAGTCTGATTCGGTATCACATGTCAGAGTCCCTTGATGTTTTTCAATTATCTCTCTGCAGACAAATAGACCCAGCCCTGTTCCGAGTGTTTTTGTTGTAACAAATGGCTCGAAAATGGAATTGATAAGATGATCAGGAATTCTTGGCCCATTATTAGAAATATCCAATCTTATGTGCCCATCTGAAGTCCATTTGCTTTTAATATGAATGACAGGGTCGCTGCGGTACTGTGTAAGCACATCAATGGCATTGAAGATAATATTAATGAAGACTTGGCGGATTTCATCCGCATAGCCAACCAAATAGATATCATCTTTTATATCCTGAAGGATCGTAACCTTTCCATCCAGGATACTGGGATATAAGAATATCAGGACTTCATCTATTAATTCATTTAAAGAGAATGTAATTTTTTCTTTTCCGATCAGTTCCTTTTTAGAGAGGAGCAGGAATTGTGAAATTCTAAAATTCAGCTGCTCCAGTTCATTTGAAATGATATCCAAATACTTCATGGAGGGATTTTCGGATTTTAAAAGCTGAATAAACCCTTGTACAGAGGTAAGCGGATTTCTGAACTCATGAATAAAGCTTGAAGTCATTTGGCCCAGAAGAGTTAATCTATCTTTATGGGTGGAATCAATAAATTGTGTTTTTTCCTTAATAATCTGATCTTTGGCATCGGTATATCTGGACACTGCGTGATATAAGAATTTATCGAAGCAATAACCGATTCTTTCGTACTGTCTCTGGAGTTCATGAAAATGTATTTCGGAACGATTAAATATATTGAGGACGATTGTTCTTCCCAAGTTGACATTATAAACAAAGTCTCCAATATTAATATCTGCTTTTACTCGCTGTTCAGCGACAGTGTAGGCCAGTTTTTGAATATAGTTTTCCAGTTCTTTCCCGTCTTTTATTAAGATTTGAATAATTAATTGGAACATGGCATCGCCATTCTCCTTGATTTTATCTTTAAAAGGGTCATCCTTATTTATGAGGATTTTCTCATTCCATTCACTTAAAAGGTTTTCTTTTTCCGTCAGCAGAAGTTGCAATATGGCATTATTTGTTTCAATCGTCATTTTATCCTCCACTTTTTTGCATAATAACAGTTAACCAATAGATTTCGATAGAATCCGGCAAAATCCTCTGTTAAATTAATGGAAAATATCAGCAATTTTACCCTGAGGAATAAGGCCAACTTGTGACTAAAAGCACAGTCATTTTTTTGTGATAATTGGTATAGTTAAAGAAAAAGGCAGTTTTTTATTTGTAAAATGGTTATTATTTCTTTTATAATATAGAGGCAGGTGTAAATTTACACCAACAACAAAAAGGGAATGAAGCTGCATTGACTAGAGATGAAATTATACTGAAAGTTTCAGATAAGATCCGTCTTATACGTACAGAGGCAGGATACACACAGGATAAAATGGCAGAAATTATTGGTGTTTCAAAAAAGACGCTTGTTCAAATTGAGAAAGGGCGGGCAGAGGCAGGCTGGTCGACAGTGGTAGCCGTTTGTGCTTTATTCAGAGAAACGGAAACGGTCCGGTTTTTGTTTGGAAATGAACCATTAGAAGTTCTGGAGACTATTGCCAGAGAAGGAATTGATTACAGGAAGGAAAAGACTCTTGGCGGAAAGCTCTGGTGGAGGGAATTGAAGAGAAGCAACAGTCTGATCCTTCAGCAGAATATCATCAGCCAGCACTACCGGATTATTGATCAGGACCATTTTAGAATTTACAGCAGTTTCGATGAATTGTCTTCTAAAGAACGATTTGAGGAGCTGGCAGCAGAGAATAAAGACCTTCACGAATAATAGCTGTATTCACATAAAAAAGCAGCCACCGGGCTGCTTTTCTATTTTAAGGGATTTGCGGACTTTCCTTATCCTTAGCTATAAGCACGGGGCAAGGCGCATTCCTGGCAACTTTTGTACTGGTGCTGCCCAGGAACATCTTTTTAATTCCGCCCTTGCCTGAGCTTCCCACAATAATTAAGTCTGCGTTTTCAGCCGCTGCATATTCACAAATGCTTTCTGCAGGATTTCCCTCAATAACATCGAACTTCGCATTAATGCTGTAAGGCTCAAGGATTTCCCTTGCATTGAAAAAAGTATTGTCTACGCTATGCTTTACTCTTGCGTGTGTATTGGAAGAGGATTCATCATGATATACCGGAAGAGGAGGGATCTGAATTCCTTCAAGCAGATAGCCATTCGTTCTTACAGGCTCTACCGCTTTTTCGTTGTTTATGTGAATATTTTCAACTGTTTCTTCAAAGACCTGAGCAACCAGCAGCTGAGCATCAGGGTTTTGTTTAACTAATCCGATTGCCATATTCAAAGCCTGTCTGCTTCCGTCTGTATCATCATAGCCCAATACAATTTTATTAAAATTCATCAGTGTTCACTCCTTCTTATAGTAAGGAAACTTATTGGTTCTATACCCTCTGCTGCGAAGAGTAAATCATAAAAATACAGCTTGAAAACAAAATACCCCCATAAAAAATGACCGGGCTCCGTAAATTCTAATGCACATTTTTCAGCATAGTGAAGAGTAACATTGGGAATTTCAGGGTATTTTTTATATGACCTTCAGAAATTTGCATGGAAACAAATACTATATAAAAACATATTCATTGAAGTTATGCTGTTATCGGTGTAATCTGAAGACTTCCGCACAAATGCAAATTAATCATCAGCAAGAATTTGGAGGAAATATGAGAAAGAAAACTTCAGTTATTAAAAAGTTTCAGTCAACTTGGAATAAGCTTCACTTGACACAGGTATCCATATTGCTTGCATCTACTTTGGTCCTGGCTTTCTTAAGCTTCGTCTATTTTTCATATAAGGATGCGGATATCAGTGCACTCGAAGCAGGGCTTGCACAATCCACAGTCATTTATGACGCTGATGGGGAAGTAGCAAGCAAGATCTCAGCAAATAAAAATGAAGGCATTTCCATAGATCAAATTCCTGATCATATGAAAAATGCAGTTATTGCCATTGAAGACCACCGCTTTTATGAACACGGGGGCATCGATTTAAAAGGTATAGGCAGGGCCTTCTTTACAAACGTGAAAGCAGGCGGAATAGTCGAGGGCGGCAGCACGCTTACCCAGCAGCTGACCAAAAATGCACTATTGTCTGCAGAAAAAACATACAAAAGAAAACTGGAAGAGTTTTTCCTGGCCATTGAAATTGAAAAGGAATACAGCAAAGACGAAATACTTCAAATGTATTTAAACCAGGTTTATTTCGGGGAAGGCGCATGGGGGATTAAACGTGCGGCGATGAAGTACTATGGAAAAGATGTTGAGGATCTCTCCATTAGTGAAGCAGCATTGCTGGCAGGGCTGGTTAAAGCCCCATCAGCCATCAACCCTTACCAAAATGAAGAAAAGGCAATTGAGAGAAGGAATACCGTCCTTGACCGTATGAAAGAACACAACTTTATTACTGAAAAGGAATGGGAGAAAGCAAAAAATGAAAAGCTTGTTTTTGAAGACAGCGGCGGTGATCCCTTTAAAGGGAAATACCCATATTATGTAGATGTGGTTCTGGAAGAAGCGATTAATAAATACAATATTTCACTTGATGAGCTTTTAAGTGACGGATATCAAATATATACAGAGCTTGATCAGGATATGCAGAGCAGTGTTGAAGAAACCTACACAAATGATCAATTATTTCCTAAGGGTACTGGAGATCAGCAGGTTCAAAGCGGAGCCATACTTCTGGATCCAAAGAATGGCGGAATCCGTGCCCTAGCAGGCGGAAGAGGTGAACATACCCTTCTTGGACATAACCGTGCCGTTCATAAAGTAGGCCAGCCGGGATCGACCATGAAGCCGATTGTGCCATACACAGCAGCACTGGAGGCGGGTTGGAAGATCACAGATGAACTTAAAGATGAAAGAATGACATTCGGCAAAGATTATGAGCCGAATAACTATAATGGCCAGTTCCGGGGAAATGTGCCAATGTATGAAGCAGTCAAGGACTCTTTAAATGTTCCTGCTGTATGGCTTTTAGATGAGATTGGTGTGGACAAAGGGGTTGATGCGGCAAAGAGGTTTGGCATACCTGAAGAAGCCATCAATCAAAATCTTGCACTTGCTCTTGGGGGCACAAGTGTTGGAGTTTCTCCTCTGACCATGGCGCAGGCATATGCTGTATTTGCAAATGGCGGCGAGAGGCCGGAAGCACATTCCATTACAAAAATAGTTGATAAAGATGGAGTCACAGTCGCAGAGTGGAAAGGTGAGAATACAAGAATCATTTCCAAGGATGTTGCAGATAAAGTGACCACCATGCTTCTAGGGGTAGTTCAGCATGGTACAGGGAAGGCTGCCCAATTACCAGGCAGAGAAGTTGCAGGGAAAACGGGCAGTACACAAATGACCATCGAAGGCATTGACGGAGTTAAGGATCAATGGTTTGTCGGCTACACACCACAGCTGGTCGGTGCTGTGTGGGTAGGCCATGATAAGACAGATGCGAATAATTATCTTACTACCTCCAGCAGTGAAGGTACAGCTCCGATATTCCGGGCAATCATGTCAGAAGCCCTGAAAAATCAGGAAGCAAAGTCATTTAATGTCCCTCATATTGCCGGCTTGATGGAACAGAGGCAAAGGGAGCAGCAAAGGAAAGCATGGGAAGACAACATAAAAAAAGAAACAGAGAAGATAAAAGAAAGAATTGAAGAAGAAAAAGAGAAATGGAAGGAGAAATGGAATAAGGGGAAAGAGAAACACAAGGGAAAAGATAAAGATAAAAAGAAAGATAAAGAAAAGAAGAATGATTAATACATTTTACGAGTACAGTGAAAAGCTGTACTCTTTTTTTTAAGGAGGTCATCTA
This sequence comes from Cytobacillus sp. SAFR-174, assembly GCF_051964675.1. NCBI lineage: Bacteria > Bacillati > Bacillota > Bacilli > Caryophanales > Bacillaceae > Cytobacillus > Cytobacillus sp. SAFR-174. Next base: position 34,084 of record NZ_JBQCMZ010000015.1, on the reverse strand, counting down.
TATGGCAGAACAATTTTATGATGAGTTAGCGGAAGAGTATCACTTAATATTTGAGAATTGGGATCGTTCCATTGCCAGACAGGGCGATGTACTGGATAATCTTTTATCGGCAGAAGGCATAAAAAAAATTCATCTCTTTTGGATTGTTCTTGCGGAATAGGGACTCAGACATTAGCTCTCACCCAAAAGGGGTACAAAATAACTGCATCAGACATTAGCGGTAAGTCTATCTTAAGGGCAAAAAGAGAAGCAGAACTGAGACAGCTGAACATCCAATTTTATCAGGCAGACATGAGGGCATTATCATCTGTGCACAGTGAATCTTTTCATGCCATTATTTCTATGGATAACGCCTTGCCGCACCTTATCACCGAAAAAGAATGCATCAAGGCACTTAAAGAGGTTTACAGTTTACTCAGCGAGAAAGGCATTTTTCTCTTTTCTATCAGAAATTATGATGAAATTCTTAAAGAGAGGCCAACATCCACCTTGCCAGCAAAAAGGGATCACACCATAACCTTTCAGCTTTGGGATTGGCTTCAGAATTCTGATATATATAATTTGAGGCATTTTACAATGGTGGAAAAGGAGGGAACCTGGTCTGTGTCAGAAAGACTTTCTCAGTATAGGGCCTACAGAAGGGAAGAGTTAAACAATTTTCTGCGCAAAGCTGGTTTTCGGCAGGTCAAATGGCTGCTCCCGGAAGAGTCTGGATTTTATCAGCCAATTGCCATTGTATATAAATAAAAAAAGGCCATTCGGCCTTTTTTAATAGAATAATTTAGAATAACCAGCTGATTAGTGCGCCAATTACCACAATCGCTCCAACTACCATAAAAATTGTACGTATCATCTATTTTCACTCCATTCACTCTGCAATAAAATAGTCAATTATAGCTGAATTGTTTCAGCAGTATTGATTAAGCGTTTTTCTGACATGCGAAGCACCGAAACATGGTTGCTGCACATGTCTTTGATATGCTCCAGATGGTTCTGGACGTCAGTTCCTTCCACAATGATCTTCAGACTCGTTTGCGGTTTCACTGTTAAAAGGAAAGACACTAATTTAGAAAGGTTTGAGGCATCCACCGCTTTGTGTTTGCTGTAGAGATAAGTGGTGCCTTCAAATTGTTTTGACGCCTGGTAAATTTCAAGCATTTTCTTCATTGTGAACTTGTTTTGAACTAATACATTAGTAGAAATAATTTCTTTCATTTTAATAATCTCCTTTAAAAAAGTATTTTATATATTAATCGATTAATGATTTGGTTGTACTATGGAATTACCCCGGTAATCACAACCGTAAACCACCCGGGTTCCCAGTGTGAATAATTACCTTTTAAATTAATAAGTATTAAGGGTTGAGGCGCCATCAGTCTGCAGATGGAGATAAAAACCATCAAAAGCCGCTTTATCAGATGTTAGTCGCAATTTATAGTGGAGATATAAACAGGGAAACTGAGGTAAAAGGGATGAAGAACTTCAAAGGGATTTTTCAAAATGCCAATTATGTGAAATTATTTTTCGCCAACTTTACTTCTCAGATGGGCAGCACGATTGGTTTAACAGCATTTATGTTTTATTTGCTGGATCGTTTTTCGGAACAGCCTTTTTATGCCACATTAACTGAATTGATGTTCTCGGTTCCGACCCTGGCGGTGTTTTTTTTAGTTGGAGTGTTTGCGGATAGGATGGATCGCCAGAAAATAGCTTATCATTGTGATTGGATCAGCGCGTTATTATCGTTTGTGCTTTTACTGACTATTATTATTGGCTGGATGCCTCTGGTATTTACAGTATTGTTCCTGAGGAGTGCCATTCAGAAATTCTTCTTTCCCGCTGAACATGCAATGATTCAAGGCATATTGAAAAGTGAGGATTATACAACTGCTGCAGGCCTTAATCAGGTGGTGATGAGTCTTTTCATGCTGTTCGGAAACGGCCTTGGCATTTTTGCCTACTGGTCAGTGGGAGTATACGGTGCGATTGTGGCTGATGCACTTACCTTTATCATCAGTGCATTATTAATAAAATCCTGCCGTATACCCGAAGAGGTCCGGCTGCCAAATGGCGCACATGGTCTTAAAGACTTGAATATCCCGCTTGTCTTCAAGGATTTTAATCTGGGGATAAAATATATTCTCCAGCACAAATTATTATCTGCCTTGCTTGTCGGCTTTTTCGTTTTCGGAGTGGTAAACGGCGGATTTTCAGTCATGCCTATTTTTATGCTGAAATACAAACTCGAGCCGCAATCCTATGAGGAATACTCAGTTCTGCTCGGAATAACATTTGGAATTGGGGTTCTTATTGGCAGCTTTGTGGCCTCTTTGCTTACTCAAAAATTCAAACTTTATCAGCTGGTCATTACCGGATTGCTGTTATCCGGAAGCTTCATCATTGCTGCTTCTTTTGCAGAGAACACGTTTATTTTCCTATCTTTATTATTTGCTGCAGCTTTTGGACTCCCTTTAGTGAACATCGCAATTGGCGGCTGGATGCCAAGCATTGTTGATCCGAAGATGATGGGAAGAGTACAGGGATGGATAAGTCCGCTGATGATGCTTTCTCAATCCATAACACTCGGATTTATTGCTGTCAGCTTTCCGGGGTTCCTCAAAGTGGAAATGCTTTATTGGATGGTAGGAGGCTGTTTAGCACTTGTCGGTGTATTTTACAGCCTTGTTCTCCCGGGATTAACGAAAAAGTCAGAAAAAACAGGTGAAGCACATTCTTTGGAACAAACTGATGCAGTATAATGTAATAAACGGAAAAAAAGTCCCTATAATAGGGGCTTTTTATGTGTAAAAAAAAATTAAAAAAATAATGAACCTTTTCATCTCTGGAACGTCTTATGAGTGAAATAAACAGTAAACAGCGGGATGATAAGAAGAGAGGAAAGAAGCTGATGGAGGAGAAAGACCTTATAGTAAGTGCCAAACGAGGTGATCAGCTCGCTTTTGCCATGCTTTTTAAAAATAACTATCCCTTTCTGGTTAAATACTTAATCAAAATCACAATGAATCCCGATGCAGCTGAAGAACTTGCTCAGGAAACAATGGCCAAATGTGTTGAAAAGATCGGCCTGTTTAATGGGAAATCGAAATTTTCCTCCTGGCTGATAACCATTGCGACGAATTTGTATATTGATCAGAAGCGAAAGTCGAAAAGAGAGAAGAACTGGAAAACGCAGGAAGAGGTTTTCAGACGCATGAAATGGCATCTTGAAAGCCGAAATGAAGAATGGAATGATGTCTTATCCGCATTGGGAAAACTAAAAGATGAGATAAGGATACCTATTGTTCTTAAACATTATTATGGCTACTCGTATGAGGAAATAGGAAAAATGATGAACATATCTTCAGGCACTGTCAAATCAAGAGTGCACAATGGAATCATGTCTGTAAGAGAGGAGTTGAAGCTTCATGGCGAACAGGAAAGTGCTGCAGCTGGAACAAGATCATCAAGATGAGCAGTTATTGGCTGCAGTCAAGGAGATAGAAAACGGATTGGAAACGCTGGAAGAAAACATCCCGGTATATACACCTGATCTGCAATTTTTTGAAAACTTAGTTGCAGAGCAAAAACAGGCAATGAAAAGGAAATTAATCAGGGAGTTAGCTATCTTCACTGTTGCAGCACTCCTCATTGTAACTTCTGTATTATTCATGCTGTATCAGGTTCCATCTGTATTTTTTATTCTGCAGGGAGTTGTCACAGTTTTTATTATGGCCTATAGCACAGTCAGCTTCGTGAAACAGGTGAATGGCACATGAACAGTGAAGAAATATCTCTTCCTCTGCTGATTATTGTGGGAGTCATCTTAATAGCACAGAGCACGTTCCTATTTCTTGATGCAAGAAAGCACGGCCACAATTATTGGCTATGGGGAATTATCGGTTTAATTCAGGCGCCAATGCCGACGCTGTTTTACTTGATTTTCGTCAGAAAGATCTGGCAGAAAAAAGATTAATTGAGGGATGGAAGGATGAAAAAATTAAAACAGATGCTGCTTCTTGCAGCCGGTGGCGGCCAGCTTCTCGGGATTGTCATGCTGTTTATTAATATGAAGGCTGCAATTATGTTTTATATTTTATATGCTTTAATGATCATTGCATTATTTATTGTGCTGATAGCTGAGAGAAAAAGAGAAAAAGAGGAGGAAGAACAAAATGATTATCGTGACTACTGATACGGTATCCGGAAAAGAGATTAAAGAGATTAAAGGGTTTGTAAGGGGGAGTACAGTCCAGACAAAGCATATAGGAAAAGATATTCTGGCAGGATTAAAAACAATTGTAGGCGGAGAAATTGGCGAATATACTGAAATGATGGATGAAGCCAGACAGAAGGCAATTGGCAGAATGGTTGAAGATGCAAAGGCAAAAGGGGCAAACGCAATCATTGGAATGCGGCTGCAAACCTCAGCCGTTATGCAGAATGCTGCAGAAATCATAGCCTATGGGACTGCAGCAATAATTGAAGAATAGCAGGAGAAGAACCAGCTGACATAGTTAGCTGGTTTTTTAATGTCTTTAATAGGGAAAGGATGAATATTTGGCAGAAAATACTTGAAAAGAAACTAATGAATTTTTTGTGATATTATAAGCATTTTTCGCTGAAATCCTTTACAATAGAATGAAACTTCTTAAAAACATAACTAAGAAAATGACACTAGAATGTGGATTGGAGTATATATGCTATATTACCGTACGTATGTGAAAGATGAGTCCCTGCCATGGGTTACCTTTGTTCATGGTGCAGGGGGCAGCTCTGCAATTTGGTATAAACAAATGAGAGAGTACAAAAAGCATTTCAATGTTCTGCTGGTAGATCTGCGGGGACATGGTCAATCAGGAAAGGGCACCTGGGAAGAAGGAGATCATTTTACAGAAGTTTCTCAGGATATAGTGGATGTGCTCGATCATCTTCATATTACAGACTCCCACTTTGTCGGAATTTCGCTGGGGACTATAGTGATCCAGACAATCGCGCAGAATCATCCGGAAAGAGTAGCTTCCATGATTTTGGGCGGTGCCATTACTGAATTGAACTGGCGCACAAGGTTTTTGATAGCCATTGCGAATTTGACTAAGTATATGCTGCCATATATGCTGCTTTATAAGCTTTTTGCATGGATTATTATGCCAAAAAGGAACCATCTTGAATCAAGACATGCCTTTGTAAGGCAGGCAGCAAAAATGTGTCAAAAAGAATTCATCAACTGGCTGTCCTTAACAAAATCGGTTAATCCGTACCTGGGAAAAATCCAATCCAGCATTTCCCACATCCCTACCCTTTTTATTATGGGACAGGAAGACCACTTGTTCATTAAGTCTGTAAAAAGCATTGCCCAAAAAGCTAAAACAGCTACAGTCAAAATCATCACAGATGCAGGACATGTATGCAACATCGACAAACCTGATGCCTTTAACAGGATTACCATTGACTTCATCAACAGGCAAAAAAGAAGGTTGGCTTCATAAAGGATCCCGGCGGATCCTTTTTTTAAATGCTGTTTTACAAGGTTTATTGATTTTTGTATTTTATTTACTGAGTTGATTGGAGCGGAAGGTGCGAGACTCCAGCGAGAGTAGCGGGACAGGTGAGACCCCGCAGACGTGTAGCGTCGAGGAGGCTCACCGCCCGCCACGCGGAAAGCGAGCAGCCTGGAGCGGAAATCAACGGACAACATTGATAGAGGAAAAACAGCACTTCATACGAAAAGAGCCTTTATAATAAATAACAGAAAATTTCTAAAAGTAGGTAAAAAGCTGATTGACTTTTAGTTTAAGCGGTGATAATCTTACCAATATGGAAAAAAATGAAAAGGAGGGCTACAAAATGATCTTAATTCATCATCATCAAACAACAACACAAAAATTAAAATTTGTAACCTCTCCTTTAGAAGATATAAAAATGTAAACAGGATTTTCCTGCACATTTATTTTGATGGAGCACAGGTTACATTTCGTAACGTGGGCTCTTTTGTCTCTTAAGACATATCGCATGCCGCGGTATGTCTTTTTCTCGTTTAATTATCAAATATCATCATTAGGAAATACAGGTATTGCCTGTTTCCATATATTTTAATAGCGGCTGTTGTCGGCAGCCATAAAAAAGGGAGGAAAATTTTATGAATGCAGTAAGAATGAAAAGAAAAACAATTTTGCCGGAGGATCTGGATGGAGGCTAGTTATGTATTTGCTGATGGTTTTTGTATGAAAGCTCTCTTTAGAAACGTGAGCTTCATACCGGAAAGGGGAGAGATCGTTGTTTTCGATTTTAGGAAAATTAAGCTGGTTTTTTAAAGAAAACTGGAAAAGGTATACAATTGCCATTACTCTGCTGATCATTGTCGGAATCCTTGATGTTATGCCTCCAAGGCTTGTTGGAATGGCAATTGATGATATACATCTTGGTCAAATGAGCAGTGCTAAAATAATGGAGTACCTTGGTTTATTGGGAATCATCACAATTGTGTCCTATGCAATCACTTATATCTGGATGTACCAGCTCTTTGGAGGGGCATTCCTGGTAGAAAGAAAATTGCGTTCACAATTTATGGGTCACCTATTGAAAATGACTCCTACATTTTTTGAGAAAAACCGGACCGGTGATTTAATGGCCAGGGCAACAAATGATTTAAAAGCTATTTCGGTAACGGCCGGTTTCGGAATATTAACACTGGTGGATTCCAGCGTCTTCATGTTGACAATATTGTTTACGATGGGATTTCTGGTTAGCTGGAAACTAACCTTTGCAGCAATATTGCCTTTGCCTATCATGGCCTATCTGATAAAAATTTACGGCAAGAAGATTCATACGCGGTTTATGAGCGCACAGGATGCCTTCGGTGAACTAAATGACCGGGTTCTTGAATCAGTTTCGGGAGTTCGGGTGGTGCGCGCTTATGTTCAGGAAAGAGCGGATCAGCAGCGTTTCCATGAACTCACTGAAGATGTTTACAGCAAAAATATTGAAGTGGCCAAAATTGATTCACTATTTGAGCCGACGATAAAGGTGATTGTGGGCTTAAGCTATCTTATAGGGCTAGGATACGGTGCTTATCTTGTTTTCCACCAAACCATCACCCTGGGCCAGCTCGTGTCCTTTAATGTGTATTTAGGCATGCTGATTTGGCCAATGTTTGCTATTGGAGAATTAATTAATGTCATGCAAAGGGGGAATGCATCCCTTGACCGGGTACAGGAAACCTTGTCCGCTAAGCAGGATATTGTGAATCCTGAAAACCCTTCTATCGTTGACATACCTGAAAATGTTATCTTCAAGGATGTTCATTTCCAATATCCTTCCTCAAAAACGGCTAATCTCACAGGGATTAAGCTGCATATTGAACGCGGGGAAACACTGGGCATTGTAGGGAAAACAGGAAGCGGAAAGACCACTTTTATAAAGCAGCTATTAAGAGAATATCCGACAGGCACAGGGAAGCTTGCGATTGCCGATGTTCCGATTGAAGAACAGGAGCTTGAAAGAACAAGGGGATGGATCGGTTATGTTCCACAGGATCATGTTCTTTTCTCTAGGACAGTTAGAGAAAACATCCTTTTTGGAAAAGAGGAAGCAACTGAAGAGGATATGCAAAAAGCGATTGATTTGGCAGCTTTCCGAAAAGACCTTGAGCTTCTGCCGGAAGGACTTGAAACAATGGTCGGTGAAAAAGGAGTGGCCTTATCAGGAGGGCAAAAACAGCGTATTTCGATTGCACGTGCCCTTGTGAAGAATCCGGAAATTCTGATCCTTGATGACTCTCTTTCAGCCGTTGATGCTAAAACAGAGAAGAAAATTATTGATAATATCCGGACTGAGCGCAAAGGGAAAACGACAATCATTACGACACACAGAATGTCAGCAGTCCAGCACGCCGATCATATTATTGTGCTTGATGAAGGCATGATAGCAGAAGATGGCACTCATGAGGACTTAATGGCTATGGATGGATGGTACAAGGAACAATTTTTGAGGCAGCAGACTCAAGCATCTGCTGAAGAGGAGGTGCTTTCATGACCACAGGAAAGCGGTTATTCCAGTATGCACTTCATTATAAAAAAACGATTATTGCGGCATTGCTGATGCTTACAGTCGCTGTAGCAGCAGATCTGGCAGGGCCATTCATCGCGAAGAAGATGATTGATGACCATATCCTTGGCATAGAATCTGTCTGGTATCAGACAGAAGGCGGAAAAGATGCTGTGGAGTATGATGGCCAGTTTTATAAAAAGGAGCAAAACCTTGATCAGGGTGAGCGGAAAATTGATCAGGCCCGCATCCTGCAGGCTGGAAGCCAATTCGTCTTTATCAGTGGTGACATTGCTTTTGATGGAGAGCGAACCTTCAAAGAGGGCATACTCTTTATTGAAAAAAGCGGCCAAACCGAAACTTATGCAGGGAAGGCATTGACTGGTGAAGAATTAATGCTATTCTACTCACCCGAGATTCCTAAGATTGTTCAGCTTTTGGCCTTTTACTTTGGATTACTGGTTATCGCTGCATTTTTTCAGTACGGCCAGCGTTTCTTTCTGCAAAAGTCAGCAAATAGGATTATCCAGCAAATGAGAGAGGATGTCTTCGGGCAGATACAAAGGCTGCCAATCAGTTATTTTGATAATCTTCCGGCAGGCAAGGTGGTTGCTCGTATAACCAATGATACCGAAGCCATCCGTGAGCTTTATGTGACTGTATTGGCAACCTTTTTTACAAGTGCCATATATATTTCAGGTATTTATATCGCTTTGTTTATTTTAAATGCCAAGCTTGCTGCCATATGTTTAATCCTGCTCCCGATTTTATATGTATGGGCGATTGTGTACCGTAAGTATGCATCAAAGTACAATCACGTTATCCGTTCCAGGGTGAGTGATATCAATGGCATGGTGAACGAATCGATACAGGGAATGAACATTATTCAGGCGTTTGGCCGTGAAAAAGATACACAGAAGGATTTTGAAAAGCTGAATACAGAGCATTTTACCTTTCAAAATAAACTTTTGAGCCTGAATTCTCTTACATCTCATAATCTAGTTGGCGTGCTGAGAAATGTGGTTTTTGTTGCATTTATCTGGTACTTCGGAGGAGAGTCGCTCAATGCGGCAGCTGTCATTTCACTTGGGATGCTATATGCTTTTGTGGACTATATTAACCGCCTGTTTCAGCCTGTGCAGGGCATTGTCAACCAACTGGCCAATCTCGAACAGGCATTGGTTGCCGGTGAACGAGTCTTCAAACTGCTTGATGAAGAAGGCATTGATATCAGTGATAATAAAATATCCCGCTATAAAGGGAATGTCACTTTTGATCATGTGCACTTCGGCTATAAGGAGAAGGAATATGTGCTGAAGGATCTTAATTTTGAAGCAAAGCACGGAGAGACAGTTGCGCTGGTTGGCCATACCGGCTCAGGGAAAAGTTCGATCATGAATCTTCTTTTCCGTTTTTATGATTGCCAGGAAGGGAAAATTATGATTGATGGCATTGATATAAAACAGATTCCAAGGCAGGAGCTCAGAAAGCATATGGGAATCGTCCTTCAGGATCCATTTTTGTTCACCGGAACGATTGCTTCCAATGTCAGCCTTGATGATCCTAAAATACCGCGGGAGAAAGTGGAAAAAGCCCTGAAGGATGTCGGAGCAGATAAGATATTTCAGCATCTTGAAAAAGGCTTTGATGAGCCGGTTATTGAGAAGGGGAGCACGCTCTCCAGCGGGCAGAGGCAGCTCATTTCGTTTGCTCGTGCCCTTGCTTTTGATCCGGCCATTCTGATCCTGGACGAAGCAACATCAAGCATAGACACTGAAACAGAATTAATTATCCAGGAAGCCATGGACGTCCTGAAAAAAGGAAGAACCACCTTTATCATCGCCCATCGGCTTTCGACAATCCGAAATGCTGATCAAATCCTCGTTCTGGATAGGGGCAGGATCGTTGAAAAAGGTACCCATGATGAGTTAATGGAGCAAAAGGGCAAATATTATCAGATGTATCAGCTCCAGCAGGGTTCAACACTTGCAGGATAGGGGAAAGCGCCAGCTGGCGCTTTCTTATTAAATATGGTTTTATTCTAGAAGGGACTTTGTTCAAAAAAAATTCATACTTCAGACACAGAATAGTACTGGTATAAAGAATTTGTAATCCTGTATACATGATAATCTTATGTTATCACACATATCTGGAGGAGATTATAATGGAGGAATTTTCTATTACCTTGGTGATTGCAAGTATTATGGTTCTGGGATACTTCATTGGATATACAATTATAAAAGCATAGCTGCCGGCTGCCTAGCCAGGCAGTTTTTTTATTGTAGAGGAAACTATAAAATTGAACGAAGAGAATAACTCTGTGGAAGAGTGTTTGCATCTAGCTCCAGCGCCTGCCCCCTCGAGGTCACAAGCCGAGCCGCCCAGAAAGGTAAAGAACACCTTCCCGAGCGGCTCGTCTTGTACATTTCGGGGATGAGCAAGGCGCTTCCGCTTTTGTTTTGCTGATTTTTATCATTAAATTTTGAAAATAAGGGAAAAGAATATAAAGGAAACATAATAATCATTTAAGGAGGTATGAAATTGGCTGATTTTAGAATTGAGAAAGATACTCTAGGCGAAGTGAAGGTTCCCGCTGATAAATATTGGGGAGCCCAGACACAGCGGAGCAAGGATAACTTTAAAATAGGCATTGAAAAGATGCCGATGGAAGTAATTTATGCATTTGCCAAGATAAAGCGTTCAGCTGCAGTAGTCAACAACAGTCTAGGGAAGCTTTCCCATGACAAAATGGAAGCTATCACAGGGGCTTGCGATGAAGTTCTAAACCATAAGTTTGACAGCCACTTTCCGCTGGCTGTATGGCAGACAGGGAGCGGCACACAATCAAATATGAATGTAAACGAGGTTGTCGCCAAAAGGGCGAATGAACTGCTGGCTGAGAAGGGAATTCGAGATAGTAAGGTGCATCCAAATGATGATGTCAACATGTCTCAAAGCTCCAATGATACTTTTCCGACTGCCATGCATATCGCAGCTTATACGGAGGCGGAGCAAAAGCTGCTTCCGTCATTGAAGGAATTAATAAGGACGGTTAAATCGAAAGAAGAGGCCTTCAAATCAATCGTCAAAATAGGCAGGACCCATTTACAGGATGCAACACCTCTTACATTAGGTCAGGAAATCAGCGGCTGGCGTGCCATGCTTGAAAAGAATGAAAAGATGCTTATGGACGCAAAGCAGTATCTGCTTGACTTAGCCATTGGCGGTACAGCAGTCGGAACGGGCATTAATGCAGAGAAATCATTTGGACCTGAAATGGCAAACGAAATTTCCAGACTTACAGGCTATTCATTCCGTTCGTCGGACAATAAATTTCAGGCACTGACCAGCCATAATGAAATTGTCCATTTTCATGGGACATTGAAGGGGCTGGCAGCAGATCTGATGAAAATAGCCAACGATGTACGCTGGCTTTCAAGCGGGCCGCGCAGCGGAATTGGGGAATTATCGATCCCTGCAAATGAACCAGGCAGTTCAATCATGCCTGGCAAAGTTAATCCGACACAAAGCGAAGCCCTTACGATGGTGGTTTGCCAGGTCTTTGGAAATGATGCCTCGATTGGATTCGCGGCAAGTCAGGGGAATTTTGAATTGAATGTGTTCAAGCCTGTTATTATCTATAATCTTCTTCAAAGCATCAGTATTCTTGCAGATGGAATGGCCTCTTTTAATGAAAAATGCATGATGGGACTGGAGGCAAATAAAGAAGTGATTAATGGCCATGTTGAGAGATCACTAATGCTTGTAACGGCACTCAATCCACATATAGGCTATGAAAAAGCAGCGGAAATTGCCAAACTCGCATTCAGGGAGAATACAACCTTGAAAGAAGCAGCCTTAAAAACAGGGTATATCACGGAAGAACAATATGAGAATTGGGTTGTGCCCGAAAAGATGGTCTAAATATAAAATGGCCCCCCTTTCAAGAAGGAGGGCCAAAGCCATATTTATTCAATTGTTATCTTGCTTTATTAGAAAGAACCGCCGCCAAGCTGTTGTTCAGCCATTTGTACAAGGCGTTTTGTGATTTCTCCCCCAACAGATCCGTTAGCGCGGGAAGTTGTTTCTGCACCAAGGTTTACACCAAATTCAGTAGCGATTTCGTACTTCATTTGATCAAGTGCTTGAGCTACTCCTGGTACTAGTAATTGGTTTGAGGAATTGCTTCTGCTAGATGATTGGTTGTTCATGTGATTTCCTCCTCGAAATATTAGTGTATTGGTTTTTGGCTGGGTTAGCTGGAATTGCACCAGCGCAAGGATTTTGTCCTGCTCCACTGCCTGGCGTAACCCATCGGTTTTCACTGCGAATGCTTGATGCCGCTGTGTTTACTCTCTATTATGTTTGATTTATAAAAGTTTATTCTTTCAGGAAATCGGGAATTTTTTCCTGAGAAAATCCTCTGATTAAGAGTCTTACATAACGAAGATTAAACAGACAAATCATAATAAATATCAGCAAAGAAAACGAAAGTGAGAGGATTTGAATGGCTATTTGCCCAGTCTGCAACGGCTTTGAAAAAATCAAAGCAGCCTGCAGCTCCTGCGGAAGCAGGATGGAGGACAGTGGAAGAGTAATGGACTATTACGATGATTATAGTGCTTATATGCCAATTGACCAGATGAAAATGGAAGATGGCTATCCCCGGGATTATCAGCAGGAGGAATGCCCCCATTTGCTGAAGTGTCCATCATGCGGCCATGATTCGGTAAAATTTATCAAAGAGTAGAATGAATATAGATGGCGGCAGCACCTTGTTACGGAGAGGTTGAGGGAGACAGTATTAAAAACCCCGTCAGCTTTGACGGGGCTTCAATGTTATTCTTTTTCAGAACGGATTCTTCTTTCATGGTCTGCATCAAAGAAATGCGCTTTGTTCATATCGAAAGCAAGCTCAAGGTTTTGGCCCGGCTTAATATCTGTGCGGGAATCCACGCGTGCAACGAAATCCTGGCCTTCGATGCTTGAGTAAATCATTGTTTCAGCACCAGTCAGTTCTGAAACGTCAATGCGGGTATTAATTTTTGAACCGGCAGATGCATCAATAAACACCGGCTCATCGTGAATGTCTTCCGGCCGAATGCCAAGGATAATGTTTTTGCCTGTATATCCCTGTTCACGAAGAACCTTCATTTTACCTTCAGGGACTGCAATCTGAGTTTTGCCAATAATAAATTTGCCGTCTTCAAGCGTTCCGTTAAAGAAGTTCATGGCAGGTGAGCCGATAAATCCGCCTACAAATACGTTTTCAGGCTTTTCATACACTTCTTTTGGTGCGCCAACCTGCTGGATCACTCCATCCTTCATAACAACAAGGCGGGTAGCCATTGTCATGGCCTCTGTCTGGTCATGTGTTACATAGATAGTAGTTGTTTGAAGACGCTGGTGAAGCTTGGCAATTTCTGCACGCATTTGAACACGTAGCTTTGCATCAAGGTTTGATAAAGGCTCGTCCATGAGGAATACCTTTGCATCACGGACAATCGCACGGCCCAAAGCTACACGCTGGCGCTGTCCGCCTGACAATGCTTTTGGCTTGCGGTCAAGATAAGGCTCAAGCCCCAGAATTTTTGCTGCCTCTTTTACACGGCGGTCGATTTCATCCTTTGGAAACTTACGAAGTTTAAGGCCAAAAGCCATGTTATCGTACACGGACATATGCGGATAAAGTGCATAGTTCTGGAAAACCATTGCAATATCACGATCTTTTGGCGGAACATCGTTGACACGCTTCTCATCGATATAGAAGTCGCCTTTTGAAATTTCCTCAAGACCTGCAATCATACGGAGAGTTGTGGATTTTCCGCAGCCGGAAGGACCGACAAAAACAATAAATTCCTTATCTTTAATATGAAGGTTAAAATCTTCTACAGCTGTAACTTTATTATCATAAATTTTATAAATGTTATCGAGTTTTAATTCTGCCATCAGGGTAACCTCCCAATAATCTTTTTCTTAATAACAGTTTAATGGATATGAGGGTTTTCCCATATGGCCAAACTGCACAAAAAAACTGAAAGCGTTTTTATGCAATGTGCTCAAGTCAGGTTTGCTCAATCAGCAAACAGGCTAAATAAACAGTCAGCGCGCTGTTAAAGTCCTTTAACTGAATGCCGGTCTTCTCTGTGAACTTATCAAGTCTGTACTGCAGAGTATTCCGGTGAATATACAATTTTTTCGCCGTTAATGAAACATTGGAGCTGTTCTGTAAAAACACTTTTATCGTGTGCAGGAGTTCAGGGTCCTCTTCCAGTAAAGAAAGGCGTGAAAGCAGGCTCTTTTTTAAAAATGCATCCAGATGGCCAGTGATAAGAGAGGGGAAGAGTTTTTCAAAATTCAGCACTCTTTCAGCTGGAAGCAATGAGGAAGCCTGCTCGAATAGAAGCTGTTCTTCTTTGAAAAGCTGGTGTAATTGTGTTCCCGTCTTATTCGGAATGCCAATGTAAAAGGCTGTTTTCACAAAAAAATCACTTTCTAAAGCATTGGAAACAGCAAGGAATTCTTCTTCCGCAAGAGAGTCTTTACTCTCTTCAATGATGACCCCTGTGGCTTTCCCGTTCCATAAAATCGTTATGTCCTTTTCAAAAAAACCTCTAAAAGCAGCTTCCATATCCTCACGTATCCATTCGCCCTCAGACATTTTGAATTGAATCAGCCTGTACGGAACATCTTTTGCGAATGACGGATGATCCCCATTTGAAAATAAGTATTGAAACCAGGCTTGGGCAGCAGGGGCAAGGTGAATGGAGCTGTCATGGAATTCAAACAAAGTTTTCAATACCATCAGACTATCTGAGGATACCTCTTGAGCTGGAATGCCAAGCCATTGGCCTGACTCCTCATGATGAAACCAGTACAAATCAGAATTATAGCTAAAATCAGGTTTTATAAATTGAAGTTGAGAGCCCGGATACCGGTCATGTAATTTGTTTAACATATCTTTACCCTTTGGTTTGATAAATTTTTGTGTTTCTTATATTATAGCAGTTATAATTTAATTGAAAAAATTAACTTAATCTGTGAATGTTTCTATAAAGGGAATTGAGAGTGTGAGGAGTGAGACTCATGGAATATACACCTGAAATGAAAAACCGCTTGAAAAGGCTGGAAGGCCAGGTGCGGGGTGTGATCCGAATGATGGAAGAAGAAAAACACTGCAAGGATGTTGTTACACAATTATCTGCTGTCCGTTCTGCAGTTGACCGCGCAATGGGATATATTGTAGCTAAAAACCTGGAGACATGCATCCGTGAAGCAAATGATGAAGGCAAAAATGCGGAAGATGCAATCCAGGAAGCTGTGAATATGATTGTGAAAAGCAGATAACCAGAAAAGCGGAAGGCGCCCGCTTATAAAGGAACGCAGACTAAAACCGCCACGTCCTGTGGCAACGTCTGCATGACCCGCTTCCTCCCAAAAGCTGTCGCTTTTGGTCGTGCGATGTTTATGCTGACGTAGCCTTCCTTGTCCTGCGGGCCTCAAGCATAAGACGAGCCGGCTGAAAGGTTGTTCTTTAACCTTTTGTGGCCGGATTGGCTTATTACCTCGAGTCGATGGCGCTTGGAGCTAGACAGTTATCCAACTGCAGAATAAATTGAATTTAATCTTTATAAAAGGCACCTGAATTCAGGTGCCTCTTATTTTTATTCAGCCTCATATGGAGGTTCTTCCTCATGCAGTTCCCTGGCTTGTTCGATATTAACATCACCGCCGCGCCCATGGACCGAGCCTCCGGAAAGACCTTCGTTTATGATCCTGTCTATATCCATATAAGCTTTGTCTCTGCCTTCATATTGTACGTCCTCTGTAACCTGGCGTTCCTTATCCATATGTGAATCGCTCCTTTAATGAAATATCCTGGCGGGATTATTTTTCCAAAAGAGCTTTATCGTCATGCATGGATTCTCTAATTTTTTTCCTATTCATATACATGAAATAACATCAATTCATGAATCTGGGATTTCAAGTCTTCCTCATGGCCGGCAGGATCTCCGGATGTCCATTCAATTTTTCCGTCAGGATGATAGATGCCGGTAACTTTTTGCTTTTTGAAGTAAAAAGAAAATGTCCATCCCGGCAATTGTTTGTTTTCATATAAAGGCTTGAATTGAAAGTGTGTCAGCATTAGGATTCCTCCAGATGTTGTAATATCCGTTTAATGTTCCTGAAAAGGGGAATGGAACAGATGTAGAAACATTTTAACATTAAAAGGAGGCAAAAAGGATGAAAAGAAACAACAAATTTATGATGTCAGCCATGGCCCTTGGAGCAGCTTATTTAATGAGAAACCCGGAGTCACGCCAAAAGCTTAAAGACCAGTTTAAATCTTTCGCCGGAAGTGCCTCTAAAAAAAATAGGGTTAAGACAGCGAAAAGCCCTGTGACGACTTATTAAATCCTTTGACAAGGACATTTGTAAAAGAATCGCATAAAAATAGCCGTACACGCTGTGGGTGTACGGCTATTTTTATTAGCATTCTAGAACCCCGACATGGTGAAAAATAAGCGGGTCAGTTCTTCAATTCTTTTTTCTTCTATCCAGGCTTCATCAAAACTCATCGGCTTTGAATTTATTTCATAAATCACATAAGTGCCCTGTGCAGTTAATCCGGCATCAATAGAGTATTCTCCATGAAAACCTTTCGTCTTCCCAAGGAGATTTCCTGCCTCCGATGCTGCAGTATGAATAAACGCATCATGTTCTTTTGCGCGGACACTTTCATATGGAATCATTACCCCGCCATTCGGTATGTGGGTTGTAATGTCCTGTTCCTGAGACTGCCTAATGCCAATCCCTGTAACCGAATAGCTGCCTCCGCTGAAATGGGCTAAGATTCTAAAATCAAATCGCTTGCCTTCTATTTTGGCAGGGCTTATCGCTTTCTGTGCTAAATAAGGTTTATTCATCAGGTGAGTGTCCCATTGGTTCCAGAAATGTTCAAAATCAGCGTAACTGAATGAATCGTGCAGACCATTTAATGAGATGCCTTTTTCCAGCTTGATTAATTGGTATATCCCTTTGCCTTTGGACCCGTTTGCCGGCTTTAAGTAGATATTATTATATCTGTGGATAAAATCCTTTAGAGCCTTTGGCCCGGTGACAAGAATGGTTTCAGGAATATAATCCTGCAAGGGCGGATGGTCTTTTAAAAGCTGGTATACTTCGAATTTATCCAGGAAGCCCGGATTGAAAAATGGAATAGCCTGCTCATTAAAAAAACGGCTTGCTTTATGGAAGGCTTCTGTTTTTTCAAATTTCCGGAATGGAACCCTGTTGTAGACAAGATGCGGAAGTGGGCACCTGGCTTCAATCCACTTATCCTGCCGGGGAATATAAATATAGCCGTTCACGGAATTATCATTCATGTCCTCTGGTGTAAATACATAGGAAACTCCGTTTTTTTGAAGGATGCTTTTCTGGAGGGCCTTAAATAAAGGACCATTGCCGGCAATAGCCTGATCCTTTCCTTTTCCGGTAAGAATGCCAATCACCGGCCCCGCGTTACCGTTCCGCAAGGATAATGAAAAGGAAAGCAAATCTCGTGCCGCCTGCAGGCTAATAATGCTTAAAGGGTGTTGGCTGCTTCCAAGGGTACAAATGCTGCTGCCGAACCAGGTCCTGCTGGCCCGGTCATAATAAACCTTCATCTGACTATTTCCTGTGGCTTCATAATAGATGCTTCGGCAAGGAAAACGGCGAATGAAAGTGATAGCTTGCGGGTAAGAAAGTCGAACTCTCTGAGCTGAGGGTGTTTGAATATAGATCTTCCGGGCTTTGAGTTTGCTTCAAACAGCCACACATGACCATTTCGGTCCAATCCAAAGTCAAAGCCGATTTCACCGATAATACCTTCCATGTTTCGTTCCAGTGCCTTGCTGATATGAAGTGCCGCCTCACTTAACTTCGCTACTGCCTCTGTTTTTTCTGCATCCGATTCAAATACTTCTTCAAGGATTTTGATTTCACCACCGCTTTTCACATGAGTTGTAACACTTCCAGGTCCTGCTATTTTTGCAGCTGAAGCGGTTACTTTCCATTCCCCATTCTCATCTTTATTCGTATGAACCCTGAAATCAATCGCTCTCTGTTCATAACGGAGCAAATGAATTCCCTGCTGAACCAGCATCCGGCTTAAACTTCGTCCTGCAAAAACATTCCGCATTAAATTTTCCAAAGTATTAAACCTTCTCAGACGATTTTCGTCCCGCACTCTATATCGGCAATAATAAAACCCATCCTTTTTATCATAAATAATTTGATGAATCCCAAGCCCAAGGCTTCCATTAATAGGTTTCAGGAAAACATGGCCATAGTCAGCCAGCATTCTTTCAATTACAGAAAAAGAAGAAAAAGGGTGGGTTTCAGGCAGGTAATGACTAATATCATCATCGTTCTGCAGTCTTTCATAAACATCTAATTTATTAAAGAAACCAGGATTATACCAGGGAATTAAATAGTCTTTCTGAAGCCGGGCGCGAACTTCCTTCAGCTCATTCCTTCTTTCACTTCTTCGGTTAGGAAGCCGATCATAAACAACATTCGGAAAAGGGACTTCAAAGGTTTCCCAGCCTTCCTCATGATAAAAAAGCCCATGGATGGTTTCTTTTTCCCAGTTGATTTGCTGGTCACCGAATAAAAACGGAATGGCACCAACCGTTTTTTTGACCGAAAGCAGTTTGGCAAAAAATAGGGTCCGATCCCCAACTGGTCTTAAAGGAAAAGAGGTGAATCCTGATGTGAAGATACCTACGAGCGGGCCGAGGTACAGAGTACCCTTATTGGCAAATGCATGCAGAGGAATCTTGAGATCAGGGAAATGCAGTGCTTCGGCAACATCTTTACTTATGATGATGGAGTTCTTCTTTGTTTTTTGGAGTAAGAAAGAAGAATCTGCCGAATGAGTGCCAAATGCCAGTTTCGTCAAATGAGTATGAAGGTTCAGCTCATTTGGAATATAAACTGTTTTGGAGGCGGAATCGGAAATTTCAATTTGATATTGTTTTCTCATGATTCGTTTTCCTTTCCATTTCCTTATTGGCTGCCAGGAATTTGGCATAG
Source organism: Cytobacillus sp. SAFR-174 (assembly GCF_051964675.1). NCBI lineage: Bacteria > Bacillati > Bacillota > Bacilli > Caryophanales > Bacillaceae > Cytobacillus > Cytobacillus sp. SAFR-174. The sequence goes on along the minus strand of NZ_JBQCMZ010000015.1, from coordinate 14,962 downwards.
AGAAGGGGAGCGGTATATAACTCTTCCTCCTTCTCAGGCTGGCTGTTCAGGATGGTTTTCCTTCCTGGCTTTGAGTTAATATCCAGTATCCAAATAGAGCCGTTAGATTCCACTCCGATATCGATTCCCATCTCAAATAGCGGGGAAAGCTTTCGTTCAAGGGCAGCAGGAAGTGTATCGATAATGTCATAAAGTTCATCGGTAAGAAAACTTTTTAAAGAAGGTGGGTATTGAGTGATCCACTCCTCAAAAGAAATATTGCTGCCGCCAGCGCTTAAGTTGGAGACGATGCCTCCTTCTCTGCCTGTGCGAATGCCCCGGCCCAGCTCCTTCCAGGCACCATTCCTGTCCTTTTGAAGCAATATTCTTATATCAAAGGGCTGACCGTCCTTGTTTGAGAGATTCACATATGGCTGGATGAGGTACTGCTGTTTCGAGGTCAATTTATTCAGCCATCGGGCTGCCTTTTCTTCAGTTTCAAAGCTGCGTGAAACCTGGGCATTCCTTTTATCTGTTTTAACAAGAATATCTTTGCCCGTTTTCTCAATATAATAGATTCCATGTCCCTGTGACCCGCTTGCCGGTTTTAAAATGCAGGGCTGATCGGGAATGAGGCTGTTTATGAAACTGTCAGCTCCGGTAAATCGAGCCGTTTTCAGCAAATAAGGTGATATGTTTGAGCAGGAGAGAATTTCATATAATTCAAGCTTATTAGGCAATCCGTAGCCAAGGAATTGGATGTCATTTCTTGCCTTTAGCCAATTCACGATGGATATACATTGTTTTGAGCGGGAGTCATTTCTGTAAAAACAGCGATCATAAAGAATCTCCGGCACTGGAAATTCTGCCGGCTCCCATTCTCCTGAAGAAGGGTTATAGGAATCACCTGCAATCCTTTCTGAAACAGGATTGATATCTGTAGGCACAAACCTGAAACAGTTAATGTTATATTCATTAGCTCTCTTCGCCAATTCCGTAAAGTATGGCTGTTCACTCCGTTTGTTTAAAGTCATGATTCCGAATGAAAGCATTTTGTAGTCCTCCTTTTTGGATAAATGATAAAGCCGTTGCATATTCGATCAGTGCCTTGGCAGAGGGTCTTATTCTTTTTTCTTTGTCTTCAAAGTTCTTGGAGGGTTTAGAATTCACTTCGATAATCCAAAGTTTTCCATTAGTGTCTAATCCAATATCAATCCCGAGTTCTCCAACAAGGCCTTCGCATTTCTGACTGATGATTGTTGCTGTTTCCACTGCAAGCTCCTTCAGTAACGCCAGCTGCTGAACCGCTGTTTTCTGATCAGAGTGCATCGTGAAAATTCTTAGAGGCTTCATAATTTCCCCGCCTCTTGCAATATTGGAAACAAATTGCTGCTCGGCAGAAATCCTTGCCACTGCAGAAGTTGCCCTCCAGATATCTTGAAAGTTTTTATGGCAGAGCACGCGGAAATCAAGCTGCCTGTTCTTATAAGTTTGCAGAGGTATGGCCTGCTGTGCCAGAAAAATCGTTTTCTTTTGGTACTGCTTGAACCATTGTGCAAAACGGTCATAATTTTTGAATGTGAGCGTATTTTCCCTGCCGTTTCCTGTGGATACTTCTGTCATGATTTCTTCGTCCTGTATACTCAGTCTGATAATATTCCGTCCCTGGCTGCCATGTATGGGCTTAAGGAATATTAACCTGTGTCTGGCCAGCATTTCCCTGATGGTTTGTTCATCTGCAATGGCTGTATCAGGCAGATAGGGATGCATATGATCCTCAGAAAAGAGGAGGTTATGAACTTCCTTTTTCGATAAAAAACGGTCATTAAACATTGGGATGTTACAGTTTATCAAGTTATATTTAAATGATTGAAAAGCAGAACTTGCTTCAAGCATCCGGGAGTGGATCCGGTTATAAATCACACTAGGCAAAGGAACGGGACGTTTTATCCATTTTCCCTCACGCAGGCAATAACCCTGCAGCTTTCCTTCAATGCAGTCGCGAAAATGAAATACATAGAAATATCCGCGCAGGCCGGAAACAACTTCATGCAATTCTTCGCAAAAAGAATGAATGGATCGGAAATCAGGCTCTTCGCCACTTTCATTAAAATCCGTCATCAGTCCAATAACCGGCCCGGCAGTAATAGTAAAGTCCTTTCTGGAGTAACTGGCGACAAAATGGATATCTTCCATTGGCAGGCAGCATTCCTGAAAAAGCCGTTCACAGAACATAATTTCATCTTTTGTAATGTTTGCTCCTTCAATGGTTACCTGAATGGCATGCATGCCGATCCGCAGCAAATGGGGCATTTGCAAATCAATATTCCAGTAATGTACGAGAGAATGGCTAAGTTGAATGCGAAAATGATTTTCCTGAAACATTTTTACCGGAACAATCGTAATAGGCAATAAAGAAACTGTCATGATCATTCCTCATTTGCTTACTTTATTTGAGCCTATTCTGAACAACCTCATGCAGTCTGCAAATTGAATGCTGAATTTATTCCGCAGAATGTGCAAAACTCCCATTGATGAAGTTTTCACTGTATAATGAAAAAATAGGCAAAAGCTGATACCATATCGTATGTTCTGGGCAATTAAATGGTGCGTCAAGAGAGGCGCCTGTAACTTAAGGAAGGTAGAGATATCTATGGAAATTGCAATGACAATAATTTTAATGATGATAATTGGGGCTCTCATTGGCGGGTTTACTAACTACCTGGCTATTAAAATGCTCTTTAAACCTTATAATGCCGTGTACATAGGTAAATGGAAGGTTCCATTTACCCCTGGGCTGATTCCTAAACGAAGAGATGAAATGGCAGATCAGATGGGAAAGCTGGTTGTTAATCATCTTCTGACACCGGAAAGCATCAAGAAAAAGTTCATCAATGATCAATTTCAGCGTGATATAACCGGGATTGTTCAGAAAGAGATGGAAACTATCCTGCAATCAGAAAAATCAGCAGAGGACATTCTTGCAGCGTTTGGAATCACGGATGGCCAATCGAAAACGGAGAACCGCATAAACTTATTAATTGAGCAGAAATATGAAAAGATTATAAGTGAATATCGAGGCCTGCCTCTTAAAGAAGTTATTCCTCAGGGCCTTTTGGATAAAGCGGATGAAAAAATCCCGGCTATCAGTTCAATGATCCTTCAAAAGGGGGCTGATTATTTCTCCAGCATTGAAGGTAAAATGAGGATCCAAAGAATGGCTGATGATTTTGTTCGTGAACGCAGCGGCGTGCTCAGCAATATGCTGCAGATGTTCATGGGGAACATCAATCTTGGGGATAAAATTCAGCCGGAAATCATTAGGTTTTTAAGTAATGAGGGTACGGCCGACCTGATTACAACACTTTTACAAAAAGAGTGGCGCAAAATCCTTGAGATGGAAGCTGCAGTTATTGAAGACCAGCTCGAAAAGGAACAGATTCTTTCAGTATTAAAGAATATTGCACATAGAGTCATTAATCTGGAGAATGTATTTAGAAAGCCTATCTCATCTTTTATGGACCCTTATAGGACAGTACTGATAGAAGAGCTGGCTCCTAAAAGTGTTCAGATGCTTTCTGATTGGCTTTCAGGAAAGACAGAAATGGTTATGGAACGGCTTCGTCTGGCAGAAATTGTCCGGGAACAGGTCAGCAATTTTTCGGTTGAAAGATTAGAAGATATGGTCTTTTCCATCATCAAAAGCGAGTTAGCCATGATTACAAATTTAGGTTTTCTGCTTGGGGGTATTATTGGTCTCGTACAGGGAATCATTGCTATATTGATTAATTAAAGGGTATCGCCTCGCGTTTACTGTCATAGTTTGTTATAGTGTAGTGGATGTTCGAAACGGAGAGTGTATTGTCCATTTTGAACAAGAATCGGAAGGAGTGTTTTTAATGGCAGTAAATTTATATGACTCAGCCTATGAATTAGAAAAAGCAGTGCGGGAAAGCGATGAATATAAGGCTTTAAAGCAAGCATATGATGATGTGAATGCAGATCCGTCTGCAAAAGCAATGTTTGATAACTTCCGCAAAATCCAGATGGAACTTCAGCAAAAACAAATGATGGGCCAGGATATTACACAGGAAGAAGTAGAACAGGCTCAAAAGACAGTCGCGCTTGTACAGCAGCACGCCCAGATTTCAAAGCTTATGGAAGCAGAACAGCGCATGAGCATGATGATTGCAGAAATGAACAAAATCATCATGAAGCCTCTTGAAGACCTTTATGGTGCAGCTGAATAATACCATGAGAAAACTCCCGGAAATTGATCCGGGAGTTTTTTATACGAAAAAAGCATCTTCCGATATTAAACTGAACAAGGTTTGGGTACCTTTATGATAGATATCGATTTAATGAAAGGGGCAGCACATTGAAAAAAGCCATTTTTTTGGACCGGGACGGCGTTTTGAACGAGGTTCTATCAGACAGGGTAAAATTCGTTAACAAGCCTGAGCAGTTATATTTACTGGAAGGGGCAGCAGAAGCTGTGGCAGAACTGACCAAAGCCGGTTATGAAATTTTCGTTGTGACCAATCAGGGCGGCGTGGGACTCGGTTTTTTGAAAGAAAGGGAGCTAAAGAGAATTCATGAAAGGCTGCAGGAGCTTGTCTCAGTAAAAGGGGGACATATTAAAGAGGTTGCCTATTGCCCTCATAAGCCGAAAGCAGGCTGTGAATGCCGCAAGCCAAATGCAGGCATGCTGGTGGATTTGGCTGGAAGGCACAATCTTGATCTAACTAAAAGCATTATGGTAGGCGATCATGAACGGGACATTGAGGCGGGTAAGAAGGCAGGCTGTAAAACTGTTTTTATCGGCTCTGATCCAACTAGTGCAGATATCCAGGCGTCATCTCTTTTTGAGGCAGTGGATGATATATTGAATATGCTTAAATAGGGTGAAAAACCGCTTCCGGGATTAGCTGGAAGCGGCATTTTATTTTACTATGATTTCGTTTTTGGACTAGCGTGCTCCGCCAAGCTGCTGCTCAGCCATTTGCACAAGGCGCTTCGTAATTTCTCCGCCTACTGATCCATTTGCTCTTGAAGATGTTTCCGGGCCAAGGTTCACACCGAATTCTGTTGCAATTTCATACTTCATTTGATCAATTGCCTGACTGACTCCTGATACTAAAAGCTGATTAGAATTGCTGTTTCTTGCCATGTAAATCATCTCCTTGGTGTAGTTTTCTTGATTGTTACAATTATAGCTTTAGGAGAGTAAATAAGATTTATTCATAGTTGTTTGTGGTATTTTATGGTATTTTTTCGTGTGTGAAAAAGGCGGGTACGGCTCTTAGCCGCTTTCCGCACATAAATTGGAGCTGTACTTACAGAAAAAATTTTATGCGTACATAAAATTGCTCCATCCGACATAAAAAGGTGCTATCCGCACAGAAATCAAGAATAAGCTGTTAAAGTTCGCCATTATAAAGCTGTAAAAACCCGAAAAGCCATGAAATATAGGCACTAGCCAGTACTGCCCCTATAAAGAAGGTAAAATAAGCCCAATCTTTCCAGGAAACCGAGATTTTATGATAAAAATCCCGGTTTTTATCTCCGGTAAACCCTTTTGATTCCATTGCCATGGCCGTCCTCTCAGCTTTACGAATCGCTCCGGCAAGGAGAGGAACTGTATATCTCTTAAGCTCAGCCATTTTTTCCGGAAATGTCCCGGCTTTGGGTACTCCCCTGATCCGGTGGGCGCTTCGTATAATCTCAAATTCTTCTTTCATTAATGGCAAAAACCGGTAGCCTGCCATAATTCCATATGCAAGCTTTGGAGGGAGCCTGCATTGCTGCATTAAACTGAGCAGAAATTCTGTCGGCTTTGTAGTTAAAATGAACAGAAGGGACAGAGAGGTAAAGCTTAATACCCTCATTCCAAGGGAGAGGGCGCGCAAAAAGCCCTCCTCAGTCAATGTGAAGATCCCCCATGTCCATAATATGGTTTCTCCTTCAATCGTTTTAGAAAAAATTAAAGCTGACCAAATAGATATTGCAGCCATGAAAATAAATGGCGAGAAAAGCAGAATCCATCTTTTGAATGAAACTCTTCCAAAAATAAAGGTGGCTGCTGCAGTCATCACTAAGGTCAGAAAAGGTGTAACGGGATCAAAGAAAACCGATAGAATTAACACACAGACTATCACAGTGAATGCTTTAATGCTGGGGTTAAATTCATGTAAGAACAAGCTTTTCCCTCCCTGCCATGGACTTGATATCGTTCCTGAGTTTTTCTATGTAAGGAACCTTTAGGGAAGCAATTTTCATAATCTCATCTTTCTTCCATAATGCATCAGGCAAACCCTCGTAAATCTTCTCTCCTTCTGAAAGAACAACCACTTTGTCCGCATAGGAATGGAGGATTTCCATGTCATGGGTGATCATCACCACGGAACCTCCGCATTGAATTTTTGTTACCAATAGCTTCATAAGCTCCCCGGACGTCCTGGCATCCTGTCCAAAGGTTGGCTCATCAAGGAGGAGCAGTTCCTGGTCATTCACAAGCATTGATGCGACACTAAGCCGCCGCTTTTGCCCCTGGCTTAAGGAAAAAGGATGCATGTCAGCGTACTGGAGCAAGTCCACTTGAAGAAGAGCAGCCTCAACTGTTTTTTGAATATCGGCATCAGGAATCTGCTGTATCTTTAGACTAAAAGCAATTTCATCAAAGACAGAATCAGCAATAAATTGGTGTTCGGGATTTTGAAAAACGTAACCTGATTTCTGTCTTAACTTCTGCTCCTTCCATTGGGAAAGAGGGCGGTCATAAAAAAGAATTTTGCCTTTGGAAGGGGTATATAGACCAGCCAGCAGTCTGGAAAGCGTTGTTTTTCCTGATCCGTTTGAACCGGCAATTGCCACAAATTCGCCTTTTTTTACTGAAAAACTAATATTTCTTAGCAAGTCCTTACCAGCTTTATTAAAAGATAGGTTCTCTGCTGATAGGATGATCTGCTCTTCAAGAGCTTGGTGTTTGTTCTTCCGGTTGTCTAAATTCTGAAGTGCGCTAAAGGGATTTGCAAATCCGGCGATTAATTCCCGATCAGTTAACGGGAGTTTTTCCCCTTTGTAAATACCTTCTTTTTTTCCTGATAGGCCGGCTCTAACCGCGCTTGGCAGCCAGATGCCCTCATGCAGAAGTTCTTCTGCATATTGATTAAAGCATTCTGCGGTGCTTCCATTAAATAAAATTTCGCCATCCCGGTTTAGCACCACGCAGCGGTCGGTCAAATCAATCCAATCATCCAGCCTGTGCTCAATTATTAGAAGAGAAAATGCCTGGTTCTCTTTAAGCTCTTTGATGATGCGGGTAAGTTCATAGCTTGAAGCAGGGTCCAGATTTGCTGTCGGTTCGTCCAAAATCAGGATATCCGGTTTTAATGATAAAACACATGCCAGTGCAAGCTTTTGCTTTTGGCCCCCGGAAAGAGTGTGGATTAAGGAATGTTTATATGGCAAAAGATGAACAAGCTCCAATGCTTCATCAATCTTACTCTCTATTTCTTCAGGAGGTGTTTTCAAATTCTCAAGCCCAAATGCCAGCTCATCCTCGACTGTGGTCATGCAAAATTGGCTTTCAGGGTCCTGAAACACAATGCCAATGTGCTGATTAATTTCGCCAGGGCCGAACTCTTCCATCATCTTTCCTTTGAATGAAATAGTCCCGTCCAATTTGCCATCAACGGCCTCGGGATACAACTTATTTAAGCAGAAAGCAAGTGTGCTTTTTCCCGAGCCGCTTGGGCCCAATAATAGAACTGCTTCCCCTGGATAAAGGCTGAATTGCACATTTTTTATAATTGGTTTTTTCACATCTTCATACCTGAAGGAAAGCTGTTCAGTTATTAATATATGCCGGTTATCCTGTAATTCCATTTTCCGGTTTTCCCCTTTTCAGCTCTTTTCCAATTGGAAAGCTGTTCAATGCCCCGGTTTTCGCAAGGCTCTCGCTCAGCCATTTGCCCAGCAATCCAGCTAGTAAAGCACCGCTGATCAGCCTCACAAAAAACATAGCCGTTACATAACCGGGTGAGAGGGCCGTATAGCCGGAAATGAAATAGCCCCAAATAAAACTAGTAACAGAAGAACCCATGCCTGCAGCAATTAAAACCCATGTCCGGTAATTATTCCATTTCGTGGCCGCAAAAACAGCTTCCGCTCCAATCCCCTGAATCATCCCTGACAGAATCAGACGGGGACCAACTGCGTTGCCGATCATGACTTCAATGGCTGCAGCGATGGTTTCCGATAAAAAGGCTGCACCGGGTTTTCTGATTATGTACGCTGCGATGATCGAAACAATAAACCAAATGCCAAAAATAAGATCATAGCCAATTAAGCCGAACATTCCATATAGCACGTTGCCAAAGTGCATGAACACCAGGTAAACAACTGCAAACACAACTGCGAGTACAGACAGGACAATGACCTCACGAAGCTTCCACTTGTCGAGCATATTACTCAGCCCCCTTTTTGGAAGGACTATTGGCTGACATATTCACCGTCATAACAATATGCGTAGAAGCGCTTTTCTTGCAATTTTCAAAAGCATCCTCAAGTGTTTTAAACACAGCGTGTGCATCTCCATCTAGTCTTGAAGCATAATGCACCCCTTTAGTAAAAGTTCCCCGATTCGCTGCGAGCTCGACCTGGTCCATAATAACGTTCATGTAATCAGGAATACCCATCGGATAAAGGGCGAACTGGACAGCGACTTCCTGGCTGATCCCTGCTGCTGATTCTTCATTCGCCCGTTCCTCATTTTCAGCAAGATAAGCATCGCCTGCAGTATCACCGGGACATCCATTTGAAAAAGTGCCGTTAAACACTACATGGTCTCCATGCTTAACTGCTTCAAGATAAATAGCTTTGACCACATCGAAAACATGAATAGACCTGCCTCGCACACAGGTGCTCACATCATCTGTTTCCATCCATACCTTACTCTTGTCCACTTCTTTTAGAGCTGATAAAATAACATCTGCAAACCTGTCAGTCATTGGGTAAATTGAAAACCTGCACCCTGTAATTTCACTAGTTCCACATAAAAAATTTCCCTGCATTTTGCCATCCTCCTAGTAATAATGAAAATAAAAAACTGCATTCCCATAAGGAAATGCAGTTGAATGTATCAATACACTAGAATGATAGCCGTTCACCTGCACTTCCCCACGCTGGTATTATCCAGATCGGGTGATAAGAGTCAGAACGGATTGTTCTTCTCAGCCAAAAAGCTCCCCTAGTGCAAAACTTGGATATGCAGTTTTTTTATGACTCCATCTTAATACGGAGCAAACAAAATGTAAATGAATAATTTATCATTTTTATATCTCATGATCGGAAAATCATTAAGATCTTAAGCTATGAAAATATATTTCCACATTGTCCATGTTATGTTCTAATCAAGTCCTTCCCTTCATAAAAGTGTAATAGGACAATTTTACACCGAGAATAGGGGGCAAATTGGATGATATACAGAATGCTTGCTTTAAACATAGACGGAACACTACTCCAATCAAATGGAAGACTTCATAAATCAACAAAAGAAGCGATAGAATATGTGCAGCAAAAGGGGATCTATGTAACACTTGTTACGTCCAGAAGCTTTCCATCCGCGAAAAAAGTGGCTAAAGCATTGAAAATCAATTCTTTGCTGGTCACCCACAGGGGGGCATATATTGCAGCTTCCCAGGAAAAGCCGATCTTTGTAAAAAGGATTCAAGAAGATGAAACGTTTGAAATCGTGCGCCTGCTTGAAGGCTTTACCTGTCAAATCAGGCTGGTGCACGAAAAATATTCCCTTGCCAACAAAACGAAGCTCAATACCAATATGCTTGCTAAAACTGTTTTTACAACCGGTGATCCCATTTTTTATTCCCAGCAGTTTGTGGATTCATTAAGTGACACCATTTTAGATGAGCCTGTTACACCGCCGAAAATTGAAGTGTACTTTGAAGATAAAGAAGACCTTGAGGATGCTAAGACAGCCATTTGGGGCATGTTTGAAAATGTGGAAGTCATTAAACTGAATGATCTGAGGATGGACATTGTTCCTGCCGGAGTTTCAAAGCTGAATGGTTTGCTCTATTTATGTGAGCACCTTGGGATTTCCAGAAATCAAATGGTCGTTATAGGAGATTCTGGAGATGATCTGGAAATGATTGAAGCCGCCGGTCTGGGTGTGGCAATGGGCAATGCCCCGGCAGAAGTAAAAAAAGCAGCAGACTGGCTGACACGATCCAATGACCAGAGCGGCGTAAGCTACATGGTTAAAGAACATTTCCGCAAACAGCATCCAATCGATTTCCTGAAGAAAATGAATCTGTTAAAATAAAATGAATGAAAGAGAGTCCAGTCAGGCAGATGGGCTCTCTTTTTGATTCAGGCATTGGATAAAGAGAAAGAGAAAAAGAGAGGGAAATAAACAAAGCGATCCAATGGGATTCACTTCCCTGATATTGACCTTGTTTCCCCATTTCTGTACACTAAAAGGAGTTTGTCAACATGAATAATAAAGACTCTGCAGCTGCCGTCAGTGAGATGAAACACCGGCAGATTTATTATATTTTCTAAAAAAAGGTGATAGATTTGAACATTTCAATTTTAGGCATACAGGATGAACGGTTCCATCGGCCGCTTCGGCTGATCGGGAACCTCTTTTTTGAAGAATGTGAAGTGGTGCTTGGTAAGAATGCTGCAGCAGATTTGACAATTTCTTTTCAGCTTGAGCAAGGAGATCGCATTAAAGCCATTGCAAAGCTTACTGATAAAGACAGCAGGAACCTTACAGCCAATTTTGAAAAGGAATTTGTTCCGGCTGAGTCAGAAAAAGAGACTTTCAGGCAAGTTAAGAATGCAGTATCACATGTATACCTGACTGTTTTGCAGGACTGGACTGGCATTACTCAAAAGTGGGGGATTCTGACCGGAGTCCGTCCCACAAAATTGCTTCACCGTGCCATGCAGAATCAGACACCTCTCAAGGAAGCTCATCAGCAGCTGAAGGAAGAGTACTTGATAACAGATGAAAAAATTCAGCTTATGCAGAATATTGTTGACCGGCAGCTTGCTGTTGTGCCGGATCTTTATGACCTAAAAAATGAGGTAAGCATATATATTGGCATTCCGTTCTGCCCGACAAAGTGCGCGTATTGTACTTTTCCTGCCTATGCGATTAATGGCAGGCAGGGTTCTGTTAACTCATTTCTTGGCGGCCTTCATTTTGAAATGAGCAAAATTGGTGTTTGGCTAAAAGAAAATAATGTAAAAATCACCACTGTCTATTATGGCGGAGGGACCCCGACAAGCATTACGGCAGAAGAGATGGATATGCTTTATGAGGAAATGTATGAATCTTTTCCAGATGTAGAAAACATTCGGGAGGTCACTGTGGAAGCAGGCCGTCCGGATACGATTACACCTGAAAAGCTTGAAGTGCTTAAAAAATGGAATATTGACCGTATCAGCATCAATCCTCAGTCCTATATTCAGGAGACCTTGAAAGCGATTGGCCGTCACCACACAGTAGAAGAAACCGTGGATAAATTCCATTTGGCCCGTAATATGGGCATGAACAATATCAATATGGATTTGATCATTGGATTGCCTGGAGAAGGTGTTCCGGAATTTGCGCATACTCTGGGTGAAACAGAAAAACTAATGCCGGAATCCCTGACTGTTCATACTTTATCCTTTAAACGAGCTTCGGAAATGACAAAGAACAAGCAAAAATATAAAGTTGCCGATCGTGAAGAGATTGAAAAAATGATGGACATGGCTGAGGATTGGACGAAAGTGCATAATTACCATCCTTATTATCTCTACCGCCAGAAGAATATTCTCGGCAATCTTGAAAATGTCGGCTATGCCCTTCCAAACCAGGAAAGCATTTATAACATTATGATTATGGAAGAACAGCAGACAATTATCGGGCTTGGATGTGGGGCTTCCAGTAAGTTCATTGATCCTGAGACAGGAAAAATCACTCATTTTGCAAACCCGAAGGATCCAAAATCGTATAATGACAGTTTTAAACATTATACAGATGAGAAATTGAAAATATTAAAAGAGCTATTTAATAAACATGAATCCCTAGCCGAATAGGCGGGGATTTTTTTATGAAAATATTTTGGAAAATTAAGAAAAATATTAAAGGAATTCCTGAAAATAAAGAGAATGAATAGGTAAAAGATCATAGATCTCTATGACTCTAAATGTAAGCGTTTTCTAAAAAGGGGGAATTGTAATGATGATGCAGACACCTTTGACTATGACGCAAATGATCAGGCGGGCAGAAAAGTATTTTCCAAAGAAAACGGTCGTATCAAGAACGGCCGGCGGAATTCAGAGATTGACATATAAGGAGATTGCAGAAAGGACCAGGAAGCTGGCAGAAAGCCTGCAAAAGCTGGGAGTGGAAAGAGGAGATAAGGTCGGAACACTTGCATGGAACCATCATCGCCACCTGGAGGCTTATTTCGCAATCCCATGCAGCGGAGCCGTTCTCCACACGATTAATATCCGTCTGTCACCTCAGCATATTACATATATTATTAACCATGCAGAAGATAAAGTGCTGCTGATCGACCCTGACATTGTCCCGCTAATTGAGAAGGTTAAAGATAAATTGAAGACGGTCAAGGCGTTCATCATTATGACAGATGAAGAAGAACTGCCTGAGACTTCTCTTTCACCGGTTTTCCACTATGAAAAGCTTATCAATGAAGCAGGCGGTGCCTATGAATTTCCTGATGATCTGGATGAAAATTCGGCAGCGGGAATGTGCTATACCTCAGCAACTACAGGCAACCCTAAAGGGGTCGTCTATTCCCATAGGGGAATTGTCCTTCACAGTATGGCACTTGGGATGGCAGACAGTGCAGCTGTCAGCGAGAAAGATATCGCTCTTCCGGTAGTGCCGATGTTTCATGTAAACGCATGGGGGCTGCCGTTTGCTGCTGTCTGGTTTGGAACCACTCTTGTATTGCCGGGGCCATATTTTACACCTAAACTTCTGGCAGAGCTTATTCAATCTGAGAAAGTTACCATAACAGCCGGAGTGCCTACAATCTGGCTCGGATTATTAAAAGAACTTGATGAAAATAAATATGATATGAGCTCACTCCGATCGGTACTATGTGGAGGTTCGGCAGCGCCAAAAGGCATGATTAAAGCCTTCGAGCAAAAGCACAAAATTCCATTCATGCATGCCTATGGAATGACTGAAACAAGCCCGCTTGTTGTTATTTCGACTTTAAAAAGCTATCAGGAAGAGCTATCAGCAGAAGAGAAGCTGGATATAAAAGCCAAACAGGGCATTCTTGTACCTGGGCTGGAAATGAAGATTGCCGGCAAGGATGGGGAAGCAGCATGGGACGGAAAGGAAATGGGGGAACTCGCTATAAGAGGGCCATGGATCGCTTCTGAATATTATAAAGATGAACGGACGAATGAAGCATTCCGTGATGGCTGGCTCTACACGGGAGATGTGGTTACCATTGATGAAGAAGGATTTATGAAAATCGTTGACCGGACAAAAGATTTAATTAAAAGCGGAGGGGAGTGGATTTCTTCCGTTGATATCGAAAATGCCTTAATGGCTCATGAATCGGTATTTGAAGCAGCGGTTGTTGCTGTCCCGCATGAGCAATGGCAGGAGAGGCCGGTTGCATGCGTTGTTCTGAAAGAGCCATTTAAAGGGCAGACCACAAAAGAGGAGCTTTATGATTTCCTGAAGCCGCAATTTGCAAAATGGTGGCTTCCGGATGAAATACTTTTCTTTGAGGAAATACCAAAAACCTCTGTAGGAAAATTCCTCAAAATGGCTTTAAGAGAGCAGGTCCAAAAAGAATATACAGGTCATGCAAAGTAAAAATGGGTCATTTACAGCATCTTTTTGGGGATGCTGTTTTTTTAATATCATTAAAATAGTTCATAACTTAGCCAAATGGTTTAATAGAGAGAGCGTATCGAAGAAGTGGAAAATAAGTGACAAAATTAAAAATTTTTAGACAAAACACTTTTTAAATATAATAATACTCTTTATAATAAAAGAAGTATTTAAAGGAGGGGAAAGATTTTGACAACAGATTTTGTAACTGAGACTGTCAGCGTGCAGTTTGATGGGCGTGTGGCGACGGTTGAAATGAACAGGCCTGAATCATTGAACGCATTGAATGTAGAAATGCTCAAAGGACTCCTGGCTGCTATGAAAGATATTGGCCAAATGGATGAGATTGATATTGTTGTATTGAAAGGAAGGGGCCGCGCATTTTCCTCAGGCGGAGATATTAAAACAATGCTTTTGGAAACAAATGAAAGCGATTTCCCGGATGTGATGGATTGCATCAGCGAGCTGGCTGTAACTCTTTATAGCATGCCGAAGCTGACCATCAGTGCTGTAACAGGGGCAGCTGCCGGCTTGGGCCTAAGCCTGGCCCTTGCCACTGATTATATATTGGCAGACAGGAACAGCAAACTTGCCATGAATTTTATTGGAATCGGCTTAATTCCTGACGGAGGGGCTCATTTCTTCCTGCAGCAGCGCATTGGCGAAGATAAAGCGAAGCATTTAATCTGGGAAGGAAAAGTGCTGACTGCAGATGAAGCTCTGCAAATGGGGCTGATTCACGAAATAGCAGAAGCAGATTTAAGCACAGCAGTTGATGCGAAATTAAGCCAATGGCTGAACAGACCGACAGAAGCAATGATTAAGACAAAGAAAATTCTTGCTGATAAAAACCGGCCGCTCCTGCTGAAAGTGCTTGAGCTCGAAAAGCTAGGCCAGCATAAAATGCGGCAAACAGAGGATCACAAAGAAGGAATCCAGGCCTTTATTGAGAAAAGAAAGCCTGTGTTTAAAGGGAAATAAAGATTGATAGAAGAAAAGCAAAGAGCTAAAATGGTACCTGTAGGAAGGACACTCGAAAAAGAGAGTGTTCAACCTACAGGTATTTTTTATATACTTGAATTA